>NZ_JBVIBK010000030.1:0-99310 GCF_055573455.1 Streptomyces sp. NPDC030183
GACCCGTGTACTGGACGTACTCGGGTCAGGGCCCGGTGCGTCGAGAGCGCGTGCATGGCGTCGCGGGGTAGGTGGGAATGTGACGACAGGGCCTACGCCCGATGGGCGTCCAGGAAGGCCGCGAGGCCCGCGAGGTCGTCGGTGTTGAGGTGGTCCACGCCCGCGGCGAGCAGTTCGCCCCACAGCGCGTCCCGGTCCGGGCCCGGAACGTCCGGGGTCGCCCAGAACCGCACGCGCTGACCGCGCCCGTGCGCGGTGGACACGAGGGCGCGCAGTTTGGCCCGCTCGGCGTCCGGGAACGGGCCGACGCCCCGCCAGGTGAAGTTCAGCGACCAGTTGTCGGAGATCAGCGGGATGAAGGAGGCGGGCGCCGGAGTGGGGCTCGCCAGGTCCGCGAGCCGGCCGTCGTAGAAGGCGCGCCGCACGGTCTGCGCCTCCATGGGGACGCGGGCGGCCCGGTCCCCGGAGACGACGGCCGTCACCGGCCCGAGGTGCACCCGGCCGTGCGCGTACGTCGTGAACAGGTGCCGGTGGCGCCGCAGACGGCGGTCGAGTTCCCGGTAGGTCGAGGAGCCCTCGGTCTTGAGGTCGACGAGGAGTTGCAGGGGCCTGCGGTCGCCCCGGTGGACGGAGCCGTGGTGGGCGCGGACGCGGGCGGCGAGCGGCTCGAGGTAGAGGGATTCGAGGGTGCGGGCCGGGTCGAGGTCCTCGGGGTCGTGGGCGACGAGGAGTTGGCCGTCCACGAGGAAGATGTCGGCCTCGACGCTGCCGAAGCGGTGGTCCAGGGCGTCGAGGAGGGGGCGCGGGTGCTCGTAGTCGTTGTGGGCGTGGGCCCGCCACAGCGGTCGCGGGCGGTGCCCGTGCCCCTCCGCCGCGTACGCCTGCGCGGCGGGCGTGGTGAGGGTGCCGGCGAGGGCGGCGCCGAGGGTGGTGAGGGCTCCGCGGCGGGTGGTGAGGGCCATGCTCTGCCTCCCTGGAGTGGCGTTCGGGAACCCAGCGAGTATGGGGTCCCGTGCCGCGCGATGAGCCTGCAGGGGGCAGGAGTTGGCCGGACCGCCGTCGTGCGTTCACCGCCTCCGCGCTGGGCGCACGGAAAAGCCCGCCCCCGGTGGGACGGGCTTTCCGGACGCTGCGCGGCGGTGACTCAGGGCGCGCGCAGGTCGACCAGTTCGGCCAGTGCCTCCCGGTGGGCGCCCGCGGTGCCGTACGCGATCGCGTCGGCCTTGGCCCGCTTGAGGTACAGGTGGACCGGGTGCTCCCAGGTCATCCCGATGCCGCCGTGCAGTTGCAGCGCCTCCTCGGCGGCGTGGACGGCCACGGGCGCGGCGAACGCCTGGGCGACGGCGACCGCCACGTCGGTGTCGTCGCTGCCGGTGGCGAGCGCGTCGGCCGCGTTGCGGGCGGCAGCCCGCAGGTTGACGACCTCCAGCCACAGCTGCGCCAGCCGGTGCTTGAGCGCCTGGAAGCCGCCGACGGGCCGGTTGAACTGCTTGCGTTCCTTGAGGTAGCGGACCGTCTCGGTCAGCGTCCATTCGGCGAGCCCGAGCTGCTCGGAGGCGAGGAGTCCGGCCCCGGCGCGCAGGGCCCGGCGTACGGCGGGTTCGGCGTCGCCGAGGAGACGGCCGGGCGCCGCGTCGAGCGCGACCGTCGCCAGCGGCCGGGTCAGATCCAGGGACGGCTGCGGGGTGATGGTCGCGGCGGAGGCGTCGACCGCGTACAGGCCGCCGTCGTCCGCGGGCACGAGCAGTACGTCGGCGGCGGCCGCGTCCGCGATGCCGGTCAGCTCGCCGTGCAGGGCGCCGTCCTCGAACCGTACGACCTTGTAGGCGCTGCCGGCGGAGACGTTCAGCGCGACCGCGAGGGCGCCGATCCCGCGGCCCGAGGCCAGCTCGGCGAGCAGGTCGTCGGCGGAACAGGCCAGCAGGGCCTCGGTGGCGACGACCGCGCTCGTGAGGTACGGCACGGGGGCGACGGCGCGACCCAGCTCCTCCAGGACGACGGCGGCCTCGCGGTGGGTGGCGCCCTGGCCGCCCCGGTCCTCGGGGACGAGGAGACCGGCGAGGCCCATGCCCTCGGCGAGCGCCTTCCACGCCGCGAGGTCGTGCGGGGCGTCCGTCTCGACGCGGGCGATCACCCCGGGCGCGTCGCAGTGGTCGGCGAGCAGGTCGCGCACGGCCGCGCGGAGGGCCTCTTCCTCCTCCGAGTACAGCAGGTCGGGCTGGGTGCTCATCGGGCGAGGTCCTTCCAGGCGACGTCCTTGTCGGTGCGCGGCTCGGGGGGCAGGCCGAGGACGCGTTCGGCGACGATGTTCAGCAGGACCTCGGTGGTCCCGCCCTCGATGCTGTTGCCCTTGGAGCGGAGGTAGCGGTAGCCGGCGTCGCGGCCGACGAAGTCGACCAGCTCGGGGCGGCGCATGGTCCAGTCGTCGTACAGCAGGCCCTCCTCGCCGCGGAGTTCGACCTCCAGGCCGCTGATCTCCTGGTTGAGGCGGGCGAAGGCGAGCTTCATGCCGGCGCCCTCGGGGCCGGGCTGTCCGGCGACGAGCTGCTGGCGCAGCCGCTCGGCGGTGAGGCGGGCGGCCTCGGCCTCGACCCACAGCTTGAGCAGCCGCTGGTGGAGGTCGTGGGTGCGCAGCTCGGGCCGTTCGCGCCAGGTCCGGGAGACGGGGCCGATCATGCCGCCCTCGCGGGGCAGCCGCATACCGCCGATGGCGACGCGCTCGTTGTTGAGGGTGGTCTGGGCGACCTTCCAGCCGTCGCCGACGTCGCCGAGGCGGCGGGAGTCGGGGATGCGGACGTCGGTGATGAAGACCTCGTTGAACTCGGCCTCGCCGGTGATCTGCCGCAGCGGCCGGACCTCGATGCCGGGGTCGGTCATGTCGCAGAGGAAGTAGGTGATGCCCCGGTGCTTGGGCACGTCCGGGTCGGTGCGGGCGATGAGGATGGCCCAGCGGGCGACATGGGCGCTGGACGTCCACACCTTCTGCCCGTTGACCACCCAGTCTCCCCCGTCCTCGCGGACGGCGCGGGTGCCGAGCGCGGCGAGGTCGGATCCGGCGCCGGGCTCGCTGAACAGCTGGCACCAGACCTCCTCCCCGGTCCACAGTGGCCGCAGAAAGCGCCGCTTCTGCTCCTCGGTGCCGTAGGCGAGGATCGTCGGCGCGGCCATGCCGAGGCCGATGCCGATCCGCCGCGGGTCGTTGTCGGGGGCGCCCTCCGCCGCCAGGTCCGCGTCCACGACGGCCTGGAGGGAGCGGGGGGCGCCGAGGCCGCCGAGGCCCACCGGGTAGTGCACCCAGGCGAGCCCGGCGTCGAAGCGGGCGCGCAGGAAGTCCAGCCGGTCGGTGGTGGCGGGCGGGTGCGCGGCCAGCAACTCGGCGGCGCGGCGCCTCAGTTCGGCTGCGTCGGTCATGCGGCGGCTCCGTTCTCCCGTGCGGGCACCACGACGACCCGGCCGGTGGTGACACCGTCCGCGACGCGCTGGACGGCGGCCGCGGCCCCGTCGAGCGGCACCCGCTCGCTCACCAGGGGCTTGACGACGCCCCGGGCCGCGAGTTCGGTGAGCTGTTCGTGGCAGTGCTGGACCAGCTTCGGGTTCTTGGTGTTGTACAGGCCCCAGTGCAGGCCGAGGATCGCGTAGTTCTTGACGAGGGCGTGGTTGAGGCCGGGGCTGGGGATGGTCCCGCTGGCGAAGCCGACGACCACGATCCGCCCCTCGAAGGCGACGACCTTGGTCGACTGCGTGTAGGCGTCGCCGCCCACGGGGTCGTAGATCACGTCGGCGCCCCGGCCCCCGGTGGCGTCCTTCACGGCGGAGACGACGTCCTCGCTCCGCCGGTCCACCACCACGTCGCAGCCCAGCTCCCGGGCGACGGCGGCCTTGTCGGCGCCGCCGACGACCCCGATGACCGTGGCGCCGGCCGCCTTTCCGAGCTGCACGGCCGCGCTGCCGACCCCTCCTGCGGCAGCGTGGACGAGCAGTGTCTCCCCGGCTTCGAGGCGGGCCCGGCGGTGGAGGCCGAACCAGCCCGTCTGGTAGCCGATGTGCAGGGCGGCGGCCTCCGCGTCGTCCAGCGCGTCGGGCGCCGGCAGCAGGGCCGCGGCGTCCGCCACGGCGTACTCGGCGAAACCGCCGTACGGCAGCGCCGGGGTGGCGATGACCCGGCGGCCGTCCTCGGTCTCGCCGCAGATCTCCACGCCGGGCGTGAACGGCAGCGGCGGGCGGACCTGGTAGTGGCCCCGGGCCATCAGGACGTCCGGGAAGTTGATGTTCGCGGCGCGCACCTTCAGCAGGACCTGGCCGTCGCCGGGCGTGGGCCGCTCCACGTCCAGGAGCCGCATCACCTCGCTCGGCTCGCCGTTCTCGTGCACTTGCCATGCCTGCATGCGGTGCCTCCACGGGACAGCTTCGTCGGACCGGGGTCGACTGACATCCGCATACTAAGCGGTCGCTTGCCCTCCGGGGAACAGTCGGCGGGCAGTAGCGTGCGTCACGACCGGGCGGGCTTCGCCCTGACGTGCATCCGCTCCCCCTGCGGCCCGAACAGGCTGAGGAACTCCGCCGGCGCCTCGCCCGCCGCCCCGAACCAGTGCGGCACCCGGGTGTCGAACTCGGCGGCCTCCCCGGCGGTCAGCACCACGTCGTGCTCACCGAGCACCACCCGCAGCCTCCCCGAGAGCACGTACAGCCACTCGTACCCCTCGTGGGTGCGCGGCTCGGGGACCTGCTGCCCCTCCGGCTCGATCCGCACCTTGAACGCCTGGAGGCCGCCCGGCTGGCGGGTGAGCGGCCAGTACGTCCGCCCGTGCCGCACGATCGGCTTGGACCGGACCCGTGGATCACCGACGGGCGGCTCCCCGATCAGTTCGTCCAGCGGCACCTGATGGGCCCGCGCGATCGGCAGCAGCAGCTCCAGGCTGGGCCTGCGCAGCCCCGACTCCAGCCGGGACAGGGTGCTCACGGAGATCCCGGTCGCCTCCGACAGGCCCGCGAGAGTCACCTCACGGTCCTTCCTCAGGGCCCGCAACCGGGGCCCGACCCCGGCGAGCACCTCGTCCGTCCCGCTCGCCCCGCCGCTGTTCTCACTCATGCGGTCATTGCAGTTTCGGCAAAGAGGTTTGTCAATACGGCAGCTCTCGGGTGACCTTTTCCGTGGAGGTGGTCACCATGACCCAGCAGTACGAAGTGATCGTGATCGGCGGCGGGGCGGCCGGACTGTCCGCGGCCCTGGTCCTCGGCCGTGCCCGCCGCCGGACCCTGGTCGTCGACGCCGGGGAGCCCCGCAACGCGCCCGCCGCGCACATGCAGGGCTATCTGTCGCGGGACGGCATGCCGCCGGGCGAGTTCCTGGCCGTGGGCCGCGAGGAGATCGCCCGGTACGGTGTCGACCTCGTCCGGGGCCGGGCGGTCGACGTCACCAGGGACGAGGAGGCGGAGGATCCCGGCTTCTCCGTGACCCTGGCCGACGGCCGGACCTTCCACGCCCGGCGCCTGGTCGTCGCCACCGGCCTCCAGGACGAACTCCCGGCGATCCCCGGCCTCGCCGAGCGCTTCGGACGGGACGTGCTGCACTGCCCGTACTGCCACGGCTGGGAGGTGCGGGACCAGGCGTTCGGCGTGCTCGCCACCACCCCCATGAGCGTGCACCAGGCCCTGATGGTGTCCCAGTGGTCCAAGGACGTCACCCTGTTCCTGCACACCGTCCCCGAGACCGAACTCTCCGACGACGACCTTCGCCGGCTCGCCGCGGCCGGTGTCCAGGTCGTCCCCGGCGAGGTGGCGGCCCTGCTGACCGAGGCGGACCGCCTCACCGGCGTCCGCCTCGCCGACGGCACCACCCACCCCCGCCAAGTCCTCTTCGCCGCACCCCGCCCTCTCCCCCAGACCGCCCTCCTCGAACACCTGGGCGCCGACCTCCACGAGACCCCTTTCGGCGCCTACCCCGTGGTGGACGCGACCGGCCAGACCTCGATCCCCGGCATCTGGGCGGCGGGCAACGCCATGGCCTTCTCCGAACAGGTCGTCAACGCGGCCTCCTCCGGCTACCGAGCAGGAGCCACGATCAACGGAGACCTCCTGATGACAGACCTGGACAGGCACCGACCGGCGTGAAGGAGGGGCGCGGGGAACCGCGCGA
This sequence comes from Streptomyces sp. NPDC030183, assembly GCF_055573455.1. NCBI lineage: Bacteria > Bacillati > Actinomycetota > Actinomycetes > Kitasatosporales > Streptomycetaceae > Streptomyces > Streptomyces sp. NPDC030183. The sequence goes on from NZ_JBVIBK010000030.1 coordinate 6,137, forward strand.
ACGATCGGCCCGAAGGGCCATCGAGGCGCGCGGGGAACCGCGCGACCAGCCCCCACCCACCCGCACCCGCCGACGCATCCCCGCACGCCCACCCAATAGGCGCCCGGCAGAACTCCGTAGGACCATGGCTGCATGCTGCTGTTCGCCCAGTTGGCCCACCTCTCCCACCAGGTAGCCGCCACCTCGGCCCGCTCCCGCAAGACCGCCCTGCTCGCCGAACTCTTCCGGGAGGCCGACGCCGAGGACGTACCGATCGTCATCCCCTACCTCGCCGGCCACCTCCCCCAGGGCCGCCTCGGCATCGGCTGGAAGCTCCTGAACCAGGACATCGCCCCCGCCGCCGACCCCACTCTCACCGTCCGTGACGTCGACGCCCGCCTCACGGAGATCGGCGGCGTCACCGGCACCGGCTCGCAGGCGGAACGCCGACGTCTGGTGGGCGAGTTGCTCGCGGCCGCCACCGACGTCGAGCAGCGCTTCCTGTTCGGGCTGCTCACCGGCGAGGTCCGCCAGGGTGCCCTGGACGCGGTGGCCGTCGAGGGCCTGGCCGCGGCCACGGGCGCGTCCGCCCCCGCCGTACGCAGGGCGGTGATGCTCGCCGGCTCGCTCCAGACGGTGGCGCAGGCGCTGCTCGCGGACGGGCCGCCCGCCCTGGAGGGGTTCCGGCTCACCGTGGGGCGGCCGGTCCTGCCGATGCTCGCGCACAGCGCCTCCTCGGTCGCGGAGGCGGTGCAGAAGCTCGGGGCCTGCGCGGTCGAGGAGAAGCTGGACGGCATCCGCGTCCAGGTCCACCGCGACGGCCCCGACGTACGCCTCTACACCCGGACCCTCGACGACATCACCGACCGCCTCCCGGAACTGACGGCGGCGGCCCTGGCGTTGCGGGGCGAGCGGTTCGTCCTCGACGGGGAGGTGATCGCGTTCGACGAGGACGGACGGCCGCGTTCCTTCCAGGAGACCGCCGGGCGGGTCGGCTCGCGGCTGGACGTGGCGACCGCCGCCGCACAGGTGCCCGTCGCGCCCGTGTTCTTCGACGCGCTCTCCGTCGACGGCCAGGACCTCCTGGACCTGCCCTTCAGCGACCGCCACGCCGAACTGGCCCGGCTCGTCCCCGAGCCGATGCGGGTCCGGCGCACCCTCGTGCACGGCCCTGACGATCTCGCCGAGGCGGAGCGGTTCCTCGCCGACACGCTCTCCCGGGGCCACGAAGGGGTCGTGCTGAAGGCTCTGGACGCCGCCTACAGCGCCGGCCGGCGCGGTGCCTCCTGGCTGAAGGTCAAGCCCGTGCACACCCTCGACCTGGTGGTGCTGGCCGCCGAGTGGGGCCACGGCCGCCGCACCGGCAAGCTCTCCAACCTCCACCTCGGCGCCCGCACCGCCGACGGCGGCTTCGCGATGCTCGGCAAGACGTTCAAGGGCATGACCGACGCGATGCTGACCTGGCAGACCGAGCGGCTGATGGACCTGGCGGTCGAGAAGAAGGGCTGGGGTGTGACCGTCCGCCCCGAACTAGTCGTCGAGATCGCCTACGACGGCCTCCAGCGCTCGACCCGCTACCCGGCCGGTGTCACCCTCCGTTTCGCGCGCGTGATCCGCTATCGCGAGGACAAGACCCCCGCCGAAGCCGATACGGTCGAGACCCTGCTCGCCGCACACCCGGAGGTCACCCGGTGACGACACCCAGGCGCAGTGCCGGACTGCTGCTGTACCGCCGCACCGCGCACGGCGTCGAGGTGTTGCTGGGCCATATGGGCGGCCCGTACTTCGAGCGGAAGGACGCGGGCGCGTGGACCGTGCCCAAGGGCGAGTACGAGCCGGACGAGCCCGCCTGGGAGGCGGCGCGCCGCGAGTTCCGGGAGGAGCTGGGGCTGGAGCCGCCCGACGGGGAGGCCGTGGCGCTGGGTGAGGTGCGGCAGACCAACGGCAAGATCGTCACGGCCTGGGCGATCGAGGCCGACCTCGACCCGGCGACCGTGGTGCCGGGGACCTTCCGGATGGAGTGGCCGCCGAGATCGGGGCGGATCCAGGAGTTCCCGGAGCTGGACCGGGTCGAGTGGTGCGGCCTGGAGCGGGCGCGCGCGGTGCTCGTGAAGGCGCAGACCGCGTTTCTCGACCGGCTGGCTGAGCACTCGGGCTGAGCCCGCGTTGCGGCGCGCGTCGCCGCGCGGGAAGGTCGAGGAACAGCCCGAGCAGGAGGTCAGGCATGCCCATCGCGACGGTGAATCCGGCGAACGGCGAGACGCTCAAGACGTACGAGGCCCTGGGCGAGGAGGAGATCGAGCGCCGGCTCGCGACCGCCGACCGCACGTTCCGCTCGTACCGGACCACGTCCTTCGCGGAACGCGCCCGGCTCCTGCGCCGGGCCGCCGATCTGCTGGAGGAGGACGCGCAGGACGTCGCCCGCGTCATGACGACGGAGATGGGCAAGCCGATCAAGCAGGCCCGTGCCGAGGCCGCCAAGTGCGCGAAGGCGATGCGCTGGTACGCCGAGCACGCGGAGGTACTGCTCACCGACGTGGAGCCCTCCGACGCGGATGTGAAGGACTCCGGCGCCTCCCGCGTCCTGGTCCGTTACCGTCCGCTCGGCCCGGTCCTCGCCGTGATGCCGTGGAACTTCCCGCTGTGGCAGGTGATCCGCTTCGCCGCGCCCGCCCTGATGGCCGGCAACGTGGGCCTGCTCAAGCACGCCTCGAACGTCCCGCAGACAGCGCTCTACCTGGAGGACCTCTTCCGCCGGGCGGGCTTCCCCGAGGGCTGCTTCCAGACCCTGCTCATCGGGTCCGGCGCGGTCGAGGACATCCTGCGCGACCCGCGGGTGCGTGCCGCCACCCTCACCGGCAGCGAGCCCGCCGGCCGGTCCGTGGCCTCCGTCGGCGGCGACGAGATCAAGAAGACGGTGCTGGAGCTGGGCGGCAGCGACCCGTACATCGTGATGCCGTCCGCGGACGTCGACCGCGCGGCGAGCACCGCGGTGACGGCGCGCGCGCAGAACACGGGCCAGTCCTGCATCGCCGCCAAGCGGTTCATCGTGCACGCCGACGTGTACGACGCCTTCGCGGAGCGCTTCGTCGAGGGCATGAAGGCGCTGAAGGTCGGCGACCCGCTGGACGAGGACACCGACGTCGGTCCGCTCTCCAGCGAGCAGGGCCGCGAGGACCTGGAGGGCCTGGTCGACGAGGCGGTGGAGAGCGGTGCCACGGTGCTGTGCGGCGCCGAGCGGCCGGACGGGCCCGGCTGGTACTACCCGCCGACCGTCCTCGCCGACATCACCCCCGAGATGCGTGTCCACCGCGAGGAGACCTTCGGTCCGGTCGCCACCCTGTACCGGGTCGCCGACCTCGACGAAGCGATCGCAATCGCCAACGACACGCCCTTCGGGCTCAGCTCCAACGTGTGGACGCAGGACGCCGCCGAGGTCGACCGCTTCGTCCGGGACCTCGACGCGGGAGGCGTCTTCGTCAACGGTATGACCGCCTCCCACCCGGCGTTCCCGTTCGGCGGGGTCAAGCGGTCGGGGTACGGACGTGAGCTGTCCGGACACGGAATCCGGGAGTTCTGCAACATCACCACCGTGTGGCACGGGGCGTGAGCCTTCCACGGTTACCATCCCCGTTGTGAACCGCGAAGTGACTCTTCCTCTGATCGTCGACGACCGCGGGACCCTTCAGGTGGCCGCCGCCGATGTCAGCAAGCTGCTGCGAACGGTGGGCGGTCGGTGGCTGCACCTGGTGGAGGCGGGCGTGGACGACCTGGACGAGGACACGGTGGCCGCGCTGACGATCGAGCTGGCGAAGCTGGCCGACCGGATCGACGTGGCGTGCATCGCGCACAGCAGTGGTGCCGTGTCCGGCTGAGCCGGCTGTCCCGCGCCCCCTGTCACAGGCGGGCGAGTGTGCTCCAGAACAGGGATTCGTAGCTCTGCAGCAGTCGGCCGTGGCGATGGGCGAGGCGCTCGTCGATCCGTCCCGCCTCCCACCTCTCCTCCACGGCCGTGCGCGCGCTCTTCTCCAGGTCGGGGGCCGGCTCGGCGAAGAAGTCGAAGAACGCGCAGGCATCGTCGGGGACGTCGTAGTGGCGGCGCAGGGCTCGCGCCATCGTGGCGCAGTAGCCGCCCCAGGAGGCGAAGTTGGCGGTCAGGGCGAGGACCGCGTCGGCCGGCGCGGCCTCCAGGGCGAGCCGCGCGACATACGACGGATATGCCTGGCAGCCCGGCAGCGGTTCATGGGCCGCGACTCGTTCCCCGTCCACGCCGCAGACCCGGGCGAACACGGTCAGGTGGCGGGCCGCCACCTGCTCGCCGTCCGCGAGGAGCCGGAAGAAGGCGGCGCTCGCGGGGGCCTCGGCGGACGCGCGCTGGGCGAGGTGGGCGAAGGAGCGGTGGTCGGAGGCGATCACCAGGTGTTGCTCCAGGGCGAGTACGGCGAGGGTGGCGCGGTCGGCCGTACCGGAGGCGATGAGCGGCAGCAGGAGGTTGTCGTCGGGGTAGGGGGTCAGTTTCGCCGTGAGGGTGTCCAGCAGCTGTCCGGCCGTGCGCGTCATGGCGTACTCCCGTCGGTTCCTGCGGCGGCGCTGTGCCTCCTCGACCATGGCACGGCCGCCCGGTTCGCAGTAGTGGGCGCCGACCGGTCCGGCTTCGCCGGTCTGGAGTAGTCCGGCGCGAGATCGCCGGGTCGCCGGGTGAGGGTGGGTAACCCGACCGAACACCGCGTGCCCGGGCCGAAGGCCCCCCTTCCGGACAGCGAAAGCAGGCGTTCCCCATGCGTGGCGACACATGACGACGAGCGAAGAGACCCTGGGCGCCCCGCCGGTGCGGCACTGGCCCGTTCTCAATCTGACCGGGTGGGACTTCGACCCCGTGCTGGCCGAGCTGATGCGGGAGGGTCCGATCAACCGGATCCAGCTGCCCGACGGCGAGGGCTGGGCGTGGCTGCTGACCCGCTACGACGACGTGCGGCTGGTGACGGACGACCCTCGGTTCAGCCGGGCGGAGGTGATCGGCCGTCAGGTCACCCGGCTGGCGCCGCACTTCTCCCCGCGGCCCGCGGCGCTGCCCTTCGCCGACATGCCGGACCACGCCCGGCTGCGCGGCGCGATCGCCCCCGCCTTCACCGCCGACGGGATCGAACGCCTGCGGGCGAAGGCGCGGCGGACGCTGGAGGCGACGGTGGAGGCGATGCTGCGGGACGGGCCGCCCGCCGACCTCGTCGCACGGGTGCTGGAGCCCTTCCCGGTCACCTTGATCTGCGACCTGATGGGCGTCCCCGAGGGCGACCGCGAGGCCCTGCGCGGGTGGATCCGACTGATCCCGGCCTCCGCGGACGATGTCGAGGCCGGTGAACGGGCCCGGCGGGACATGGGGGCGTACTTCGCTCGGGCCGTCGCCGAGCACCGGGCCTCCGACGGCGAGGACGTCGTCTCCCTGCTCGGCGCGGCCGTGGGCCGGGGCGACCTCACCGAGGAGGAGGCGTCGGCTCTGGCCTGCTCCCTCCAGCTGGGCGGTGAGGCCCTCACCCACAACACGGGCCAGATGTGCCACATCCTGCTGAGCCGGCCCGACCTGCTCGCCCGGCTGCGGGAGGAACCCGGGCTGCGGCCGCGGGCCGTCGACGAACTGCTGCGGTACATCCCGCACCGCAACACCGTCGGCCTGTCCCGGATCGCCCTGGAGGACGTCGTCCTGCACGGCGTACGGATCCGGGCCGGCGACCCGGTCTATGTGTCGTACCTGGCCGCCAACCGCGACCCGGACGTGTTCCCCGACCCGGAGCGCGTCGACTTCGACCGTGCCCCGAACCCGCACCTGGCCTTCGGACACGGCGTCCACCACTGCGTGGGCGCCCACCTGGCCAGGCTGGAGGCCGAACTGGTCGTGGACACGCTCCTGGACCGGGTGCCGGGCCTGAGACCGGCGGTGCCGCCCGCCGAGATCCGCTGGCGGCGCGGCGCCCCGGTCCGCGGCCCCGAGGCCCTCCCCGTCACCTGGTGACCGTCGCCTCGGGGGCTACCGGATGGACATCCCCGAGACGGTGCGGGCGATCACCAGCCGCTGGATCTCGCTGGTCCCCTCGAAGATGGTGTAGATGGCCGCGTCCCGGTGCATCCGCTCCACCGGGTACTCCCGGGTGTATCCGTTGCCCCCGAGGATCTGCAGCGCCTGCGCGGTCACCTTCTTCGCCGTCTCGCTCGCGAACAGCTTCGACTGCGAGCCCTCGGCGGCGGTGAACGGCCGACCGTTGATCGCCATCCACGACGCCCGCCACACCAGCAGCCGGGCCGCGTCCACGGATGTGCGCATGTCCGCCAGCTGGAACGCGACGCCCTGGTTGTCGATGATCGGCCGCCCGAACTGCTCACGGGTCTTGGCGTACTCCAGCGCCACCTCGTACGCGGCGCGGGCGGTGCCCACGGCCATCGCCCCGACGGCGGGCCGGCTCGCCTCGAACGTGGCCATCGCCGCGTTCTTCACCCGCTCGCCGCCCGCCTTGGCCCGCTCGCGGGCCCGCGCCAGGCGCTCGTCGAGCTTCTCCTTGCCGCCGAGGAGGCAGGAGCCGGGCACCCGCACGTCCTCCAGGACGACCTCGGCGGTGTGCGAGGCGCGGATGCCGTGCTTCTTGAACTTCTGGCCCTGGGACAGGCCGGGCGTGTTCGGCGGGACGATGAAGGACGCGTGGCCCTTGGAGCCGAGTTCCGGGTCGACCACGGCCACCACGACGTGGACGTTGGCGATGCCGCCGTTGGTGGCCCAGGTCTTGGTGCCGTTGAGCACCCACTCGTCCTTGGCCTCGTCGTAGACGGCGCGGGTGCGCATGGAGGCGACGTCGGAGCCGGCGTCGGGCTCGGAGGAGCAGAACGCGGCCACCTTGACGTCGTTGGCGTCGCCGTACATCTGGGGGATCCAGGTGCCGATCTGCTCCTCGGTGCCGTTGGCGAGGACGCCGACGGCGGCGAGGCCGGTGCCGACGATGGACAGCGCGATGCCGGCGTCACCCCAGAACAGTTCCTCCATGGCCATGGGGATGCCGAGGCCGGTGGGGTCGAAGTACTGCTGGGCGTAGAAGTCGAGGGAGTAGATGCCTACCTTGGCGGCCTCCTGGATGACCGGCCAGGGCGTCTCCTCGCGCTCGTCCCACTCGGCGGCCGCGGGCCGGATCACATCGGCGGCGAATCCGTGCAGCCAGTCGCGGACCTCTCGCTGTTCCTCGTTGAGTTCCATCGTGAACTCGGCCATGACGCCTCCAGCACTGCACTAAGATGTTACCTGCGGTAACGCGAGTGTGTTACCGGTCGGTAGGAAAAGTCAACTCCCGGGTCACCCTCGGTAGCCCGTTCGATCGTGACGTGTCCGTCAGTGCTACTTTGCGCAGGCGTCACCGAAATCTGTACTGGGGGAGAGACATGGACACCACGCAGTCGACCGACCAGGAACGGTCCGCCGACCGCCGTCGGCGCGAGCTGCTGGAGGCCGCGGACCGCGTGGTGCTCCGCGACGGCCCCGGGGCGTCGATGAACGCCATCGCCGCCGAGGCGGGCATCACCAAGCCCATCCTGTACCGCCACTTCGGCGACAAGGGCGGACTCTACGCCGCGCTCGCCCAGCGTCATACCGATGCCCTCCTGGACTCCCTGCGGGCCGCCCTGGACGCCCCGGCGGAGCGCCGGGAACGCGTCGAGGCGACCCTCGACACCTATCTCGCGGCCATCGAGGCCCGCCCTCAGGTGTACCGCTTCCTGATGCATCCCGCCGAGGGCGGCCAGCCCGGCGGCGATCAGGGCTTCGACGTCGGCAAGCACTCCGCGCCCCTGCTGCGCCGCATGGGCGAGGAACTGGGCAAGGTCATAGAGGACCGCCTCGACCTCGGCCCCGACAGCCGCCGGCTCGCACGGATCTGGGGGCACGGCATCGTGGGCATGATGCATGCCGCGGGCGACTGGTGGCTCGGCGAACGCCCCTGCACCCGGGCCGAGTTGGTCCGCAGCATGGCGGACCTCCTGTGGGGCCGCCTGGCGGCGGCGGGCGACAAGGTGGGCGGCCCGGGCTTCTGACCCCGGCCGCACCCCGAGCGGCGCGCGGGGACTTGCGCGACAGCCACCGCGCACCCGCGCCCGCACCCGCGCCCGCCACGGAACAAGCCGCCGCCCCCGCGTCCGCCACGGGACAAGCCACCCCCCACGCTCCCGCCAAGGGACAGGCCACCCCCGCGCCCGCCGCAGGGCTCAGCCGCCCCACGGCGCCTTGGCGATCTTCCGCCGCAGCCGGGAACGACGCCACCCCGAGAGCCGGTCCACGTACACCCGGCCCTCCAGGTGATCGCACTCGTGCTGGAGGCACCGCGCGAAGAACCCGGTCCCCGGCACCCGTACGCGGTCGCCGTCGACCGTGAACCCCTCCACCACGGCCTCGTCGTACCGCTCCACCCCCGCCTCCAGCCCGGGCAGCGACAGGCAGCCCTCCGGCCCGCGCAGCGCGATCCCGTCCGCCGACACCAGCCGCGGGTTCACCACATGGCCGAGATGGCGCTCGTCCTCGTCGTCCGGGCAGTCGTACACGAAGACCCGCAGCGCCCGGCCCACCTGGTTCGCGGCCAGACCCACGCCCCGCGCCGCGTACATCGTCGCGAACATGTCCTCCACGAGCCGCGCGAGTTCGGGACCGAACTCCGTGACGTCCTCGCAGGGCGTGTGCAGAACGGGGTCCCCGAGCAGTGCCATGGGGAGAACGCGCCCTCGGGCGCCGGGAATCGAGCCGCTTCGCATGGGCGCAAGAGTACGTTCGGACCCGATATCGCCGGTCCTGAGGGGGCCACGCCCCCGGCGAGATTCGGGCGCGTGAGTGGATCTCGATAGGCTTTGGTCCACACGTAGCCGGGACTGGGCGCGGCGCTGTACGCAAGGAGGATCGAGAACTGATGGCAGGCAACTCGGACCCGCTGACGCCGCGGGCCAAGCTGGCCGTGACGGCGGGCAAGGCGGTCGCGGCGGCATCGCGTGCCGCGGGACGCGGTAGCGGATCGGTGATCGGCGGCCGGGTGGCCCTCAAACTCGACCCCGATCTGCTCGCACGGCTGGCGCAGAACCTGGACGTCGTCCTGGTCTCCGCCACCAACGGCAAGACGACCACGACCCGGCTGATCGCGGAGGCGCTGCGCGCCGCGGGCCCCGTCGTGTCGAACGCGCTGGGCGCCAACATGCCCGCGGGCATCACCTCGGCGCTCGCCGGCAACTCCGACGCCAAGTTCGGTGTCATCGAGGTCGACGAGAAGTACCTGGCCGGAGTGGCACGGGACACGGACCCCAAGTGCATCGCGCTGCTCAACCTCTCGCGCGACCAGCTCGACCGGGCCGCCGAGACCCGCATGATGGCCGAGGCATGGCGCGAGGGCCTGGCCGGCACCAAGTCCGTGGTCGTCGCCAACTGCGACGACCCGCTGGTGGTGTGGGCCGCGTCGTCCTCCCCCAATGTGGTCTGGGTCGCCGTCGGCCAGATGTGGAAGGACGACGCCTGGTCGTGCCCGTCCTGCGGCGGTGTGATGCAGCGCCCGGGCGACGACTGGTTCTGCGGCGAGTGCGGTTTCCGCCGCCCCACCCCGAGCTGGGCGCTCTCCGGCGACCACGTCCTCGACCCGCACGGTTCGGCCTGGCCGATCCACCTCCAGCTGCCGGGCCGCGCCAACAAGGCGAACGCCGCCTCGTCGGCCGCCGTCGCCGCCGTCTTCGGGGTACCGCCGCAGGTCGCCCTGGAACGGATGTACCAGGTTCAGGCCGTGGCCGGCCGCTATGACGTGGTGCAGTTCATGCAGCGCGACCTGCGGCTGCTGCTCGCCAAGAACCCGGCGGGCTGGCTGGAGACGTTCTCCCTGATCGACCCGCCGCCGTCGCCGGTGATCCTGTCGGTGAACGCGCGCGGCGCCGACGGCACCGACACCTCCTGGCTGTGGGACGTCGACTACACGCGGCTGACCGGCCACCCGATCTTCGTCCTGGGCGACCGCAAGCTCGACCTCGCGGTGCGTCTGGAAGTGGCGAACCAGCACTTCCAGGTCTGCGACAGCCTCGACCAGGCGGTGCAGATGTGCCCGCCGGGCCGGATCGAGGTCATCGCGAACTACACCGCCTTCCAGGACCTGCGCCGCCGCGTCGGCAACTGACCACGACGACTCGAGGGGAACTCATGAGTGACAACAGCCTGCGGGTCGTCTGGGTCTACCCGGACCTGCTCAGCACCTACGGCGACCAGGGCAACGTGCTGGTCGTGGAGCGCCGGGCGCGTCAGCGCGGCCTGGACGTGGCCCGTCTGGACGTGCGCAGCGACCAGCCGATCCCGACCTCCGGCGACATCTACCTGATCGGCGGCGGCGAGGACCGTCCGCAGCGGCTCGCCGCCGAGCGGCTGCGCCGCGACGGGCACCTGTACCAGGCGGTGAACAACGGCGCGATCGTGTTCGCGGTGTGCGCCGGCTACCAGATCCTCGGCCACGAGTTCGTCAACGACCTCGGGCAGCGCGAGCCCGGCCTCGGCCTGCTCGACGTGACCACGGTCCGCGGCGAGGGCGAGCGGTGCGTCGGCGACGTCCTCGCGGACATCGACCCGCGCCTCGGGCTGCCCCAGCTGACCGGGTTCGAGAACCACCAGGGCGTCACCCACCTCGGCCCCACCGCCCGCCCGTTCGCGAACGTGCGGCTCGGCAAGGGCAACGGCACGGGCGACGGCACGGAGGGCGCCTACAACGACACCGTGTTCGGCACCTACATGCACGGTCCGGTGCTCGCGCGGAACCCCCAGATCGCCGATCTGCTGCTGAAGCTGGCGCTCGACGTCAACGCGCTGCCGCCGACCGACGACCGCTGGTTCGAGGCACTCCGCAACGAGCGGATCGCGGCGGCCACCCAGCCGGCGTAGCGGGTGCGCGCGGAGCGGCCGGGACGGCGTCGGCCACGGTCCGCGCACCCTGCTGAGGGCGGGCCGGGGAGCATGAGAAACGGTTCCTCAGTGCCCGTACCAAAGCCCGTCTGGCACCGCCCCCGCTCAGGTGTGACAGCCCGTCTGACCAGGGCCGCGCTCACCTGTGCGGGGGCGTCCAGCAGGCGGACGCCCGCTACGGTCCGGCCCCCCGGCGCCGGTAGGGTGGCGGGGATTCCGCCGGACAGCGTGGTCCGGACCCTGCCCACGTTGAGAAGGTATTTCGGGCTATGCGCATTGGTGTCCTCACGTCCGGCGGCGACTGCCCCGGGCTGAACGCCGTCATCCGGTCCGTCGTGCACCGTGCCGTCGTCGACCACGGCGACGAGGTCATCGGCTTCCGGGACGGCTGGAAAGGTCTCCTGGAGTGCGACTACGTCAAGCTCGACCTCGACTCGGTGAGCGGCATCCTGGCTCGCGGCGGCACGATCCTCGGTTCCTCCCGCGTTCAGCCCTCGCATCTGCGGGACGGTGTGGAGCGGGCGAAGGGCCATCTCGCGGAGCTGGGCCTCGACGCGATCATCCCCATCGGCGGTGAGGGCACGCTCAAGGCGGCCCGGCTGATGTCCGACAACGGCCTGCCCGTCGTCGGCGTGCCGAAGACCATCGACAACGACATCGCGGTCACGGACGTGACGTTCGGGTTCGACACGGCCGTCGGTGTCGCCACCGAGGCGCTGGACCGCCTGAAGACCACCGCCGAGTCCCACCAGCGGGTCCTCGTCGTGGAGGTCATGGGCCGCCACACCGGCTGGATCGCCCTCCACTCCGGCATGGCGGCCGGCGCGCACGCCATCGTCGTACCGGAACGGCCCTTCGACATCGATGAGCTGGCCGCGCGGGTCGGCGAGCGCTTCGCGGCGGGCAAGCGCTTCGCGATCGTCGTCGCGGCCGAGGGCGCAAAGCCGAAGGCCGGGTCCATGGACTTCGACGAGGGCGGCAAGGACATCTACGGCCACGAGCGGTTCGCGGGCATCGCCCGGCAGCTCTCGGTCGAGCTGGAGGCACGGCTCGGCAAGGAGGCCCGGCCGGTCATCCTCGGGCATGTGCAGCGGGGCGGTACGCCGACCGCGTACGACCGCGTGCTGGCCACGCGCTTCGGGTGGCACGCGGTGGAGGCCGTGCACCGCGGGGAGTTCGGGCGGATGACCGCGCTGCGCGGGACGGACATCGTGATGGTGCCGCTGGCCGAGGCGGTGCAGACGCTGAAGACCGTTCCGCAGGAGCGGTACGAAGAGGCCGAGTGCGTGCTCTGAGCCCAGGGTGCGCCGTACCCGCCCCCGGTCGCGGTCGCGGCCGGGGGCGGTTCTAGTCTGGTGCGGGACAGACGGCGCTCAACCCCCACGAATCAGGAGCCGGCGGAATGGATCACAGCGGGCACGGCACGGATCTCCTGCCCTTCACCCTGGGGCGGGGGCTCGGGTGGTCGGCGGACCCGTTCTTCCTGGTCGGCTGTCTGGTGGCGCTCGCGCTGTACGCGTGGGGCGTCGTCCGGCTCGTGCGGCGCGGGGACAAGTGGCCGGTGGGGCGGACCGTCGCGTTCGCCGCGGGCGTGCTGCTGATCCTGCTGGTGATGTGCACCCGGCTGAACGACTACGGCATGGTCATGTTCAGCGTGCACATGGTGCAGCACATGGTGATCAGCATGCTGGCGCCGATCCTGCTGCTGCTGGGCGCGCCGATCACGCTGGCTCTGCGGGCGCTGCCCACGGCGGGCAAGGGCCGCAAGGGGCCCCGCGAGCTGCTGCTGATGCTGCTGCACAGCTGGTACATGAAGATCGTCACGCACCCGGCGTTCACGATCCCGATGTTCATCGCGAGCCTGTACGCGCTGTACTTCACCCCGATGTTCGACTTCCTGATGGGGTCCGGGCCGGGGCACATCGCGATGATGGTGCACTTCCTCGCCGTGGGCCTGTTCTTCTTCTGGCCGATCATGGGCGTGGACCCCGGACCGCACCGGCCCGGCTATCTGATGCGGATGCTGGAGCTGTTCGCGGGCATGCCGTTCCACGCGTTCTTCGGCATCGCCCTGATGATGGCGTCCACGCCGATGGTGAAGTCGTACGAGAACCCGCCCGCGTCGCTGGGCATCGACGCGCTCGCCGACCAGAACGCGGCCGGCGGCATCGCCTGGGCGTTCAGTGAGATCCCCTCCGTACTGGTGCTGCTCGCGCTGCTCTTCCAGTGGTACGGCTCCGAACAGCGCCAGGCGCGCCGCGAGGACCGGGCGGCCGACCGGGACGGTGACAAGGAACTCGAGGCGTACAACGCCTATCTCGCCTCACTCAACGCACGCGGCCGCTGAGCCCTGCGCGGTGTCGCGGGGCCACTCCCCCTTTCCGCGACCCCAATTCTTTTGTTCGACCCCAGACCGCACATTCATATTTTTCTTGACTGAAAGGCTTTGCCTTTCAGTAGCATGATGCGCGAGGCGCCCGCTTCCGTTCTGCGGGGCGACGGGGGAAACCGCCGGGGGGAGCGGTCATGACAATTCAGGTATGCCTGCGAACGTGTTTGCGAAATGCCGGGAAATCGGCCCTCCGCAGGATCGCGCTTCTCCTCATGGGAGTGGTGGTCCTCAGCGGATGCGGTGATTCCGGGTCGGCACTGCTCCCGGTGAGGGCCGTCGCCGCGGGGGTGGCCTCCCTCGCCCCCTTCTTCGACGAGGACGCCGGACTGGGCAGGGACCAGAAGAACCTCACGTCCCGTGAGCCGCACAGCGGGCTCCAGCAAGGGAACGCGCCCGGCCTGTACGGCGGAACTCAAAAGCGCACGAAGATCTGCGACATCGACAAACTCGAGCGTTTTCTGACCGATCCCAAAAATCGGAAGAAGGCTCAGGTCTGGTCCGGCATCACGGGCGTGAAGGTCGACGGAATCAGCGCTTATCTCGACGGCCTCACTCCTGTTCTCCTGCGCCACGACACCCTCGTGAAGAACCACGACTACAAGAAGGGCGAAGGCGTCCCCTTCGACGCGCTGCTGGAAGCGGGTATCGCCGTATTGGTGGACGAGCGGGGGCTGCCCGCGGTGAAGTGCAGCTGCGGAAACCCGCTGCGGGCGTTCGACGACGACCCCGAGCACATCGACGTGAGGTTCGAGCACGGCAACGACGAGTGGGACGGCTACGACAAGTCCGCCACGGTCGTGGTGAAGCCCGCGCCCGAGCAGCTGAAGGAGATCAAGCTCGTCGACGTCGAGGACCCGGGCCGGGGCATCAGCCGCGATGTCGGCACCACCGGCGAGTCGGACGAGACGTTCGACGCGCGGTCACGGCGGACCGTGCCGCAACTGGGGGGGACGTCGTTCGGCGAGGCGAGCGCGGCCCTGGCGGACGAGGGCCTCGCGGCGGTGGTCGACGGGGACGAGATGCCGCCGGGTGACGCGCCCGTGACCGGGTCGAGCCCGGGGGCGGGCGCCAGGCTGGAGTTCGGTGACGCGGTGACGCTGCGGGTGGACTGGAAGCCGTCGGAGATCCCCCGGTCGGACGGCGGCACCGGTACCGACGAGGGCGAGGACTCCGGGGGTTCCGGTGCCGACTCCGGGTCACCGGGAGCGGACGGCAGCTCCGGATCCGGCTCGACGAACACGGACGGCGGCACGCCCACGGACTCGGGCCCCGGGTCGGGACCGGGGTCAGGACCAGGGTCGGGATCGGGGTCGGGATCCGGTTCGACGGGGCCTTCGGGCGACGGATCCCCCTCGCCGACCGAGTCGACCCCCGGGAACACACCACCGGGGTCCCCCTCGAAGTCCCCGCCGGTCCCGACGCCCACGCCGACACCCACCCCGACACGGGTGCCGAGCACTCCGCCCCCGACACCCACCACGTCGAGTGCGCCCCCTCCCCCGCCGGAGCCCACCTCGACGGGGAAGAGCGAGCCGCCCGTCGGCCCACCCCCGGAGCCGCCCGTCGATCCGCCTGCCGAACCGCCGGTCGATCCACCCGTCGAGCCGCCTGCCGAGCCGCCAGCCGATCCGACGACGAGTGACCCCGAGCCGTCCGGCGACACCCCGTCCGAGGACCCGGCCCAGCCCGTATGGATCTGAACCCTGGGGAGTGACCGATGCAGTCAGAAGCACCGGAGTCGGGAGTCGGCCGGGTCATCGCCGACCGCTACCTCTTGCTGAACCGCCTGGGCAGGGGCGGTATGGGCCATGTCTGGCTCGCCCACGACCAGCAGCTGGACTGCGAGGTGGCGCTCAAGGAGATCGTGTTCCGCGACCCGGGCGAGGAGGAGCGGGACCGCACCGCCAGGGTCGCCCGGGCCCGCGCGGAGGCCCGGCACGCCGCCGGACTGCGCGGCCACCCGAACGTGGTCACCGTGCACGACGTCCTCGAACACGACGAGCTGCCCTGGATCGTCATGGAGTACGTGCCGGGCGCCCTCGACCTGAAGGCGCTCGTCACCCGGCGTGGCCCCCTCGCACCCGCCGAGTGCGCCCGTATAGGGCTCGCCGTTCTGGACGCGCTGACCGCCGGGCATGAGCGCGGCATCATGCACCGCGACGTCAAACCGGCCAACATCCTGCTCGCCCCCGACCGCACCGGATCGCCGTACGCGCGCGTGCTGCTCACCGACTACGGCATCTCCGTCCAGCCGGACACCCAGGAGACCCGCTACACGCTCACCCACATGCTGGTCGGCACCGCCGGGTACCTGGCGCCCGAGCGGGCCCAGGGCGGGCCGCCCACCGCCGCGTCCGACCTGTTCTCGCTGGGCTGCACGCTGTACTACGCCGTGGAGGGGTACGGCCCGTTCGACCGGGACTCGGAGATCGCCTCCCTGACCGCCGTCGTCCTGGAGGAACCGCGTCCGGTGCTGCGCGCGGGCGCCCTGGAGCCGCTGCTGGCCGCGATGCTGGCCAAGGACCCCGTGCACCGGATCACCGCCGCCGACACCGAGGCGGCCCTCGCCGCGATCGTGACACCGCAGGCCCATCCCCGCACGGAGCCGGACCTGGGCTCCCAGCCGCAGTGGGCGAGCGCCGCCGCGCCCACCGTGGAGCCGGAGGTCCTCGCCTCCCGGCACCCGCACGAGACGCCCTGGCCCGCGCCCACCCCGGCGCCCGCGGACTCCTCCGACCGGGCCTGGTCCTCGGACCGCGGCTCCGACCACGGTCCCCGCGCCCCTGGCGCCGGGGCCTCTGGTGCCCCCGCCGACCGCCGGCGCCGCCATCACCGCGCGAAGGCCCTGCTGGCGGGCATGGCGACCACCTTCGCTCTGGCCCTTCTGGTGAGCGGGGTGATGTACGGCCTGGAGAACCTGCCGGGTCTCACCGGCCTCGGCGGAGGCACCGGGAGCGGCGCGAGGCCCTACGGAGACACCATCGGGCTCACCCGGGCGCTGCGGGACGGCGACTGTGTCGACGCCGAGTGGCCCGGCGTCCCCTTCACCGGCCGGCCCCGGCTCACGGTCGTGGGCTGCGGCGAGGGGACGGACGGGCAGGTCATGGCCGTGTACGAGGCCGACTCCGCCGAGGATGCGAGCAGCAGCGGTCCCGCCCAGTGCGACCGGCTCACCAAGGAGGCCGACGGCAAGCTGCCCGACACCCGGGGCTACGCAGTGGTGCCGACGGCCGACGGCTTCGACACCGCCGGACAGCGCGTCGCCTGCCTGCTGCTCGGCACCCACGGCCCGGTGCACGGCCCGATCGGGGAGCACCGCCCGATGGGCATGGTGTTCACGGACACGGCCACCATGCAGAAGCGGGACTGCCTCGACAGGCTCTCCGACAACAGCGCCAAGCTGGTCCCCTGCGACGGGCCGCACGACCAGCAGGTCCTCGCGTTCGTCCAGGTGCCCTCGGACATGAAGCTCAAGACCGCGAGGCGCGAGGGCTCCGACCTCTGCCAGAAGGAGGCACCGCCCAAGGAGTACGGCTACCCCCACGACACCTATGAAGCCGATGTCTGGGTGGGCGAGAGTGGGTGGCATTCGGACACACATTTCGTCGTCTGCACCGCGATGCGCCTGGACAGGCGCACCATGGAGAAGGACGAACCATGAGGAGGGTGTCGCGATGCCCAGTTCGACTAAGGCCATGGGGGTGCTCACCGTGGGTGGGCTGGTCGTGGTGACGGCCTACACCGTGGCCCTCGGGAGCAATGGCTGGCTGTGGTTCGGATGGGTCGTCCTCGGCCTGCTGACGCTCGGGATGGTGGCATCGCGCACCTGAGACGCACGCTGCGTGATCCTCAGGCTCGGGGCATTCCCCCGTCCGGGTGTACGCCCGGCTGGTATTTGGGCAGCCGGGCGGTGATCTTCATGCCCGCGCCGACCGCGGTCTCGATGACGAGGCCGTGGTTGTCGCCGTACACCTGGCGGAGTCGTTCGTCGACGTTGCTGAGGCCGATGCCGCCCGAGGGGCTCGTCTCGCCGGAGAGGATGCGGCGCAGCACCTCGGGGTCCATGCCGACGCCGTCGTCCTCGATGACGACGAGTGCCTCGGCGCCCGCGTCCTGGGCGGTGATGCTGATGTGGCTCTTGTCGAGCCGGCCTTCGAGGCCGTGCTTCACCGCGTTCTCCACCAGGGGCTGGAGGCAGAGGAAGGGCAGGGTCACCGGCAGGACCTCCGGGGCTATCTGCAGGGTGACGGAGAGACGGTCGCCGAAGCGGGCCCGCACCAGCGCCAGGTAGTGGTCGATGGCGTGGAGCTCGTCGGCGAGGGTGGTGAAGTCGCCGTGCCTGCGGAACGAGTAGCGGGTGAAGTCGGCGAACTCCAGGAGCAGTTCTCGGGCGCGCTCTGGGTCGGTGCGGACGAACGAGGCGATCACGGCGAGCGAGTTGAAGATGAAGTGGGGGGAGATCTGGGCGCGCAGGGCCTTGATCTCGGCCTCGATGAGCCGGGTGCGGGACTGGTCGAGGTCGGCGAGTTCGAGCTGGACGGAGACCCAGCGGGCGACCTCCCCGGCCGCGCGGACGAGGACGGCGGACTCCAGGGGCGCGCAGGCGACGAGTGCGCCGTGGACGCGGTCGTCGACCGTGAGCGGGGCGACGACCGCCCAGCGGACCGGGCAGTCGATGATGTCGCAGGTCAGCCGGAACGCCTCGCCCCGGCCGGTCTCCAGGGGGCCGGCCAGACGCTCCATGATCTCGGCGCGGTGGTGCTCCCCCACGCCCTCCCAGACGAGGACGGACTCGTGGTCGGTGAGGCACAGGGCGTCCGTGCCGAGCAGGGTGCGCAGCCGCTTGGCCGACTTGCGGGCGGTCTCCGCGGTGAGGCCGGCGCGCAGCGGGGGCGCGGCGAGCGTCGCGGTGTGCAGGGTCTGGAAGGTGGCGTGCTCCACGGGCGTGCCGAGGCCGCCCAGGCTTCTGCCGGGCCGGGCCGTCCGGCGACCGAGCCAGAAGCCGGCCGCGAGGAACGGCAGCACCGCGACCAGGAAACCGGCCAGGAAACCGCTGACTTCACCGCTCATCGTTCACCTCCTGCAATGGGTACACCGCCCACGGCTCGCGGGTTCCGCTCATCGCCGCCACAGTTCGGTCTCCTTCGCGGCCGCTCCGGGCTGGCCGCCGACCAGTTCCTCGGGCAGATGGAAGCGGGCCAGGATCGACGGGGTCCCGGTCGGGACCCTGCCCGGGGTGGCCAGGGAGACCAGCACCATCGTCAGGAACCCGAGCGGGACCGACCAGAGGGCGGGCCAGGCCAGGAGGGCGTGGAGGGTGCCGGTGCCGGGGTAGCCGGCCATGGTCGCCCCGACCGCCAGCAGCGCGGCTCCGCCGCCGGCGATCATGCCGGCGGCGGCGCCCGGCGGGGTCAGGCGCCGCCACCAGATGCCGAGGACGAGCAGCGGGCAGAAGGACGAGGCGGACACGGCGAAGGCGAGGCCGACGGCGTCGGCGACGGGCAGTCCGCCGACCAGGACGCTCGCCCCGAGGGGCACGGCCATGGCGAGGACCGTGCCGAGCCGGAAGTGCCGTACCCCGCGTGCGGGCAGGACGTCCTGGGTGAGGACTCCCGCGACAGCCATGGTGAGGCCGGACGCGGTGGACAGGAACGCCGCGAACGCGCCGCCCGCCACCAGCGCGCCGAGCAGATCGCCGCCCAGGCCGCCGATCATGCGGTCCGGCAGGAGCAGCACGGCCGCGTCGGCGTCCGAGGTGAGGGTCAGCTCGGGGGCGTAGAGCCGGCCGAGGGCGCCGTAGACCGGCGGGAGGAGGTAGAAGGCGCCGATGAGGCCGAGGACGACGACCGTGGTGCGGCGGGCGGCGACGCCGTGCGGGCTGGTGTAGAAGCGGACGACGACATGGGGCAGTCCCATGGTGCCGAGGAAGGTGGCGAGGATCAGGCCGTAGGTGGCGTAGAGGGGGCGTTCCTCGCGGCCCTCGGCGAGGGAGGTGGACATGCCGCCGTTGCTGCCGCGGTCGGCCACGGGCACCGTGTCGCCCTCGGTGAAGGTCAGCCGGGTGCCCCGCTCGACGCGATGGGTGCCCGTGGGCAGGTGGACCCGCTCGTCGTCGTGGCGGCGGCCGTCGATCGTGCCGGACGCGGTGACCGTGAGCGGTGTCGTGAGCTTGAGGTCGAGGGTCTCGTCGATGCGGACGACCCGGTGTTCTCGGAACTCGGCGGGCTCGTCGAAGGCGTGGCGGGGGCCGCCGTCGCCCTGCCAGGCGAGGACGAGGAAGAGCGCGGGGACCAGCAGGGCGGTGAGTTTGAGCCAGTACTGGAATGCCTGGACGAAGGTGATGCTGCGCATGCCGCCCGCGGCGACGGTGGCGGAGACGACGATGGCGACGATGACCCCGCCGAGCCACTGGGGCGCGTCGGTGAGCACGTTCAGGGTGAGCCCGGCGCCCTGGAGCTGGGGCAGCAGGTACAGCCAGCCGACGCCGACGACGAAGGCGCCGGCGAGCCGCCGTACGGTCTTGGAGGCGAGCCGGGCCTCCGCGAAGTCGGGCAGGGTGTAGGCGCCCGAGCGGCGCAGCGGGGCGGCGACGAACAGCAGCAGCACCAGGTATCCGGCGGTGTAGCCGACCGGGTACCAGAGCATGTCGGGGCCCTGGACCAGGACGAGCCCGGCGATGCCGAGGAAGGAGGCGGCGGACAGGTACTCGCCGCTGATGGCCGCCGCGTTCAGGCGGGGGCCCACCGTGCGGGAGGCGACGTAGAAGTCGGAGGTCGTGCGGGATATCCGCAGGCCGAACGCGCCGACGAGGACGGTCGCCACGACGACGAGGGCGACCGCGGGGACGGCGTAGTTCTCGTTCATGCTGTGCTTCCGGTCATGCTGCGCTTCCGGTCGGGTGGGGCACGGTGGGTCTCAGCGGTCCTCGACGAGGCGGACGAGGTCCTGTTCGTTGCGTTCGGCGCGCCGTACGTGCCAGCGGGCGAGCAGGACCAGCGGGGGGTAGACGCCGAAGCCGAGGACGGCCCACTCCAGGCCGGCGCCGTCGGGCACGGCGGCGAAGACCAGGGGCAGCGGGGCGACCAGCAGGACCAGGACCGCGAAGACCGCGAGGGCGGCGCGGAGTTGGCTGCGCATGAGCGAGCGGACGTAGGTGTGGCCGAGGGTGGTCTGTTCGTCGATCTCGGTGCGCGGGCGGTGGTGGCGGGAGCGGTGCGGGTGCCGTCCGGCCGGGCGGAGCCGGGAGGTGGGGAGGGTGCGGCGGGGTACGCCGGTGACGACGACGCGCCGTTCGGTGGGGTCCTGGGGCATGCCGTCTCCTCAGCCCGTGGTCCGGCGCATCAGCAGATCGCGCAGTTCGCGGGCGTGGCGACGGCTGACCTGGAGTTCCACGGAGCCGACCAGGACGCTGACCGTGCCCGCGTCGAGGCGGAGTTCGCCGATGTGGCGCAGGGCGACGAGGTGGCGGCGGTGGATGCGGACGAAGCCGCGGGCGCGCCAGCGTTCCTCGAGGGTGGAGAGCGGGATGCGGACGAGGTGGCTGCCCTGGGAGGTGTGCAGTCGGGCGTAGTCGCCCTGGGCCTCGACATGGGTGATGTCGTCGACGGCGACGAAGCGGGTCACACCGCCGAGCTCGACGGGTATCTGGTCGGGGTCGGGTTCGTGGACGGGTATCGGCGTCGGCGGAGCGGTGCCGCGCAGTTGGGCGGCCCGGCGTATCGCCTCGGCGAGCCGTTCCCGGCGGACGGGCTTGAGGACGTAGTCGACGGCCTTGAGGTCGAACGCCTGCACGGCGAAGCCCTCGTGCGCGGTGACGAAGACGACGAGCGGGGGCCGGGCGAAGCCGGTGAGGAGCCGGGCGAGGTCGAGGCCGTCGAGTCCGGCCATGTGGATGTCGAGGAAGACGACGTCGATCGCCTCGGGTCCGGCGGGACCGGACTCCAGGGCGCGGTTGATCCGGCGCAGGGCCTCCGTGGCGTCGCCGGCGCCCTCGGCGCTGCTGATCCGCGGATCCGCGTTCAGCAGGTACAGCAGTTCCTCGAGGGAGGGTTTCTCGTCATCGACGGCGAGCGCGCGCAGCATGAACCCGGAGTGTAGGAGTAATTCGTACGCCTGCACATGTCCGCGCGCCGGACGCCCTCCGGGTGGGCGCCGCGGGCGCCGGTCGCTGGATACAGTGCCCGCATGAACAGCAAGTCCGCGGCGTTCGACGAGCTCGATCGCAAGATCATCACGGCGTTGATGGCGAACGCGAGGACCAGCTTCGCCGAGATCGGCTCGGCCATCGGCCTTTCGGCCACCGCGGTCAAGCGGCGGGTGGACCGGCTGCGGGAGACCGGGGTGATCACGGGGTTCACGGCCACGGTGAAGCCCGCGGCGCTCGGGTGGCGCACGGAGGCGTACGTGGAGGTGTACTGCGAGGGCGCGGCGCCGCCCCGGCGGCTGGCGGAGGTGGTGCGCAACCATCCGGAGATCACGGCGGCGATGACGGTGACCGGCGGAGCGGACGCGCTGCTGCATGTGCGGGCCGTCGACGTGGAGCACTTCGAGGAGGTGCTGGAGCGGATCCGCACGGAGCCGTTCATCCGGAAGACGATCAGTTACATGGTGCTGTCGCACCTGCTGCCCGAGGCTCCGGAGGCCGCCGCCACCCAGGACGCACCGAACATGCGCTGACCGGACCGTATACGCAGTATCACTGCGTGAACACGCAGCGCTCATCGCTTGTCGGGCGTCTGTCCCGATTCCTACCGTGGTGTCATCCCCAGCCGACACCGCAGGAAGCGGAGAGACCCTCTGTGCCCGACAGCCGTGTGCCGCGCCTTCGGCGCTTTCTCGTCTGCGAACCCAGACATTTCGCCGTGCAGTACTCGATCAATCCCTGGATGCATCCGGACACCCCCGTGGACGTCGACCTCGCCCGGGAGCAGTGGCGGGCGCTGATCCGCGCCTACCGGGACCACGGCCACACCGTGGAGACCGTGGAGCCGGTGGCGGCGCTGCCCGACATGGTCTTCGCGGCCAACTGCGCCCTCGTCCTCGGCGGCCGTGTCCTCGGTTCGCTGTTCCAGGCGCCCGAGCGGCGCCCGGAGTCCACCGCGTACGACGCCTGGTTCGAGGCCGCCGGCTACGAGGTGCACCGGGCCGAGTCGGTGTGCGAGGGGGAGGGCGATCTGGTGCCGGCCGGCCGCTTCCTCCTCGCCGGGACCGGGTTCCGGACCACCCGTGAGGCCCACCGCCAGGCGCAGGAGTTCTTCGGCGTCCCGGTGATCAGCCTCCAGCTGGTGGACCCGCGGTTCTACCACATGGACACCGCCCTGTTCGTCCTCGACGACGGGGAGGACGGCAACATCGCCTACTACCCGGAGGCGTTCTCCCCCGGCAGCCGCGCGGCCCTCGCCCGGCTGTACCCCGACGCCGTGATCGCGACCCGTGAGGACGCGCTGGCCTTCGGTCTGAACTCGGTGTCCGACGGCCGCCATGTGTTCATCTCGTCCCGTGCCAAGGAACTCGCCGACCAGCTCGACCGGCAGGGCTATGTGCCCGTGCCCCTCGATCTGTCGGAGTTCCAGAAGGCGGGCGGCGGCATCAAGTGCTGCACTCAGGAGCTGCGGCCGTGAACCTGGAGTCACGACCCACGTCCCGCCGCCCCCGCCCGGTGTTCCGCCCCATGACCCAGGAGGCCCGCTCATGACCGCTCCCGTCCGTACGCGTTCGTCGGCCGACCTCATCCGTGCCGAGGAGCCCGTCCTCGCGCACAACTACCATCCGCTGCCGGTCGTCGTCGCCCGTGCCGAGGGCACCTGGGTCGAGGACGTGGAGGGCCGCCGCTATCTGGACATGCTGGCCGGCTACTCCGCCCTCAACTTCGGTCACCGCCATCCGGCGCTGATCGAGGCGGCGCACCGTCAGCTGGACACACTGACGCTCACCTCGCGGGCCTTCCACAACGACCGGCTCGCGGAGTTCGCCGCATCCCTGGCCGAGCTGACGGGCCTGGACATGGTGCTGCCGATGAACACGGGCGCGGAGGCCGTGGAGAGCGGGATCAAGGTGGCCCGCAAATGGGCGTACGAGGTGAAGGGCGTCCCCGCCGACCGGGCGACGATCGTGGTGGCCGCGGGCAACTTCCACGGCCGTACGACGACGATCGTCAGCTTCTCCACCGACCCGGAGGCGCGTGACGGCTTCGGCCCGTTCACCCCGGGGTTCCGGGTCGTGCCGTACAACGACCTGGCCGCGCTGGAGGCTGCCGTCGACGAGACGACGGCGGCCGTGCTGATCGAGCCCATCCAGGGCGAGGCGGGCGTGCTCATCCCGGACGAGGGCTATCTGCGCGGGGTCCGCGAGGTGACCCGCCGCGCCGGGTGCCTGTTCATCGCGGACGAGATCCAGTCGGGTCTGGGCCGCACCGGCCGTACGCTCGCGGTCGAGCACGAGGACGTGGTGCCCGACGCCGTGCTGCTCGGCAAGGCGCTCGGCGGTGGCATCGTGCCGGTGTCGGCGGTGGTCGCGCGACGGGAGGTGCTGTCCGTGCTGAAGCCGGGCGAGCACGGGTCGACGTTCGGCGGGAACCCGCTGGCGGCGGCGGTGGGCTCGGCGGTGGTCGAGCTGCTGCGGACCGGGGAGTTCCAGCGGCGGGCGGCGGAGCTGGGCGTCGTCCTGCGGGACGGGCTGGCGGCGCTGGTCGGCCGTGGCGTGGTGGGCTTCCGGGCGCGCGGACTGTGGGCGGGCGTCGACATCGATCCGGCGATCGGCACCGGCCGTGAGATCAGCCGACGGCTCATGGACCGGGGGATCCTGGTCAAGGACACCCACGGCTCCACGATCCGTCTGGCACCACCGCTGACCATCACGGCCACGGAGCTGCGCTCGGCGCTGGAGACGGTGGGGGAGGTCCTGCGGGCGGACGCCTGACCGGAGAAGGCCCGCCGGCGCAAGGGGGACGGCACCCGGGAGAAGGCCGGTGGCGGCCGGCCCCGGGGTGCGGTCCCCTGCGCCCGGCGTGCCGCGCCGACGCCCGGCGACGTTCTCGAACACCTACCGTGCCCGGCTGATCGTCCTTGCCGTGGTCGGGGCCCTCCTTACTGCCGGTACATCGGGCTACGATCAATTCCCGGCACCGCAGGACGAGGCCCACCAGCGCGCGAGCGCCTGACGTGACGTCAGTACGTCAGCGGCGAGTGGGTACGTGTCCGGTAGAGCGAAGGGGACGCCGTGTTCTATTACCTGCTCAAGTACGTGCTTCTGGGCCCGCTGCTGCGACTGGTCTTCCGGCCTCGCATCGAGGGACTGGAACACGTGCCGTCGTCGGGCGCGGCGATCGTCGCGGGGAACCATCTGTCCTTCTCGGACCACTTCCTGATGCCCGCGATCCTCAAGCGGCGCATCACCTTCCTGGCGAAGGCCGAGTACTTCACCGGGCCCGGCGTGAAGGGCCGGCTGACGGCGTTCTTCTTCCGCAGCGCGGGCCAGATCCCCGTCGACCGCTCCGGCAAGGAGGCCGGCCAGGCCGCGATCCGCGAGGGGCTCGGGGTGCTGAGCAAGGACGAGCTCCTCGGGATCTACCCCGAGGGCACCCGCTCGCACGACGGCCGCCTGTACAAGGGCAAGGTCGGGGTCGCGGTCATGGCGCTCAAGGCCAAGGTGCCCGTGATCCCGTGCGCGATGATCGGCACGTTCGAGGCCCAGCCGCCGGGCAAGGTCATCCCGAACATCCACCCCGTCGTCATCCGCTTCGGCGAGCCGCTCGACTTCTCCCGCTACGAGGGCATGGAGAACGAGAAGGCCGTTCTGCGCGCCATCACCGACGAGATCATGTACGCGATCCTGTCGCTCTCCGAGCAGGAGTACGTCGACCAGTACGCGGCGGTCGTGAAGGCCCAGGAGGCCGAGGCCGCGGCGCAGGAGCGCCAGGAGCGGAAGGGTCGGAAGGGGCGGGAGGGGCGGGAAGGCCTACAGGGGCGGAAGGACCGGAGGGAACGTAGGTTCCCCCGTATGCCGCTGAGTTGACGCGGGACGGCGCGCCGTGGACGCCAGGTGGGGGCCGGGCGTCCGTCTCGTCGCTACGTCACCGCGGACACGGTGCCGTTGACGCTGCTGATGTAGAGCACTCCGCCGGCGTAAGCGGGTGTGGAGCCCACGAGGCTGCCGGTGCGGAACGTCCATCGCCGCTCGCCGGTGTCGGCGTCCACGGCGCACAGATACCCGTCGCCGCTGCCGGTGTAGGCCACGCCGTCGACGATCGTCGGCGCGCCCACGAACGGTTCCTTGCCGATACGGGTCTTCCACCGCCGATCGCCCGTGCGGGCGTCCAGGGCGTACAGGTTGCCGTCCCCTCCGCCGACGTAGACCGTTCCGCCGGCCACGGTCGGGCCGCCCACGGATCTCCCGAGCGTGCGTTTCCACCGCTGTTCGCCGGTCGCGGCGTCGAGCGCGTGGACGTGGTTGTCCTCGCTGCTGAGGTACACCACACCGTCGGCGACGAACGGGGCCGAGCCCAGCAGACCCCTGGTGGTGAACTCCCATCGCCGCTCTCCGGTGGCCGCGTCCACCGCGTACGCGGTGCCCCGCAGGGCGCAGGCGTAGACCACCCCGTCCACGACGGTCGGCGACTGCTCCACCCTGCTGCCGGTGGTGCATCTCCAGCGCTGCTCGCCGGTGGCGACGTCGACGGCGTACACATGGCCGTCCTGGTCGTCGCGGTACGCCGCGCCGATTCCCTTCGGAGGCTTGCCCCCGCCGCCGACGTACACCACACCGTCGGCGACGGCCGGCGGCGAGCAACCGCCCTGGCCGGCGCGGAACTTCCACCGTTGCCCGCCGGTGCTCACGTCCACCGCGTACAGGTTGCTGTCCTCACTGCCCACATAGACCGTCCCGTCGGCGACGGCCGCCTCCGCGTTCACGTTGCCCCCGGTCCTGAACGCCCACCGCGTCTCGCCGGTGTCGGCGTCCAGCGCGTAAAGGAGGTCCGTCTCGCTGCCGATGTAGACGACCCCGTCGGCGACGACAGGCGACACGTACACGAGTCCGCCCGTGAGGAACCTCCACTTCTCGACGCCGGTCGGGGCGGCGGGCGAGGGCGAAGGGGTGGGGCTGGGGGAGGCGCTCCGTCCGCGGCGGGAACCGGGCAGGCCCTCGGAGCCCGTGCCGGAGCCCCGGTCGCCGAGCTTCCAGCCCGCGAAGCCGAGCCCCGCGGCGGCCCCGCCGAGGCCCACGAGGGCCCGCCGACGGGTCAGACGGGCGGCGGGCGGCGCCGGAGATGCGCCGGCCACCACTGCTGCCGGTGCCGGTGCCGGTGCCGGTGCTGGTGCTGGTGCTGGTGGGACCGTGGGGCCCTGCGCGGTCGTGCGTGCGTGCAGGGTCGCGGCGACCGGGGCGGGGAGCCAGCCGGGTCGGGTGGTCGGGTGCGTGACCGCCTCCTTGGAGGTGTCCTCCCCCGCGGCCGCCGCCAACCGCTCCAGCAGCGTCGCGACCGTGGGTCGGCGGTCGGGTCGCTTGGCCAGGCAGCCTGCCACCAAGGGCCGCAGCAGGGGCGGCACCCGGCTCAGGTCCGGTTCCTCGTAGACGACGCGGAAGCCCAGGGCGTGCCCGGAGCCCGTACCGAACGGTCCCGACCCCGTCGCGGCGAAGGTCAGCACCGCTCCGAGGGAGAACACATCGGTGGCGGGCCCGACCGGCTGTCCGGTCAACTGCTCGGGGGACATGAACCCCGGTGTGCCCACCACCATGCCGGTGCGGGTGAGGGCGCTGGCCTCCTGGGCCACCGATCGAACTGATCCGCCTGTCCGCCGCCCGGCCCGGTTCCCGGACCCTCAACGCGGTCGACCCGGACGCGCCCACGGTCGCCGAGATCGCCGCCGCGATCGACGCCGTCATGGGCGTCCGGGCGGAGGACGTCCTCGTCGACGGCCCGGCCCCGTCCCCCACGGTGGGCGACACCCCGTGGTCCGTGCCGGCGGACGTGGTGTGCGACATGGCGAAGGCCGAGCGGGAGGTGGGCTACCGCCCGGTGGTCCGGTACGCGGAGACCCTGCCGGAGACGGTCGCGTGGATCGAGAGCCGACTGGCGGACGGCCGGGACTGGCGTGAGGCGTACCCGAAGATGGCCGCGGTGTACGGCGATCTCTTCGACTACGCGGCGGAGGACGCCTGGCTGGCGGAACACCGAACACATGCGTGAGGGGCGACCGGTCGGCCCGGTCGCCCCTCACGCACTCAGTGCCCTACGGTGCCGGCGTGGCGTGCGGGGCGCACTTCACGTCGGACCTGCCCACCTTGCCGGTGAGCAGGTAGGTGTCCACGCGCTCGTTGACGCACGGGTTGACCAGACCGGTGACCCCGTGGGAGCCGGCCTTCGTCTCCGTGATCAGACGCGAGCCCTTGAACCGCTTGTGCAGTTCGACGGCACCCTCGTACGGGGTGGCCGCGTCACGCTCGGACTGGACGATCAGGACGGGCGGCAGGCCCTTCTTGGTCTTGACCTCCACCGGCGTGTACTGCTTCGACGGCCAGGTGGCGCACGGCAGGTTCATCCAGGCGTTGGCCCAGGTCATGAACGGGTAGTTCTTGTGCAGCCGGGTGTTGTCGCGGTCCCATGTCTTCCAGCTGGTGGGCCACTTGGCGTCGGTGCACTCGACCGCGGTGTAGACGGCGTTGCTGTTCTCCGACGCGGCGTTGCCGACGGTGTCGGAGAGGTCCGGGGCGGCCGCGTCGACCAGCGCCTGGGTGTCACCGGCGGCGTACTTGCTCCACACCTGCGCGGTGGGCGCCCACGCGGAGTCGTAGTACGGGGCGCTCTGGAAGAAGGAGATCAGCTCGGCCGGGCCGACGAGCCCGCCGATCGGGTTCTTCTTCGCGGTGGCACGCAGTTCCAGCCACTTCGCCTGCACCTTGGCGCGGGTGTCACCGAGGTGGTACGTCGCGTCGTTCTGGGCGACCCACTTCGTCCAGTCCTTCCAGCGGCCCTCGAAGGCGACGTCCTGGTCCAGGTTGGCCTGGTACCAGATCTTCGCGCGCGAGGGGTTCACCACGCTGTCGACGACCAGGCGGCGTACGTGGGTCGGGAAGAGGGTGCCGTAGACCGCGCCGAGGTAGGTGCCGTACGAGACGCCGAGGAAGTTGAGCTTCTTCTCCCCGAGGGCGGCCCGGATGACGTCCAGGTCACGCGCGGTGTTCGCCGTGGTCATGTGCGGCAGCATCGCGCCGCTGCGCTTCTTGCACCCGGCCGCGTAGGCGGCGGCGAGCTTCCGCTGCTTGCGCTTGTCGGCCTCGGTGTCGGGCACCGGGTCCATCTTGGGCGCCTTCACGAACTCCTGCGGGTCGACGCAGGAGATGGGCGCCGACTTGCCGACGCCGCGCGGGTCGAAGCCCACGAAGTCGTACGCCTTGGAGACGTTGGCCCACAGCGGGTTCTTGGTCGTGACCCGGCGCGGGAAGCGCAGACCCGAACCGCCGGGGCCGCCCGGGTTGTAGACGAGGGCGCCCTGGCGCTCCTCCTTCGTGCCCGTGCTGCCGATGCGGTCGACGGCGAGCTCGATCTGCTTGCCGTTCGGCTTGGCGTAGTCCAGCGGCACGGTGACCCAGCCGCACTGGATGGGCTTCTCAAGACCCCACGCCTCGGGGCAGTCCTGCCACGTGACGCCCTTCTTCGCCGCCTTGGCGGCGGCGATGGCGACACCCCTGGCCTCCGGGCTCTTGCCCCTGCCGGTGTCCGCGGCGTTGGCCACGGGGGCGGTGACGGCGCCGGCTATCAGGGTCGCCGTGACGAGCAGTCCGGCGGAGCCGAACGCTGCCGCCCTTCTCGTCGGCCTCATACCTCTCAAGAGGGAACTCCCCGTACATCGTTTCGAAGTTTCGAATGGTCACGGGGATCCTCGTGCCTGCGAGGTGTCCGGGGACAGAGGGGCGGTTCGTTCTTTACTAATCCGATAACCGGTGAGGCACGTTCCGTTGAGCGGGATGGAGGTCAGCCGTCGAGCCCGGCCAACGCCTCGTCCAGCACCCGCCGCAGCCGCAGCGCGTCGGGCGCCAGGGCGCTGACGAGTACGGCCGGCCCGGCCAGCGGAGTGAGCGCGGCCGACTCCCCCAGCACCCGGGGTTCGGGCGCCTTCTCGGCGAACTCCGGTCGCACGACAAGGAGTTGCCCGAGCGTCCGATATCCGCCCAGCACGGCGGGACCGTCCCATCCGCCCGGCGCGCCCGGCCCGCACGACACCGCCTGGTCGAGCAGCGCACGCCCGTCCAGCCGTACGGTGAGCCGGCTGCTCAACCGCCCCGGCTCCTCCCCGGCCCGCCCGAGCACCTGTTCCTCCCGGAACACCAGCCGGGCACCGGACGCGAGGTCAAGGGAGGTCGACACCCGCAGATCGCTGCCTCGGGCCGAGATCAACTGTTCGGGCAGCCACCGCAGTTCGCCGCCGGCTGCGACCCGGACCCGTACGTCGTAGCGGGCCTCGTCCTTGCCCTGGCCCGGCAGCGCGATGGTCGCCGCGGCGGATCCCAGGTGCAGCCGGGCGCCCTCCCCGACCTCGGCCTCCACGGCGAGCCGGTCACCCCCGAGCGGGCCGCTCATGGCGCCCACCAACATGACCCGGGCCTCGTCACCGCTCCCCCGGGTGCGCCGCAGCGCGAGCGGGCCATGGCTCTCCAGCACGGGCAGTGCGGTACCGCCGCGCCCGTCGGCACGGGCGGCGATCCGCGCGGTGGCGAAGACACCGGTCGTACTCATGGAGGGCCCCGCCGTCGTCATGCCGTCCACGCCGCGAGCCGTTCCCGTACCCAGGCGGCGACGTCGGTGACGCCGGCCTCGCTCCTGAGCGACTGGAAGACCACCGGGAGTTCGGCGCGCTGTGCCTTGGCGTCGGCGGCCATCCGGCCGAGGTCGGAGCCGACGTGGGGCGCGAGGTCCGTCTTGTTGACCACGAGCAGATCGGCGGTGGTGACGCCGGGGCCGCCCTTGCGGGGGATGTCGTCGCCGCCGGCGACGTCGATCACGAAGATCTGCGCGTCCACGAGGCCCTTGGAGAACGTGGCAGTGAGGTTGTCGCCGCCGGACTCGACGAGGACCAGGTCGAGCGGACCGACCTCGTCCTCCAGGTCCTCGACGGCCTCCAGGTTCGCCGAGATGTCGTCCCGGATCGCCGTGTGCGGGCAGGCGCCGGTCTCGACGGCCGTGATCCGCTCGGGCGGCAGCACGGCCTCGCGCAGCAGGAAGTCGGCGTCCTCCCGCGTGTAGATGTCGTTCGTCACGACGGCCAGGGACAGCTCGTCCCGCAGCACGCGGCACAGCGCGGCGACGGTGGCCGTCTTCCCGGACCCCACGGGTCCGCCGAGACCGATGCGCAGCGCGCGCCGACGCCCGTCGGGCCGACGCGCGTCGGCGCTCACGGCAGCGGGACCGTCGTGCAGGTGGTCATGGTCGAGATGCATGGGGGCTCCTTTTCTGGTGGGGGTATGTGATCGGTCACCGATGGAGGGGGGGAGTTGCGGGCGGTCGACCGGAGAGGGGGCAGTTGCGGCGGTCGACCGGAGAGGAGGCAGTTGCGGGCGGGCGGCCGGCTGCGGGTGGTGCGAGCAGCCCACGACAACCCGCAGCCGACCGGTGACACCACGCCCCTCCTACGACGCGAACAACCGCACGGCCCAAGCCGCATGCGCCTCCGCCCCGATCTCCAGCAACGGCCCGGACGCCACCGGCAGCACATCCACCCCACCACCGACCACCCCCTGCCCCGCTTCGACGGCCTCCCCCACGACCCGGTCCATCTCGGGAGCCAGCCGCGCCACCACTCCCGTCGCGTCGAACGGGTCCAGACTCAGCAACCGCACGGTCGCACTGGCCGGCCCGCTCACGCTCTCGTACACGGAGCAGTACGCGGCGTCCTCGGGCCCGAGCCCGGCGGCCCGCGCCGCGACCCCCAACACCACGGGCTGGTGCGCCCCCTTGGGGAACTCCCCTGCGAGCGCGCCCAGTTCGTCGGACGGCCAGGTCGCCCGGGCCGCCCGCATCAGCTGCCGCCCCAGCTTGCGGGAGGCGACCCGCAGGGCCAGGGACGGTGTCCGGGCGTCGGCCGCCGCGTCCAGCGCGACCGGATCGGCGCCGTGTGCCGCCGCCGCAGCCAGCGCCGCGGACACCAGCCCCACCGTGTGCAGCCGCCCCCGGCAGAACGCCTCCAGCCCCTCCGCCCCGCTGATCAGCCCGGCCTTGACGGCCGCCTCGGCCCCGCCGGAGTGCGCGTGCCCCCCGGCGGGAAAGCGCCCGTCGGCCAGTACGAGAAGAGCCGCCCTGGACATCAGAAGAGGAAGTAACGCTGGGCCATGGGCAGTTCGGCGGCCGGTGTCGCCTCCACCAGCTCGCCGTCGATGTGCACGGCGAAGCTGTCGGGGTCGATCCGCACGTCGGGCCGCGCGTCGTTCTCCCGCATGTCGGCCTTGGTGACCGACCGCGTGGACTCGATGGCGACGAACCGCTTCCCGAGCGAGAGCCGTTCCGGCAGGCCGTCCTCGATGGCGAGCGGCGCCACGAAGTTGAACGAGTTGGCGGCCGGCGCCCGTCCGACGGCCCCGTACATCGGGCGCGGGAGGATCGGCTGCGGCGTCGGGATGGACGCGTTGGCGTCGCCCATCTGCGCGTACGCGATCTGCCCGCCCTTGATCACGAGCTGCGGCTTCACCCCGAAGAACGCGGGGTCCCACACCACGAGGTCGGCGAGCTTGCCGCTCTCCACGGACCCGATCTCACGGGCGAGGCCCTGCGCGAGCGCGGGGTTGATCGTGTACTTGGCGACATAGCGGCGTACGCGGTGGTTGTCGGCGCGGTCGTCACCCGGCAGGGCGCCCCGTCGCCGCTTCATCACGTGCGCGGTCTGCCAGGTGCGCAGGACGACCTCGCCGACCCGGCCCATGGCCTGGGAGTCGGACGAGATGATCGAGATGGCGCCCAGGTCGTGCAGGATGTCCTCGGCGCCGATGGTCGACGGCCGGATGCGGGACTCGGCGAAGGCCAGGTCCTCGGGCACGGCGGCGTTGAGGTGGTGGCAGACCATCAGCATGTCGAGGTGTTCCTCGGCGGTGTTGACGGTGTAGGGCCGGGTCGGGTTGGTGGAGCTGGGCAGCACGTGCGGCTGCGAGACCACGGTCATGATGTCGGGCGCGTGCCCGCCGCCCGCGCCCTCGGTGTGGTACGCGTGGATGCCCCGTCCGGCGATGGCGGCCAGGGTGTCGCCGACGAAGCCGGCCTCGTTGAGGGTGTCCGTGTGGATGGCGACCTGGATGCCCGTCCGGTCGGCGACGGTCAGGGACGCGTCGATGACGGCGGGCGTCGACCCCCAGTCCTCGTGCAGCTTGAGGCCGAGCGCCCCGCCCCGGATCTGGGACAGCATCGCCTCGTGGGAGACGGTGTTGCCCTTGCCGAGGAAGCCGATGTTGAGCGGGTACTGCTCCATCGCCTCCAGCATCCGGGCCAGGTGCCAAGGGCCGGGGGTGACCGTGGTGGCCTTGGAGCCCTCCGCCGGTCCGGTGCCGCCGCCGACCAGGGTGGTCACCCCGGACGCCAGCGCCTCGTCGGCGATCTGCGGGCAGATGAAGTGGACATGCGCGTCGATGGCGCCGGCGGTCACGATCCGCCCGTTGCCCGCGATGATCTCGGTCTCGGGCCCGATGACGAGGTCGGGGTGGACCCCGTCCATGGTGTCGGGGTTGCCCGCCTTGCCGATGCCGGTGATCCGGCCGTCGCGGATGCCGATGTCGGCCTTGACGATGCCCCAGTGGTCGATGATCACCGCGCCGGTGATCACGGTGTCCGGGGTGCCGTCTGCGCGCGTAGCGCGCGCCTGGCCCATGGATTCGCGGATGACCTTGCCACCGCCGAACACGGCCTCGTCACCGGCGAGTCCGGGGCCGCCGGAACGGTCCTCCTCGATCTCGACGAGCAGATCGGTGTCGGCGAGCCGGATACGGTCACCGGTGGTCGGGCCGAACAGGTCGGCGTAAGCGGCACGCGAGATCTCAGGCATCGAGGGCACCTCCGGTCTCCCCGCGCAGTCCGGGCACGACACGGGCGCCGGTGAGCGGAACGAGTTCGACGTCGACGGGGATCCCGGGCTCGAACCGCACGGCGGTGCCGGCGGCGACGTTCAGCCGCTTGCCGCGTGCGGCGGCACGATCGAACTCCAAGCCGGGGTTGGCCTCGGCGAAGTGGTAGTGGGAGCCGACCTGGACGGGTCGGTCGGCGGCGTTGAGGACGGTCAGCCGGGTGACCTCACGGCCCTCGTTGTACACGATCGGGTCCTCGGC
Source organism: Streptomyces sp. NPDC030183 (assembly GCF_055573455.1). Classification (NCBI taxonomy): domain Bacteria; kingdom Bacillati; phylum Actinomycetota; class Actinomycetes; order Kitasatosporales; family Streptomycetaceae; genus Streptomyces; species Streptomyces sp. NPDC030183. The sequence goes on from NZ_JBVIBK010000030.1 coordinate 39,745, forward strand.
GAAGAGGATCTCTCCGGGAATCACGGCGGCCCCTCAGACGATCGGGTCGTGGACGGTGACGAGCTTGGTGCCGTCCGGGAACGTCGCCTCGACCTGGACGTCGTGGATCATCTCGGGGATGCCCTCCATCACGTCGTCACGGGTGAGGAGTGTCCGCCCGGACGCCATGAGTTCGGCCACCGTACGGCCGTCCCGCGCGCCTTCCAGGATGTGCGCGGTGATCAGGGCGACGGCCTCGGGGTGGTTCAGCTTCAGGCCCCGGGCCCTGCGCTTCTCGGCCACGTCCGCCGCCACATGGATCAGCAGCCTCTCCTGCTCGTGCGGGGTCAGTTGCACGGCGTCCCACCTCACATCCTCGCTCCGGACCGTGCGGGGTCCGGTTGCCTCGCCACCGCGCAACATCGCTGGTGGCGTGGGCGCAGGCTAATTGGGCGGCGTTTCGACGACGTTAACCGACACATGATCACCACCGGCCGGGTCCTCCATGGCCTCCCCGCCCAGCACGCGCTCTTCGGGGACGTACCGGTCCAGGTGGTCGAGCTGGGGCTGAAGGCGTTGATGAGCTCCGGCAGGCGGTGGGCGAACAGGCCGCGCCGGAGGGTGCCCGGGTGACCGTCACCGCTGTGGTGGCGGCCCGGGCGGGGATCCCCGCGGCTCGGCCTCCGGTTAGACCGCCGTCCTGATCGGCCTCGCCGCCACCGCCCTGGCGCACACCAGGCTCGGCGTGCTCACCGGCGGGCTGCGCCCTGGCCGTGGGGCGCCTCCGTGGCCGGACTGTCCCCACTGCTGGGCCGGGACGCTCGGCCAGTGGCTGCTGCCGGGCGCGGGCGCGGCACTGCCGCGCTCCGTCTCGTTCTTCGCCGGAGCCCGCCGCACCGCTCCGGCGCCCGCGCCCGCGCCCTGGGCGGGTACCAGCCGGCGGACCAGCCACCGAAAGGCGGGCCCAGATGGTGCCTGTGCCCCCCGCTGTGGCTTGGCCTAGGACGCCCCCGACCCCCGGTGCTCCGCCGTGATGCCGAACCGCTGCTGGTCGCGGGAGGGGGACGCCACCTCGCGGACACCGGAGACCGCGCTGATCACCGGCTCCGACGAGGGGTCCTGGAGCGCTTCGAGCTGCTCCAGATCGGCGGCGGAGACCAGGGCGACGAGGGGCTTCCCGTGCCGCGTCACGACGACGCGCTCGCCGCCGTAGACCACTCGGTTGATCAGATCGGCGAGCTCAGCCCTGGCTTGCGTCACCGGAATCTCGTAGGCCATGAGGTCCAGCTTAGACCGGCTCGCACCGGCCCTCCGGAGCGGAAGATCGCAGCGATCCGCGCGAAGCCGCGCCGCGCGGGGATTTTCGCCGTCAGCCGAGCACCCCGCACAGCTGGCGTACATCCTGTACATTTTTTACAGAAGTCGTTCAGAGGAGGCATCCATGCCCGCGAACCGGCCGTCGGCCCGTCACGCGCTCCCCGAATTCACCGAGCGCACAAGTGCGGGTCACCGAACGATGGATCCGTATGCCAAGTTGCTGGACGAGCGGATCGTGTTCCTCGGGACGCGGATCGACGACACGTCGGCCAACGACGTGATTGCGCAGTTCATGCATCTGGAGTACCAGTCCCCGGAACGGGACATCTCCCTCTACATCAACTCCCCCGGCGGCTCGTTCAGCGCGATGACGGCCATCTACGACACGATCCGGTTCGTCGGCTGCGACGTGGAGACGGTCTGCCTGGGCCGGGCGGGTGCCTCCGCCGCGGTGCTGCTGGCGGCGGGCACCCCCGGCAGGCGATCGGTGCTACCGGGCGCGCAGGTGGTGATCCGTCAGCCGGCGCTCACCGAGCCGGTCACCGGGCAGGCGAGCGACCTTGCGATCCAGGCCGAGGAGCTGACACGCAACCGCCGCAGGCTGGAGGAGATGCTCGTACGGCACACCGGGCAGAGCCACGAACGGATCAGCGGGGACATCGAACGGGACACCGTCTTCGACGCGCCCGGAGCCGTGGACTACGGCCTGGCCGACCGGGTCGTGCCGAGCCCCAGGGGTTCGCGGGCGCTCCCCGGCGCGAGGTGAGCCGCCGATGCTGCCACCCGAGCTGCCGCCGCTGCCCGCGCTGACGCGGGCCGAGGCCGAGGTGATCGACCGCTATCTGGACGTGGTCGACCTGCTGGGCCGGATCAACCCGGCGCGCCCCGGCGACACATACCGCGGGCTGCGGGCCGCGCAGGCCCTCGTCGGCAAGGCGACGGCACTGCGCGACGCGCTCGAACTGATGCACACACGCGGCGAGAACGAGCTGCACGCCCCCACCCTCGCCCGGGCCCTGCGGGTGCTGGACGGGGAACGGCGGGCGGCCCGGATCACTCTTCCGCCGGAACCCGAGGACTCACCCGCCTGAACCGATCGCGCGTCCTCGTCCGTACCGCTGACGGGACCTCCGGTCCGGGCCACGGCCCACCGGTCGGCCTACGCCCAACAACCCATCGGCCCATCCGCCCCAGGAATCGCCGGAGTTGCACGTCATAGCCACACGAGTGCCGGAACCCGTCATTCCGATGCTGGTGGGGACACCCCCGACTCCATGGACAGAACAGCTGAAAACGGCCTGTCCACCCGAACGGGCGAGTGGTGAGTAACACCACAAATCCCTGATTCCGTTGGGATTTTCGGACTTCCGTGCGTCAAGATCCCTTCCTGACGACAAGCCCCCGCCACAGCGGCGGGGCGATCCGGGCGGACGCCGAGTCCTGCCGCCGTCCGGATGACCGGTCGACAGGAGTGGATCGGCAGGAGTGGAGGACCCAAGCACGACGGGTCGCCGGGACGGTCACGCCATGACCGGGCCGAGCAGCCCTTGGGGTGAAGCCGCGTCAGCGGCCGGGCAACTTCGCCAGCCCGAATCCGACAGGTCATCCTTCACAGGCGGCTGACGAAGGGTTGCGCATGTCTGCGCTCAATCGTGTCCCGTCGCTGTTGACCCGGGCCGGCACGGCCTCGGCTCTCACCATCGCCGCCGTCGGCGGCAGCATCGTGGTCCCGGGCGTCGCCTCCGACGCCGAGGCCGCCACAGTAGCGTCCAAGGCACTTCAGGTCGCGGCTTCCAAGAAGGGCTCCCCTTACAAGTACGGCGCGACCGGCCCCGGCAGGTTCGACTGCTCAGGGCTGACGCTCTACTCGTTCAAGAAGGCGGGCAAGAAGCTGCCCCGTACTGCCCAGCAGCAGTACAACAAGACGAAGCACATCTCATCGAGCAACCGCAAGCTCGGAGACCTCGTCTTCTTCCACTCGGGATCGAGCGTGTACCACGTAGGTATCTACGCGGGGAAGGGAAAGATCTGGCACTCGCCGAAGACGGGTGACGTCGTGCGGCTGCAGAAGATCTGGACGAAGAGCGTCTGGTACGGCCGGGTCCGCTGACCCGCCGGGGGGCGGCCGGAACGAGGGCCGCCCCCTCCGCCGTTCCCCGCCGCCCTACGCCGCGCTCCTCAGGCGCTTACCGCTCCCCGGCCCCTCTCGCCGCTCCCCGGCCGCCACATGAGCGCCCCGGGCCCTCTTTCGCCCCTTGGCGAGGCGTGGCACGGGCCCGGATGGTTACTCGTACGGCCATGGCCGACGATCGCATCAGCCCCGCTCGCAACGAGACACCTCTCGAGCGGGCCGACCGCAACTTCTCCGAGTTGCTCCAGGAGCTGCGGGTCACCCAGACGGGCGTGCAGATCCTCTTCGCGTTCCTGCTGACGCTGGCCTTCACCCCGCGGTTCCCGGACCTGGACTCGTTCCAGCGCGCCACCTACGTGACCACGCTGCTGCTGGCGGTCCTCGCGGCGGCGCTCTTCACCGCCCCGGCGGCCCTGCACCGCTCGCTGTTCCAGCAGAACGCCAAGCCCGCCATCGTGCGGGTCTCGTCCAGGCTGGCCAGCGTCGGCCTGTGGGTGCTGATGCCGGCCTTCGCCGGGTCGGTCCTGCTCGTCGTGGACGTGACACTGGGCCGGGCCGCGGGCCTCACCGCGGGCGGTGGCACCGTCGTCGGCTGTCTGCTGCTGTGGGGCCTGCTCCCGAAGCTCGTGGGACGCTCGGTCCGCGAGAACCGCGCCCCGATGCCGACACCGCGCCGCAGCGGCACGGCCCCCGCGCCCCAGGAGGCGGACCCCGTCAGGACTCCTGCGGACCGCCTGCCCTGACCGGCTGGACGGGAACGGTCCACGGAAGCTCGATCGCCACCGTCTTGCCGCCCTCCCGCGTGGGTCTGACGCTCAGCCTGCCGCCGCACTCGGCGGTGAGCCAGCGGATGATGACCATGCCCCGCCCGTTGTCCTGCTGGACGGCGGCGGGCAAACGTTTCGGGAAGCGCGGATGGCTGTCGGTGACGCCGATGCGCAGGTGTTCGTCGCGGTCGAGGGCGAGGTCCACGGTGAACGTGGGTGACTGACCGAAGGTGTGCTGAACGGCGTTGGTGGCGAGTTCGGACACGATCAGGCGCACGGTGTCCGCGATGCCCGTGTCGCTCGGCAGGCCCCATTCGGCCAGCACGGTGGCGACATACCTCCGGGCCGCGGACACCGAGGCGGGATCGCTCGGCAGAGTGACGGATGCTTCCTGGTGATCTGCCATGGCGAGGCGTCCCTTTCCCACGGGACCGGTGTCCGACTGGGAGCGGATGGTTCGATGACGGTCCCGGACTGGTGCTTCGCGCCAGACTGCCACTACCTGGGCCGTCACGGGTGGCGATCCACCAAGATATGCATATATCTGTCGCTCGAAGCGGTGAACTCTCCGACGGCCGACCGTATTCGAGGGGCCCCTCGGGCCATCCTCTACCGTCACCCGACTTCGCGCGCCGGGCGGAAGGAGACACCCATGCAATACGGTCCGGCGGTCCGCCGCCGCAAGCTCGGCGCCGAGTTGCGCCTCCTGCGCACCCGCGTCGGCATCACCAGCATCGAGGCCGCCCGTCTCGTGGGCTGGCACCAGTCGAAGGTGAGCCGCATCGAGACGGGCGCCAGTGGGGTGAAACCCGCGGACGTCCACCGACTGCTGGACGCCTACGCGATCGACGACACCGAGTTACGCGAACTGCTGATGGCGCTGGCGGGCTCCGAGGACGGCGGCGGGCGGCACAACTGGTGGCACGCCTACCGCGGGGTGCTGCCACCGACGTACCGGGACTTCATCAGCCTGGAGTCGCAGGCGAACGGGATGCGCACCCTGGAGACCTCGGTCGTGCCGGGTCTGCTGCAGATCCCCGAGTACGCGCGGGCGGTGACGCGGGCCGCGGTGGAGGGGCTGGAGGACGACAAACTCGACGCGCTCGTGGAAGTGCGGCTCGCGCGGCAGGACGTCCTGCGCGGGCATCCCCCGATGGAGCTGAGCGCCGTGCTCGACGAGGGCGTTCTGCGGCGGGAGGTCGGTGGACCCGAGGTGATGGCCCGCCAACTGGAGCGGTTGGTCGAGGCGGCGCGCCTGCCTCAAGTGAGACTGCAGGTGCTGCCGTTCACTGCGGGGGCGCACATCGGCATCACCGGTCCTTTCGTAATTTTCTCATTTCGGAGCACATCCGATCTGGACGTGGTTGTTCTCGACCACTTGACGAGTAGCCTCTACCTCGAGCGGAAAGAAGACCTCAGGGCTTATGTCGAGGCCTTCAACGCCCTTCAGATCCACGCCCTTTCGCCCGAGGACTCGTTGGATTACATCGCCGGACTGGCTCAGGGCTAGCTTCCGGCGCGTAAGGAGGCACCATGTCAGCTCTGCCTCGGAACGTACCCACCAGTACCGCACTGCGCGGTGTGCGATGGCTGCGCAGCAGCCGCAGCACGGGGATGAACAACTGTGTGGAAACGGCCCGCCCCGGGTCCGGCCGCCTGGCCGGACTGGTGGCCGTGCGCGACTCGAAGAACACGGCGGGGCCCGCCCTGCTGTTCCGGCCGGAGGCATGGGAGGGATTCATCACCACGCTTCGGTGAGCACCACCGACCGCACCACCGGTTCCGCTTCTGGCGACGCACGGCCGCGACGCCGACTCACGGTCGCGTATCGCCGATGATTCCCACGGCTCGGTCGATCTGCCCCTCGGTGAGATCCGCCCGGGCGGTCAACCGCAGCCTCGAGATGCCGTCGGGCACGGACGGTGGGCGGAAGCAGCCGACGGCGAGACCCGCCGCCCGGCAGTCCGCCGCCCACCGCACCGCCTGATCCGGGGACGGCGCCCGTACGGACACCACGGCGGCGTCGGGCCGCACCGCTTCATGGCCCGACGCCGTCAGCCGTGTGTGCAGCGCCCGCGCCACCTCACGGGCCCGGGCCGCCCGCTCGGGCTCACGGCGCAGCAGCCTGAGCGCGGCGAGGGCCGCGCCCGTCGCCGCGGGGGCGAGCCCCGTGTCGAAGATGAACGTCCGGGCCGCGTTGACCAGGTGGTCGATCACCTGCGCCGGTCCGAGGACGGCTCCGCCCTGGCTGCCCAGCGACTTCGACAGGGTGACCGTCACGACGACGTCGAGGGCCCCGGCGAGCCCCGCCGCGTACGCCGCGCCCCGGCCGCCCTCGCCGAGGACCCCGAGCCCGTGGGCGTCGTCCACGACGAGCCCGGCGCCGTACGCGCGGCATGCCTCGGCCAGTCCGGCCAGTGGCGCGGCGTCGCCGTCCACCGAGAACACCGTGTCGGAGACCGCGATCGCGGGCCCCTTGGCCGTGCCGAGCGCCTTGCGGACCGCGTCCGGGTCGGCGTGCTCGACGACCTGCGTGGTCCCGCGGGCCAGTCGGCAGCCGTCGATCAGGGAGGCGTGGTTGCCCGCGTCGGACACGACCAGCGAGCCGTGCGGGGCGAGCGCGGTGACGGCGGCGAGGTTGGCGGCGTAGCCGGAGGAGAAGACGAGGGCGGCCTCGAAGCCGCAGAAGGCGGCCAGTTCGCGCTCCAGTTCGCCGTGGAGTTCGGTGGTGCCGGTGACGAGCCGGGAGCCGGTCGCCCCGCCGCCCCAGGTGCGCGCGGCCTCCGCGGCGCCCTCGATGATCTCGGGGTGGCGGGCCAGCCCCAGGTAGTCGTTGCTCGCGAGGTCGAGCAGGGGCGAGTCGGCGGGGCGGGGGCGCAGGGTCCGTACGAGCCCGGCGTCGCGGCGCGCCGACGCCTGCTCGTCGATCCAGCCGAACGCCATGAGTCCTCCGGGGGTCGCGTGGGCAGCCCTCGGCACCGGTGCTGTCATGTGGCAGCGCGGCGGGGGCTTTTGTAGGCAGTGCACAGACACTAACGGGACGGCCGGTCGCCCACGATGTGGCGATACCCACACGTCGAACCGACTCTGTTGTCCGAAGTCTCCTTGGCCGGGAGCGGTCCCGTAGGACAGGATCGGCTCTCATGGACCTGCTGAACACGCTGGTGGACAAGGGGCTCCGGCGCGAGCCGCTGAGCCGTGCCGAGGCGCTCGCCGTCCTCGGCACCTCCGACGACGACCTGCTCGACGTGGTGGCCGCGGCCGGAAAGGTGCGCAGGCACTGGTTCGGGCGACGGGTCAAACTGAACTATCTCGTCAACCTGAAGTCCGGGCTGTGTCCCGAGGACTGTTCCTACTGCTCCCAGCGGCTCGGTTCGACGGCCGGGATCCTCAAGTACACCTGGCTCAAGCCCGACGAGGCGTCCAGGGCCGCGGCGGCCGGGCTCGCCGGCGGTGCCAAGCGGGTGTGCCTGGTGGCGTCGGGACGCGGCCCGACGGACCGGGACGTCGACCGGGTCGCGGGCACCATCAAGGCCATCAAGGAGGAGAACGAGGGCGTCGAGGTGTGCGCCTGCCTGGGGCTCCTCTCCGACGGTCAGGCCGAACGACTGCGCGAGGCGGGCGCGGACGCCTACAACCACAACCTCAACACCTCGGAGTCGACGTACGGGGAGATCACGACCACCCACACGTACGCCGATCGGGTGGACACCGTGCAGAAGGCGCACGCGGCGGGTCTGTCGGCGTGCTCGGGTCTGATCGCGGGCATGGGCGAGACGGACGAGGACCTCGTCGACGTCGTCTTCTCGCTGCGTGAACTCGACCCGGACTCGGTGCCGGTCAACTTCCTGATCCCGTTCGAGGGCACCCCGCTGGCCAAGGAGTGGAACCTCACGCCCCAGCGGTGCCTGCGGATCCTCGCCATGGTCCGGTTCGTCTGCCCGGACGTCGAGGTGCGCATCGCCGGCGGGCGCGAGGTGCATCTGCGCACGATGCAGCCGCTCGCGCTGCACCTGGCCAACTCCATCTTCCTGGGTGACTACCTCACCAGCGAGGGCCAGGCCGGCAAGGCCGACCTGGAGATGATCGCGGACGCCGGGTTCGAGGTCGAGGGCGCCGACCAGGTCACGCTGCCGGAGCACCGCGCGGCCGGGGGCGGCTGCGGATCCCGTGAGAGCGCCGGGTGCGGCTCGCACGAGGACGGCGGCGGATGCGGGTCGCACGAGGGCGGTGGCTGCGGGTCCCATGAGGGGGGCGGTGTCTGCGGGTCCGCGGCCGCCCCGGCCCCGGCCGCCTCGGCCCCGGCCGCGGCCGTTCCGCAGGCGGGCGAGGCCCGTACGGACCTGGTCGCCGTACGCCGTCGGGGTGCTGGAACGGATCTCGCGCCCAATGCCTGAGGCACCCGACCGGAGCGGGGCCGACCGGAGCGTGGCCGAGCTGCTGGACCTCGACCGGCGGCATGTGTGGCATCCGTACGGTCCGATGCCCGGCCGGGTCGAGCCGCTCGTCGTGGAGTCGGCGAGCGGCGTCCGGCTGCGGCTCGCCGACGGCTCGGGCGAACTGGTCGACGGCATGTCGTCCTGGTGGTCGGCCATCCACGGCTACAACCACCCGGTGCTCAACGGGGCCGCGCGCGAGCAGCTCGGCCGGATGAGCCATGTGATGTTCGGCGGGCTCACCCATGAGCCCGCCGTACGGCTGGCGAAGCGCCTTGTCGACATGTCGCCCCAGGGTCTGGAGCATGTGTTCCTGGCCGACTCGGGGTCGGTCTCGGTCGAGGTCGCCGTCAAGATGTGCCTCCAGTACTGGCGCTCGCTCGGCCGCCCCGGCAAGCGGCGTCTGCTCACCTGGCGCGGCGGTTACCACGGCGACACCTGGCAGCCCATGTCGGTGTGCGACCCCGAGGGCGGTATGCACGAGCTGTGGCAGGGCGTGCTGCCGCGTCAGGTGTTCGTCGAGGCGCCGCCGGCGGAGTACGACGAGGCGTACGCCGAGCGGCTGCGCGCGGCGGTCGAGCGGCACGCCGACGAGCTGGCCGCGGTGATCGTGGAGCCGGTGGTGCAGGGCGCGGGCGGGATGCGGTTCCACTCCCCCGCGTATCTGCGGGTGCTGCGCGAGGCGTGCGACGCGCACGGCGTGCTGCTGGTGTTCGACGAGATCGCGACCGGGTTCGGGCGCACGGGCGCGCTGTTCGCGGCGGAGCACGCGGCGGTGACGCCGGATGTGATGTGCGTGGGCAAGGCGTTGACCGGCGGCTATCTGACGATGGCGGCGACGCTGTGCACGGCACGGGTGGCCGACGGGATCTCGCGGGGTGAGGTGCCGGTACTCGCCCATGGGCCGACGTTCATGGGCAACCCGCTGGCCTCGGCGGTGGCGCTCGCCTCGATCGAGCTGCTGCTCGGCCAGGACTGGCTCGCGGAGGTCCGCCGGATCGAGGCGGGGCTGCGGGAAGGGCTGGCGTCGGCGCTCGACGTGCCGGGGGTGAAGGACGTCCGTGTCCTCGGGGCCATCGGTGTCGTCCAGCTCGACCACGAGGTGGACATGAGGGCGGCGACGGAGGCCGCGGTGCGTGAGGGCGTGTGGCTGCGGCCGTTCCGCGACCTCGTCTACACGATGCCGCCGTACGTCACCGGTGACGAGGACGTGGAACGGATCGCGCGCGCGGTGTGCGCGGCGGCGCGGGAGGGATGACATGGCGATCCTGGTGGTGACGGGGACGGGCACGGAGGTCGGCAAGACGGTCGCCACGGCGGCCGTCGCCGCGGTGGCCGCGGCCGCCGGCCGGTCCGTGGCGGTGCTCAAGCCCGCGCAGACCGGGGTACGACCGGACGAGCGCGGCGACGCGGACGAAGTGGCGCGGCTCGCCGGGGGCGCGGTCGCCGCGCACGAACTCGCCCGCTACCCGGAGCCGCTGGCGCCCGCGACGGCCGCCCGCCGGTCCGGGCTGGCCCCGGTCCATCCGGAGGACGTCGCCGAGGCGGCGGCCAAGCTGGAGACCGACCACGACCTGGTGCTGGTCGAGGGCGCGGGCGGGCTCCTCGTCCGCTTCGACGAGGCGGGCGGCACGCTGGCGGACACGGCGCGGCTGCTGGGCGCGCCGGTGCTGCTGGTGGCCTCGGCCGGGCTGGGCACGCTCAACACGACCGAGCTGACGGCCCGCGAACTGGCCGTGCGGGAGGTGCGGCTGACGGGCGTCGTCATCGGCAGCTGGCCGAAGGCCCCGGATCTGGCCTCCCGCTGCAATGTGGCGGACCTGCCGGTGGTGGCGGGCGCGCCGCTGCTGGGCGCGGTGCCCCAGGGCGCGGGCGCGCTGGACCCGGTCGAGTTCCGGGCGCGGGCGGGTGGCTGGCTCGCGCCGACGCTGGGCGGGTCCTGGGACGCGGGGGCGTTCGCGACGCGGGAGACCGCGTAGCGGAGCGCGCGTCGCAGGGGGGCTTGTAGCGGCTGGCCGTGCAGCGGCCGTCGCCGCCGTAGCGTGTCGCCAGTGCCGTGACGTGCCGTCACCTGAGCCCACAGTGCCCGGGGACCTTGTCATGAGGGTCGACTCGGCACGGCGGTGGTGGGCTTCAGTTCGCCGTTTCTCCCAGCAGGCGGACCAGTTCGATGCGGGATCTGATGCCCAGGCGGGCGAAGACGCCCCGGAGGTGGTGGTCGATCGTGCGGGGGCTCAGCAGGAGCCGCGCGGCGATCTCCCGGTTCGTGGCGCCGTCCGCTGCCATGCGGGCGATGGTGAGTTGCTGGGCCGTGAGCCGGCCGGCGAGGTCGTCGGGGCCCGGGGCGGCGGGGGCCCGTTCACCGAGGGCGCGGAGTTCGGCGCGGGCCTGGCCGGCGCAGTGGGGCGAGCCGAAGTGGTCGAACGCCTCCAGCGCGCTGTGGAGCCGGTCACGGGCCTCCGTGCGGTTGCGGAGCCGCCGCAACGCGCTCCCGAACAGGAGTTCCGTCCGGGCCCGTTCGAAGTCACGGGTGCCGGAGGCGTGCAGGTCGAGCGCGGCACGGTAGTGCTCCACGGCCTCCTCCCCCGTCGCGAGCAGTGCCCGGCAGCGGGCGCTGAGCGCGAGGTCGTCGGCGCCGCGGACGGCGCGGGCCCAGCGGTCGTAGTCGGCGTGGGCGGTGCGCGCGACGCGGGTGTCGCCGGTGCGGACGGCCGCCTCGACGTAGTGCGGGGTGGCGAGGTGCCGGACGGCCCGGTGTCCGTGCCCGGGGCCGAAGCCGGCGAGCGCGCGCAGGCGGGCCGCCGAGGCGGCGTAGCGTCCGGCGCCGAGGTCGAGGAAGGCGAGGGCGAACATGGCGAGGGCGGCCGGGAGTCCGAGGCCCCGTTCCAGCGCGTGGGCGCGGGCGGACTCGGCCCGTTCGCGGCACACCCGCTCGTCCCCGGTGACGGCCGCGAACATCGCGAGGGCGGCCTGCAGATGGCAGGCCCCGTTATCCTGCCCGGTGGCGTACGCCTGTCGCAGCGCCTCCACGGCGGCGGCCTCGGCGGCCTTGGGGCGCCCGGTCCAGAACTCGGCGTACGCCCGGAACTCCATGGCCTGCGGCACGGTCGCCGTCTCGCCCCTGGCGCGGGCCGAGGCGGCGGCGCGGGCGGTGGCGGCGCAGGCGCGGGTGTGGTCGCCGAGGAGCAGGGCGGCGATCCCGGAGTGGATCAGCGCGGTGGGGTCGCCGCCGGGACCGCAGCGGCCCGCGGCGGCTTCGAGGACGTCGCGGGCGTCGTCGTAGCGTCCCTCGAACGCGGCGGTCAGCGCGCCGAGGGTGCTGGGCGGCAGGATGCCGAGCCCGTCGGCGACCGCGGCGGCCTCCCGGCAGCGGCGCAGGTCCCCGGTGTAGATGGCGGCCTCGGTGGCTCGTGCCAGCAGGTGGGCGGCGGTGTCCGGGGCGTGGCCGCCGCCGTGCCGGACCGTGGCGGTGAGCAGGGCGTCGAATGCCTCGGAGGCATTGCCGGAGCGGAGGGCGAGGAGCCCGGCGAGGGCGTCGTCGTCGGTGGCGGCGGCGAGCCGGCGGGCCCTGTCGCCGTCGCCCGACTGCCAGGCATCCGCCGCCGCCCGGGCGAGCAGGGGCATGCGTTCGGCGGGGTCGGGGGTGAGCGCGGCGGCGCGTTCGGCGAGGGCCGAGGCCAGCGGGGGCTCCCCGATGGCACGTGCCACCTGCGCGGCGAGCCGGAGTTCGGCGGCGAGCCGGCGGCTGGGACCGAGGGCGGCGGCGGCCCGGTGCCAGGAGCGTCTGGGTCTTTCGCCCTCGCCGTTGAGGACGCCGGCGAGGAGCCGGTGGACGGCGCGGCGGTCGCCCGTGGAGGCGGACTCGTACACGGCGATACAGGTCCAGGCGTCCCGGAAGACGACGCCCTGGGCCGTGGCGTCGGCGATGCCCGCCGCGTCGGCCGCGTCGAGGGGACGGGTGTCGAGTCCGGCCGCGGTGACGGCCCGCTCGTAGGCGTGGGTCGGTATCGGGTACTGGTCGGCCGCGGCGAGGAGCAGCAGGAAGCGGGTGTCGTCGGGCAGGGCGCGTACGTCCCGCCGATGGGCCCGCAGCAGCGCCGGGGCGAGCGCGAACGGTTCGGCGGGCAGCGGGTCGAGTCCGACGGCCTGGCGCGGTGTGAGGGCGGCGGCGAGTTCGGCGGCGGCGCGCGGATCGCCGTGCGCGGCGCGAAGGAGGCGTACACGTACGCCTTCGGACAGCGCGGGCGCGCCCCCCTCGGGCGGCGGGGGCGCGGAACGGCCGGCCGGCGCCGGGTTCGGGCTCGGCCACGCGGTCGTGGGGGGCGGTGGCGAGCGATGCGGAAGTCGTGGGGGATTCACCGGAGTCACCACGCCCATCACGTTACTTGCGAGTTAACCGACCAGTAAAGACCGGCGATTTCACCGATGCGGCGCGCGTAGACCCCCCTGACACTCCAGACGAACTCCACCCGTATCAGGAGGCTCCATGCATCGCCGCATGCGCCGTATCGCCACGGCCCTCGGGACCGTGACCACCACGCTCCTGCTGTCGCTCTCCGTCTCCGCGGTCCCCGCTCGGGCCGCCACCCACGACCCGGTCGTCTTCGTGCACGGTCTGAGCAGCTCGTCCAGCAGTTGGGACGACTGGATCGCGTACTTCAAGGCGGACGGGTACGCCGCCTCGGAGCTGCACTCCTGGTCGTACGACTGGGGCCAGTCGAACGCCACGACGGCGGCGCAGCTCAAGACGAAGATCCAGAGCGTGCTCGCCTCGACGGGCGCCTCCAAGGTCGACGTGGTCGTCCACTCGATGGGCGCGCTCAGCTCCCGCTACTACCTCAAGAACCTCGGCGGGACGGCGTACGTCGACGACTTCGTCTCCACGGCCGGCGTCAACCACGGGACGACCGTCGCGGGTTGGTGCCGCTGGCTCTACACGTCGTGCGCCGAGATGTACACCGGCAGCTCGTTCCTGACCTCGCTCAACTCCGGTGACGAGACGCCGGGCAGCGTGGCGTACGCCAGCTACTGGTCGAACTGCGACGACGCGCTCACCCCGGACACGACCGCGATCCTGAACGGGGCCACGAACGTCGAGGTCGGCTGTGTCTCGCACAACGACATGAACAACGACCACGGCGTCTACGAGCAGGTGCGGAACTTCATCGCCTGACCTCCCGGCCTCCCGGGCGGACCGCCCGCCGTAGGACCCGCGCCCGTCGCGCGGCCTCCTCCCCAGGGCCGCGCGGCGGGCGCCGCGGTGTCCGGAGGTCGGCGCGGAGGGGTGGGCGGGCGCCGCGCGGGGGACAATCGCGGTATCTGTCGTCCTCCTCGGGAGGTCCGTCATGGTCCGTGCCGGCAAGGCCGTGCATCACCCCCTGTTCGCCCGGTTCTACGCCCGGCTGAGCGTGTCGGCGGAGCCGATGGTCGGTCCGCTGCGCGAGGAACTGCTCGCCGGGCTCTCGGGGCGCGTCATCGAGATCGGTGCCGGCAACGGCATGAACTTCGCGCACTACCCGGGCACGGTCGCGGAGGTCGTGGCGATCGAACCGGAGCGCTCCCTGCGGCAGTTGGCCCTGGAGGCGGCCCTGCGCGCCGAGGTGCCGGTGGATGTCGTGCCGGGCGCGGCGGAGGCTCTGCCGGTCAAGAGCGAGGCGTTCGACGCGGCGGTGGTGTCGTTGGTGCTGTGCAGTGTGCGGGATGTGCGGCGGGCGCTGCGGGAGATCCGGCGGGTGCTGCGTCCCGGCGGTGAGCTGCGGTTCTTCGAGCACGGCAGGGGCGGCGGCCGGGGGATGCGCACGGCGCAGCGGGCGCTGGACCACACGGTGTGGCCCCTGTTGTTCGGCGGCTGCCATGTGTCCCGCGATCCGGCCGCGGCGATCCGGGCCGCGGCGTTCGAGGTCGAGTCGGTCAGGGAGCTGTCCCTGCCGCCGCGGGGCCCGCGCCTGCCCAGCTCGTACCACGTACTTGGCCGGGCCCGGCGGTCCGGCGCGGGCGAGGGCGAGGGCGAGGACAGGGACGGAAATGACTAGGGCGTCCGGCGGGCGGCGGATAGCGTCGCGGCCATGGACGAACAGGCCCTGCTCACCCGCTCCGACGGTCCGGTCACCCGCGGCCGGCTGGTCCGTGACCTGACCGCGCTCGGCCTCACGGGCGGCGACGTCGTGATGTTCCATACGCGGATGTCCGCCATCGGGTACGTGGCGGGCGGCCCCGAGACGGTCATCGGCGCCCTCCTCGATGTCGTCGGGGAGCGGGGCACCCTGATGGTGACGTGCGGCTGGAACGACGCCCCGCCCTATGACTTCACCGACTGGCCGCGGCCCTGGCAGGACGCGCTGCGCGCGGAGCACCCGGCGTACGACCCCGGCCTCAGCGAGGCCGATCACTCCAACGGACGCCTCCCGGAGGCACTGCGCCGCCGGCCCGGCGCCGTGCGCAGCCGTCACCCCGACGCCGGTTTCGCCGCACTCGGCGCGGCGGCGACCGCGCTGATGGCCGACCATCCCTGGGACGACCCGCACGGCCCCGGCAGCCCGCTGGCCCGGCTGGTCGCGCGGGGCGGCCGGGTCCTGCTCCTGGGCGCCCCGCTGGACACCCTCACGCTCCTGCACCACGCCGAGGCGCTCGCCGAGGCCCCCGGCAAGCGGTACGTCGACTACGAGCAGCCGATCCTGGTGGACGGCGAGCGGGTGTGGCGGCGTTTCCACGACATCGACTCGGAGAACGGGGCCTTCGACTACTCCTCCGTGGTCCCGGAGGGGCAGGACCCGTTCGAGGCGATCGCCCGGGACATGCTGGCCTCCGGGATCGGCAGGACGGGTCTGGTGGGGGCCGCCGAGAGCCACTTGTTCGAGGCCGGGGAGGTCGTGGACTTCGGCGTCACCTGGATCGAGGGGAAACTGGTCGAAGGCCGCTGACGCGGTGGTTCACCGGCTCCACTGGCGCAGTTCCCGCGCGATGTCCTGCACCGTGGCCTCGCCGCTCTTGACCAGGCGGGCCAGTTCGCGGACCTGCTCGGCGGAGGTGACGACCTTGACGCCGCTGGCGACGAGGTAGCCGTAGGCGACGGCCGAGGCGAACAGCGCGTTGGAGCGCTCCAGGGCCGGGACGTGCATCAGCAGTTGCAGGAGGGAGGCGGCCCGGGCGTGCGGGGTGTCGTAGACGGGGACGTCGAAGATCTGCGCGTCGTGCCGGGCGACGGCCGCGACGAGGGCGCCCCAGTCGCTGACCTGGGGATCTCCGGGCGTCTTCTGTTCGGCGACCATCAGCAGCCAGGCGAGGTCGATTCTGAGCTGGCTCAAGGGATCAGTGACGTCCCTCGCGCCCGCCCCCGGGTTCCCCCGCCGCGCTCGACGTCGCCCGGGCGGGGGCGGCCCCGTCGAACTCCTCGGCGAAGACCGCCGCGTACTGCTTCATGAAGTCGGCCGCGGACTCCACGAAGGTGTGGCCCACCTCTCCGGTGTCCTGTCTGACCAGCTCCTCGATGTACCGGTTGACACTCATTCCGCGCTCCAGGGCTCGCTCGCGGGCGGCTCGCGCCGTGTCCTCGTCCACCCGTACGTTCAGCTGGGTCTTGGCCATGACTCGACGCTAGCGCCGGAGCGCTAGCAGGACAAGGGCGCTCTATCCGTGTGCGCCCCCCTGGGACGTCACACCGGTGCCCCTTACACCGACATCCGGTACCCGACCTGCGGCGGAGAACGGCTCGGACCTCGGGGGGATACCCGGTGTGGACTGGATCACATTAGGCTCGTCCGGGAACGCCCGGAATGCGAACCCGTTCGAGCAGGGAGGCCGTCTTGTCCACTGCTGCCGCTGAGCACTCCCTCGGCCGCGCCGAAGCCGACGGTGTCGCCGCCCGCGCCCGGGGCCTGACGAAGGCGTACGGCTCGGGCGAGACGGCGGTGCTCGCCCTCGACTCGGTCGACGTGGACATCACGCGCGGCCGCTTCACCGCGGTGATGGGCCCCTCGGGCTCGGGGAAGTCCACGCTGATGCACTGCCTGGCCGGGCTCGACACCGTGTCGGCCGGACAGGTGTGGCTCGGGGACACCGAGATCACCGGGCTCAAGGACCGTGAGCTGACCCGGCTGCGCCGTGACCGCATCGGCTTCATGTTCCAGTCGTTCAATCTGATCCCGACACTGAACGCCGCCGAGAACATCACCCTGCCGATGGACATCGCGGGCCGGAAACCCGACGAGAAGTGGCTGGACCAGGTCATCGACACGCTGGGGCTGCGGAACCGGCTCGGGCACCGGCCGTCCCAGCTCTCCGGCGGGCAGCAGCAGCGGGTCGCCTGCGCCCGTGCCCTCGCCTCCCGGCCCGAGCTGATCTTCGCGGACGAGCCGACCGGAAACCTCGACTCGCGGGCCGGCCTGGAGGTGCTGGGCTTCCTGCGCGAGGCCGTCGACCGGCTGGGCCAGACCGTCGTCATGGTGACCCACGACCCGGGGGCCGCCGCCCACTCCGACCTGGTGCTCTACCTCGCCGACGGACGGATCGTGGACCGGATGGAGCACCCCACGGCGGAGGCGGTCCTCGAACGCATGCGCCTGTTCAGCGGGAGCGGCGCCCAACCCGGCGGGCTCGACCCGCGCGCCAGGCCCGACGGGGAGGGCGCCCCCACCGACGCGCACACCACCGGGACCACCGACCTCGACAAGGACTGAGCCGTGCTGAAGGCGACCCTGCGGAGTTTCCTGGCGCACAAGGGGCGGCTGGTGCTCTCGGCGCTGGCCGTCGTCCTGTCCGTGGCGTTCGTCGCGGGCAGTCTGATCTTCTCGGACACGGTCACCCGCACCTTCGACCGGCTCTTCGCCTCCACCTCGGCCGACGTCACCGTGGGCCCGAAGGACGACGACCTGGAGGGCCAGCTGCCCTCCGGGGCGGTCGACACCGTGCCCGCCTCGCTCGCGCGGCGGGTCGCGAAGGTGGACGGCGTCGCCGACACGCATGTCGACGCGGCGGTGGAGAACATCACGGTCGTCGACCGGAACAACGAGTCCGTGGGGCCGACGACCGGTGCCCCCACGATCGCGACCAACTGGTACCTCACCGACCGCAGCCCGGTCGAGCTGACCAGCGGACACGCGCCGGAGGGCCCCGGCCAGGCGCTGCTGGACGCCGACACCGCGAAGAAGAAGGACGTGGAGATCGGCGACACGCTCACCGTGCTCGCCGCGCCCGGCTCCTTCAAGGTGGAGGTCGTCGGCATCGCCACCTTCACCACCACCAACCCCGGCGCCGCGCTGGTCTTCCTCGACACCCCGACCGCGCAGACCCGGCTGCTGGGCGACCCGGACGCCGCCACGGGCATCTCGGTGACCGCGGAGCCCGGTGTCGGCGACGCGCAGCTGAAGAAGCGGATCGCCGCCGCGCTCGGACCGGGCACGTACGAGTACCAGACCGCCGACGAACAGGCCGATTCCGCGGCGGCCTCACTGGGCGGGTTCCTCGACGTCATCAAGTACGTGATGCTGGGTTTCGCCGGCATCGCGACGCTCGTCGGGGTGTTCCTCATCGTCAACACCTTCTCGATGCTCATCGCCCAGCGCACCCGTGAACTGGGCCTGTTGCGCGCCCTCGGCGCCGACCGGCGGCAGGTGCGCCGGTCCGTGCTCACCGAGGCGGCGCTCCTCGGCCTGGTCGGGTCGACGCTCGGCCTCGCCGCCGGCATCGGGCTGGCCCTCGGGCTGATCGAGCTCATGGGCGCGTTCGGGATGAACCTGAAGTCCACCGAGATGGTGGTCGGCGTGGGCACGCCGATCGCGGCGTACGTCGTCGGGCTCGGGGTGACCTTCGTGGCGGCGTACCTGCCGGCGCGGCGCGCGGCGACCGTGTCGCCGATGGCGGCGCTCACGGACGCCGAGATCGCCGGGGTGGGCCGGCCGATGCGGACGCGGGCGGTGGTCGGCGCGGTCGTCGGCGCGGCCGGTGCCGCCGCGCTCGTGGGGTGCGCGGTCTCGTCGGACACCGGTTCGGCGGCCTCGCTCCTCGGCCTCGGGGTCGTCCTCACCCTGATCGCGACCGTCATCGCGGGCCCCCTCCTGGTGCGGCCGGTGATCCGGGTCCTCGGCGGCGCGTTCCCGGCGCTGTTCGGCTCGGTCGGCCGGATGAGCCAGCGCAACGCCCTGCGCAACCCGCGCCGTACGGGAGCCACGGCCGCCGCGCTGATGGTGGGGCTCGCGCTGGTCGCCGGGATGTCCGTGGCGAGCGCGTCGATGACCAAGTCGTTCGACAACGAGATCGACAAGACGCTGGGCGCGGACTTCGTGATCCAGAACCAGAACTTCCTGCCGTTCCCCCAGGAGGTCACCGACAAGGTCCGCGACACCGAAGGTGCCGGCCTCGTCGTACGGCAGCGGTTCGCGCCCGTCGCCGTGCGGCTGCCGGACGGCGAGCGGGTCGAGACGACCGCCGCCGCCTACGACCCCCGGCTCGACGAGGTCGCGAACGTCACCTACGCCGAGGGCGACAGCGCCGCCGCGCTGGCCGGCGGCGCCATCGGCATGGACGTGGACTTCGCCCGCGAGCACGACGTGACGGTCGGCGACACGGTCCCGGTGCGGTTCCCGGGCGGCAAGGACGCCGAGCTGAAGGTCGCCGCGCTCACCGACCAGGACACCGCCGACGGCTTCGGGATGCAGGGCGGCCTCTTCTTCGGGATGGGCACCGCCGAGCGGTACGTGCCGGAGGGCCAGGACTCCGCGCTGTACGTGAACGCCGCCTCCGGGGTCGGCGCCGACGAGCTGCGGGCGGGCCTGGAGCGGACGCTGGACGCGTACCCCCAGGTGCAGGTGCGGGACCAGGCCGACTACAAGGAGCTGGTCCGCGGCCAGATCGCCGTGCTGCTGTACCTGGTGTACGCGCTGCTCGGCCTCGCGATCGTGATCGCCGTGCTGGGCGTGGTGAACACCCTCGCCCTGTCGGTGGTCGAGCGCACCCGGGAGATCGGACTGCTGCGCGCGATCGGTCTCGGGCGGCGGCAGCTGCGGCGGATGATCCGGCTGGAGTCGGTGGTGATCGCCGTGTTCGGCGCGGTCCTCGGGCTGGCGCTCGGGCTGGTGTGGGGGGTGTGCGTGCAGCAGGTGCTGGCCCTGCAGGGCATGAAGGCGCTGGCGATCCCGTGGGGCACGGTCGTCGCCGTGGTGATCGGCTCGGCGGTGGTCGGTGTGGTGGCCGCCCTGCTGCCGGCGTTGCGCGCGTCGCGCATGAACGTGCTGGCGGCGATCGCGCACGAATGACCTCGCGGGAACCGCGCAGGGCGCGTGTCGCCGACCGGAACGTCGTGACCGGGCGTGCTGGCAGCGAGCGCGTCCGGGTGGTGTACTCGCCGGGATGCCAGGCTCAAATCCCCTGCCGGTGAGGAGAGTTCATGCCGCGCCCGTTCCGTTTCGGAGTCAATCTGCTCAATCCGACCTCGGCCGGGGAGTGGCGCGCGAAGTGCCGCCGGGCCGAGCGGCTCGGCTACGACGTGATCCTGGTCCCCGACCATCTGGGTATGCCGGCTCCGTTCCCGGCGCTGGTGGCAGCGGCCGAGGCGACCGAACGGCCGCGGGTCGGCACGTTCGTGCTCAACGCGGGTTTCTGGAACCCGGCGCTGCTGGCCCGCGAGGTGGCCACGACGGACGCGCTGACCGACGGACGGCTGGAACTGGGGCTCGGCACCGGGTACGTACCGGCCGAGCACGAGCGGGCGGGCCTGCCGTGGGGGTCCCCGGGCGAGCGCGTCGACCATCTCGCGCGGACGATCGCGGAGTTACGGCGGCTCCTCGGATCCGGGGAGCACGAGCCGCGCCCCGCGCAGCGGACCGTACCGCTGCTCGTCGGCGCCAACGGCGACCGGATGCTGCGGATCACCGCGGAGCACGCGGACATCGCGGCGTTCACGGGCGCGCGGCCGGGCCCGGGCGGCACGCTGGAGGCGTTGACGGCGGAGGAACTGGACGAACGGGTCGGCCGGTACCACGAGTTCGCCTCCGGCCGGGACGAGCCGGCCGAGCTCAATCTGCTGATCCAGCTCGTGGAGTTCACCGAGGACCGGGGTGCCGCCGTTCAGCCGTGGCTCGGGCACATCCCGCACCTGAGCGAGGAGCAGGTCCTGCGTCTGCCGCTGGTCCTCGTGGGGACGCTGGACGAGGTCGTCGAGCAGGTGCTGGCGCAGCGGAAACGGTACGGGTTCACCTACCTGACGGTCCTGGAGCCGAACATGGAGGCGTTCGCCCGCGTCATCGAGGCGCTGCGCGGCAGATGAGCCGCGCTCCGCGAGGGCAGGGGCAGCGGGACGGGAACTCGCGGGAGCGTCCGCCTTTGCGGTGAGACCCGGGGTAAATCCGTTCGCCAGGCAGACGGGCGCTCTGCTTGGCTCGCCCCATGAGTGATCTTCATATCCGCCACGCCACCCTCCCGGACATCGACACCGTGCTGCGGTTCTGGCGCGAGGCCGCCGAAGGAACGAGCATCAGCGACGACCACGACGGAGTGGCCCGGCTCCTCGCACGGGACCCGGAGGCCCTGCTCCTCGCGGAGCGCGACGGCGACCTCGTGGGAACCGTGATTGCCGGCTTCGACGGATGGCGGTGCTCCGCCTACCGGCTGGCCGTGCACCCGGACCGCCGTCGCCAGGGCATCGCCACCGCCCTGCTGGAAGCAGCGGAACAGCGCTTCGCCGCCCTCGGGGGGCGACGCGTCGACGCCATGGTCCTGGAGGCCAACGAACAGGCCCACCACACCTGGGCGGCGACCGGATACCACCGCGAGGACCACTGGCGACGCTGGGTCAAGCCCCTGTAGGTGGGTAGCCGCCCGGAAGGAACGGGGGCGGTGGGTGAAGCCGCTCGGGAACCGAGGGAGCCGATGCGACCGGGACGGCGACACGCCACTTTGCCGACCCTTTACCATGGGTGGGCCAGTGAACCTCTACGAAAGGTCGTGAGCGTCCGCCCATGGGCGAGCCTCCCAGTAGCCTGCCCGGCGCCCGTCGCGCCCGGACCGGCGCACGACATCGCGCGATCATCCCGCCCCTGCCGGATCATGGGACGGAGGTGACCCGATGACCGAAGTGCTCCTCCTGCTGGTGGCGGTGCTGCTGTCGCTGGTCTGCGGCGCGTTCGTGGCCGCCGAGTTCTCGCTGACCACCGTCGAGCGCGGTCGGCTGGAGCGGGCCGTCGAGCGCGGCGAGCGGGGTGCCGCCGGCGCCCTCAAGGCCGTACGGAATCTGACGTTCCAGCTGTCCGGCGCCCAGCTCGGGATCACCGTCACCAATCTGGTCGTCGGCATGCTCGCCGAGCCGTCCATCGCCAAGCTCATCGCGGGCCCGCTGGAGGCGCTGGGCGTGCCCGCCTCGGCGTCCGGTTCCGTCGCCCTGGTGATCGGTACGGCCCTGTCCACGATCGTCCTCATGGTGGTGGGCGAGCTGGTGCCCAAGAACTGGGCGATCTCCTCGCCGCTGTCGGTGGCGAAGAAGGTGGCGAACCCGCAGCGCTGGTTCAGCGCGGCGTTCCGCCCCTTCATCACCCACCTCAACAACACCGCCAACCGTCTCGTCCGCCTGTTCGGGATCGAGCCAGCCGAGGAGCTGGCCTCCGCGCGCGGTCCCCAGGAGCTGGCGGCCCTCGCCCGGCACTCCGCGAAGGAGGGCGCGCTGGAGGCGGACACCGCCGAGCTGTTCGTGCGGACGCTGAACCTGGCCGACCTGACCGCGGAGAACGTGATGACGCCGCGGGTGCAGGTGATCGCCCTCGAAGCCATGGCGACCTGCGAGGACGTGGCGAACGCGACGCGCGCGACCGGTCTGTCCCGCTTCCCCGTCTACCGGGGCAGCCTCGACTCGGTGGTCGGCACCGTCCACATCAAGGACGTCCTCGCCGTGCCCGCCGAGCGCCGGCTGCGCACCTCGGTGTCGGAACTGCTGCGCGAGCCGCTGCTGGTCCCCGAGTCGCTGACCGTCGACCGGGTCCTCGACCGGCTGTCGGGCAAGCGCACGATGGCCGTGGTGATCGACGAGTACGGCGGCACCGCGGGCGTGGTGACGCTGGAGGACATCGTCGAGGAGGTCGTCGGCGAGGTGCGCGACGAGCACGACCCGCACGAGACGCCCGACCTGGCGCCCGTGGGCAGCGACGAGGACGGCCGTGAGCTGTACTCGGCCGACGGCGCCGCCCGCACCGACCAGCTCGCCCGCGTCGGCCTGAGGGTGCCGGAGGGGCCGTACGAGACGCTCGCGGGCCTCGTCGCCACCGAGCTGGGCCGCATCCCGGCCGTCGGCGACACCGTCGAGGTGGCCCGCTGGCGGCTCGACGTCGTGGACGCCTCCGGGCACCGGGCCGCCCGGGTGCTGCTGCACGCGCCGGCCGAGGCCGACGACGAGCACGAGGAGGAGAGGCGATGACCGCCGTCCAGCTGCTGATCGGCCTCGCGACCCTGGTCGTCAACGCCTTCTTCGTCGGCGCGGAGTTCGCGCTGATCTCCGTCCGCCGCAGCCAGATCGAACCGTACGCCGAACAGGGCGACCGCCGGGCCCGCAGTGTGCTGTGGGGGCTGCGGCACGTGTCGGCGCTGATGGCGGCCGCCCAGCTCGGCATCACCCTGTGCACCCTGGTCCTCGGTGTGGTCGCGGAACCCGCGATCGAGCATCTGCTGGAGCCGGTGTTCCACGCGCTGGGCGTGCCGGAGGGCGCGGGGCACGCGATCTCGTTCGTGATCGCACTGACCCTCGCGACCTATCTGCACATGCTGCTCGGCGAGATGGTGCCGAAGAACATCGCGCTGGCGGAGCCGGTGCGCAGCGCCCTGCTGCTCGGCCCGCCGCTGGTGACGCTGTCCCGGGCGCTGCGGCCGGTGATCTTCACGGTCAACGCCTTCGCGAACACCCTCCTGAAGCTGATGCGCATCGAGACGAAGGACGAGGTCGCGGCGACCTTCTCCGACGCGGAGCTGGCCCGGCTCGTCCGGGACTCCACCGAGGCCGGCCTGCTCGACGACCGGGCCCGGGAGCGGCTGCACGACGCGCTCGAACTGGGCCGCAGGCCGGTCCGGGACGTCGTGCTCCCGCTGGAGCGCGTGGTGTACGCGCGCGTGGGCGTCACGCCGGAGGAGCTGGAGCGGCTGTCGGCGGAGTCGGGGTTCTCCCGCTTCCCCGTGGTGGACGAGGGGCGCCGGATCGTGGGCTACCTCCATGTCAAGGACGCGCTCGACGCGGCCCCGCGCGATGTGCCGTTCCCGATCCGGGACATGCGGTCCATCGCCCGCGTCCGGGAGACCACTCCCCTGGACGACGTGCTCACGGCGATGCGCCGCAGCCGTACGCACCTGGCGGCCGTGCTGGGCGCGGACGGACGGCTCGGCGGGATCGTGACCATGGAGGACGTCCTGCGGGAGCTGTTCGGCCAGCCCGCGGCCTGACCCAGGAGGCGGGGCAGAAGGGGCGGCCGGCCGACCGCGCTCGGCGCGGGAGGCCGTACGCCAGGTGACCGACCGCGGGGTATGTGAAGGCGATAGCATCGTTCTCGCCATGCAGACGAACGCCACGCACACCGATGACACACATCCCCCGTACTCCAGCCTTGTCGCGGTCGGCGACTCCTTCACCGAGGGCATGTCGGACCGGCTGCCCGACGGTTCCTACCGGGGCTGGGCGGATCTCCTCGCGGGCCGGATGGCCGCGCGGTCGCCCGGCTTCCGGTACGCCAACCTCGCGGTGCGCGGCAAGCTCATCGGCCAGATCGTCGACGAGCAGGTCGACGTGGCGGCCGCCATGGGCGCGGATGTGATCACGCTGGTCGGCGGTCTGAACGACACCCTGCGCCCGAAGTGCGACATGGGCCGGGTGCGCGGGCTGCTGGAGGAGGCCGTGGAGCGGCTCGCGCCCGCCTGCGAGCAGCTCGTCCTGATGCGCAGCCCCGGCCGCCAGGGACCCGTCCTGGAGCGGTTCCGGTCGCGCATGGAGGAACTGTTCGTCTGCGTCGACGACCTGGCCGCGCGGCACGGCGCCCTCGTCGTCGACCTGTACGGCGCGGCCTCGCTGTCCGACCCCCGGATGTGGGACGTGGACCGGCTGCACCTCACCGCCGAGGGACACCGCCGGGTCGCCGAAGCCGTGTGGCAGACCCTCGGCTATCCGGCGCAGGACGCGCAGTGGCATGCGCCGATGGCCGCGACGCCACCGCCCGCCTGGGTGGCCCGACAGGTGGCCCACGCGCGCTTCGCCCGGCAGTACCTGCTGCCGTGGATCGGCCGTCGGCTGACGGGCCGGTCGTCGGGCGACGGGCGCCCGGCGAAGCGTCCCGACTTGCTGCCGTACGAGGGACCGGCAACCTGGAGTCGACAGGGTTCCGAGTGAGGCCGCGGCGGAGGGAGCCGAGCGTGACCACGACCGTGATCAACCTGAAGGGCCGCATCCAGGACTACGGGCCGCGCCTGGAGAAGGCCCCCGACGACGTCGTGTACATCGGCCGCCGCTGGACCATGGGCCACTGGGACCTGCCGCAGCACCCGCTGTACAACCCGTTCCAGCCCGACACCGAGAAGAAGAAGCGGGACGGGACGCGGGCCGAGGTGATGGCCAAGTACCGGGAGTACCTGTCGGCCCGGCCCGAGCTGCTGGAGCTGGTCCCGCAGCTGCGGGGCAAGACGCTGGCCTGCTGGTGCGCTCCGGAGCTGTGCCACGGTGACGTCCTGGCCGAGCTGGCCGACGGCGGCTGAGGCAGCCTCCGCGTGCGTGCGGGGCCGGGGCGCGCTCGCGGGTCGCGGTGGGTGTGACGGGGCTCTCGTAGGTTCCGACGAGCGGGGCCGGGGGGCCTGCCTGCATGAATCGCCAGTAGAATCCGTACACGTGACTTCTGCGCCAGCCAAGCCCCGCATCCCCAACGTCCTCGCCGGACGGTACGCCTCCACCGAGCTCGCCACGCTCTGGTCGCCCGAGCAGAAGGTGAGGCTGGAGCGGCAGCTCTGGCTGGCCGTGCTGCGGGCCCAGAAGGATCTCGGCATCGAGGTGCCGGACGAGGCCCTCGCCGACTACGAGCGGGTCCTCGACACGGTCGACCTGGCCTCCATCGCCGAGCGCGAGAAGGTCACGCGGCACGACGTGAAGGCGCGGATCGAGGAGTTCAACGACCTCGCCGGGCACGAGCACGTCCACAAGGGCATGACCTCCCGCGACCTCACCGAGAACGTCGAGCAGCTCCAGATCCGGCTCTCCCTGGAGCTGATGCGCGACCGCACGGTGGCGGTCCTCGCCCGCCTCGGCAAGCTGGCCGCCGAGTACGGCGAGCTGGTCATGGCCGGCCGCTCGCACAACGTGGCCGCGCAGGCCACCACCCTCGGCAAGCGTTTCGCAACCGCCACCGACGAGCTTCTCGTGGCGTACGGCCGCGTCGAGGAACTGCTCGGCCGCTACCCGCTGCGCGGCATCAAGGGCCCGGTGGGCACGGCGCAGGACATGCTGGACCTGCTGGGCGGCGACGCCGCGAAGCTCGCCGAGCTGGAGGACCGGATCGCCGGACACCTGGGCTTCTCCCAGGCCTTCACCTCCGTCGGCCAGGTGTACCCGCGCTCGCTGGACTACGAGGTCGTGACGGCGCTGGTCCAGCTGGCGGCGGCCCCGTCCTCGCTGGCGAAGACGATCCGGCTGATGGCCGGACACGAGCTGGTGACGGAGGGCTTCAAGCCGGGCCAGGTCGGCTCCTCGGCGATGCCGCACAAGATGAACACCCGCTCCTGTGAGCGCGTCAACGGCCTCATGGTCATCCTGCGCGGCTACGCGTCGATGACCGGCGAGCTGGCGGGCGACCAGTGGAACGAGGGCGACGTCTCCTGCTCGGTGGTGCGCCGGGTCGCGCTGCCGGACGCGTTCTTCGCGCTGGACGGCCTGCTGGAGACGTTCCTGACCGTGCTCGACGAGTTCGGTGCCTTCCCGGCCGTCGTCGCACGCGAACTGGACCGCTATCTGCCGTTCCTCGCGACGACGAAGGTGCTCATGGGCGCGGTGCGCGCGGGCGTCGGCCGCGAGGTCGCCCACGAGGCGATCAAGGAGAACGCCGTCGCCTCGGCCCTCGCCATGCGGGAGCGGGGCGCCGAGCGCAACGAACTGCTCGACAAGCTGGCCGCGGACGAGCGCATCCCGCTGGACCGGGCGCAGCTCGCCGCGCTGATGGCCGACAAGCTGTCCTTCACGGGCGCCGCGGCCGACCAGGTCGCCGTCGTCGTCGGCCGCGTCGAGGAGATCGTCAAGCAGCGCCCTGAGGCGGCCGGTTACACCCCGGGAGCGATCCTCTGACGCGCTTCACCCCGCAGGAGCTGGAGGCCGCCCGCGACCGGCTGGTGCCGGACGTGGTCGCGGACGGCCTCCGGGTGCTGTTCTGCGGTATCAACCCGGGCCTGATGACGGCGGCGACCGGCCACCACTTCGCGCGGCCCGGCAACCGCTTCTGGCCGGTGCTGCACCTGTCCGGCTTCACTCCGCGGCTGCTGAAGCCGTCCGAGCAGGGCGAGTTGCCGGCGTACGGACTCGGCATCACCAACGTGGTCGCCCGGGCGACGGCGCGTGCCGACGAGCTGACGGCGGAGGAGTACGTCGAGGGCGGTCGCCTGCTCACCGCCAAGGTGGAACGGCTGCGGCCACGGTGGCTCGCGGTGGTCGGTGTGACCGCGTACCGGGCGGCGTTCGGCGACCGCAAGGCCGTGGTCGGCCCGCAGGAGCGGACGATCGGCACGACCCGGGTGTGGGTCCTGCCCAACCCCAGCGGCCTGAACGCGCACTGGACGGCGACGACGATGGCGGAGGAGTTCGCCCGGCTGCGGGTGGCGGCCCAGGACTGAGGGCCCCGGGACTCAGGGGCAAGCGCTGAGGGTCGGACGATGAGACTCAGGGCGGATCCGTCGCCGTTATCAGGGCGACGAGTTGGAACGGCAGCTCCTTGTCCCACTGGGAGACGCCGAGGGCGACCCAGCGGCCGTCGACCTGCCACAGGTGCACATCGGGGACGTGCGCGCTGAGCACCGCCCACGGCTCCGGTATGTCCTCTCCCTCCAGGGAACGCTCCTGGACGCTCCAGAGGCTGAGCACGTCCGGCGCGCCCCAGCGCTCGGCCAGCCGCTCCGACAGGGCGTCCCGGTCCGCCTCGTACTGCTCCTCGGTCTCCTCCCTGCGGGTCCCGTCGTCCTCCCAGAAGTCGGCGCTGGTCTGTAATGCGGCGAGGTGGTGGTCGGGCCCGCCCGTGCACGTGTCCGACCGGCCGGGCTCCGCGGGGAACTCGGCGGAGCACAGCCGCTCGATGAGGGCGAGGTGCCGCGTGATGCTCATGCGTCCAGTAAAGCGGGCACCACTGACAATTGGCGGCCCGTCAGCGGCGGCCTCGGCGAAGGCGTACGGGCTTGCGGAGGCCCACCGGCAGGCCGGCCGGACGGGCTCGGGGGCCGGGGTGGGCGCGGGTCCGCAGGTCGGGCTCGGCAGACACTCGCCGGGGTCCCCCTCGACGAGTACGATCCGGCAGACACGCGCGCTAGCTGGGAGGACGGACGTTGGGGCAGCTGACCGGCGGGGATCCCTCTCTGCTCCGGAGAATCAACTCGGCGGTGGTGCTGCACGCGCTGCGCGCCACGGATCACGCGACGCTCACCGAGATCACCCGGGTCACCGGGCTGTCCCGGCCCACGGTCGAGGGCGTCGTCGAAGGGCTGGTCGAGGCCGGGCTGGTCGTCGAGCGGGCCGCCGACGAGGGAGCCGCCCGGCGCCAGGGCCGGCCGGCGCGACGGTACCGGTTCCGGGCGGAGGCGGGGCACCTGCTCGGACTGGAGGTGGGCTCGCACGGTGTCACCGCGCTGCTCGCGGACCTCGACGGGCGGGTGCTGGGCTCGCTGGCCAAGGACGTCGCCGAGACCGCGGCGGCGGACGAGCGGCTGGAGCGGCTGCGCGCGACCGTCGCGGAACTGCTCCGCAGGGCCGGTGTCTCGCGGGACTCGCTGCGCGCGGTCGGTGTGGGCACCCCAGGCATCGTGGAGGCCGACGGCACCGTACGGCTGGGCACGGCCCTGCCGGGGTGGACGGGGCTGAACCTGGGCGAGCGGCTGAGCCGTTCCTTCAAGTGCCCGGTCCTGGTGGAGAACGACGCCAACGCCGCCGCGGTCGCCGAGCACTGGAAGGGGGCGGCCACCGAGTCCGACGACCTGGTGTTCGTGCTGGCCGGGCTGAGCCCGGGGGCGGGTTCGCTGATCGGCGGGCGGCTGCACCGGGGCTACGGGGGCGCTGCCGGGGAGATCGGCGCGCTGCACCTGCTGGGCCGGGGGGCCACACCGGAGGCGCTCCTGTCGACCACCGGGGAACCCCTGCATCCGCTCGACGAGCAGGCCGTCGCCGAGGTGTTCAAGCACGCGCGCGAGGGCGACGAACGGGCCCGCGCCGCGGTGGAGCGGTTCATACAGCGGCTGGTGCACGACGTGGCCGCGCTCGTGCTGGCGCTCGACCCGGAGCTGGTCGTGGTCGGCGGGTGGGCGACCGGCATCGACGACGTCCTCGACCCGCTGCGGCACGAACTCGCCCGCTACTGTCTGCGCCCGCCCCGGGTGGCGCTGTCCCGCCTCGGCGAGACGGCCGTCGCCACAGGCGCGCTGCGGCTGGCGCTCGACCATGTCGAGGAGCAGCTCTTCGCGGTGGAGGGCACGGTCACGGCCCGGCGCTGAGTTCGGAAACGCCGCGCCCCGGCGTGTCCGGGGCACGGCGGATGCGGCTCAAGGGGCGGCCCGCGGCCTCAGGACGCTCGGCGTTCCGGGCCGTGGTGGATCTCGACGCCGCCCGAGGCGCCGAAGGTCAGACGGCAGGTGTCGGCGCGGTAGGTGGCCAGGGAGACGGCGGCGGCGCGTCCCCCGGCGAAGAAGCGGGTCGTCACGACCAGGACGGGCGCGCCCGGCAGCCGGTCCAGTTCCTTCGCGTCGTCCGCGCGCGCGGAGCCCAGCTCCACCGAGCGGTCCTGCGCCTCCAGCTCCAGCCGCTGCAGCTCGCGCAGCACCGCACGCGCGCGTGCCGCGCCGGACGGCGCGTCTATGGCGGACAGCGCGGGCACCGAGGCCGCGGGGATGTACAGCAGCTCGGCGGCCACGGGCTGGCCGTGGGACATGCGGGAGCGGCGTACGACATGGACCTGCTCGCCGTGGAGGGTCTCCAGGATCTCCGCCACCGCGGTGGGGGGCACCGCCTCCGCGCAGTCCACGGTCTGCCAGGCGTCGTCGCCCGTACCCGGCCAGGCGTGCTGCTCGCCACCGACGGAGACGCCCACGCGCGGCGGGGCCACGGTGGTGCCGACTCCGCGCCGGCGCTGGAGCCGGCCTTCCAGTTCGAGCTGTTCCAGCGCCTGCCGGAGCGTGGCCCGAGCGACGCCGAAGCGGGCCGCGAGGTCCCGTTCGTTGGGCAGGATCTCGCCCACCGAGAACTCGGAGTCCAATGCCTCACTGAGCACGGTCTTCAGGTGCCAGTACTTCGGTTCCGGCACCGATTCGAGCTGCTGGGTCCCCACCCTGTCCTCCGCTGCTTCGCCGTGTCCCGGCGGCGTTTTTAGCGCCCTTGTTTATTAAAGGTTGTTGCACTTTCTTGCGACCATAGGCCCGCCCCCACCCTTGGTCAAGACCAATCCTGGAACGCCCGGGCCGTCCACCGGGTGCGGTGTGGCACAGCGTTCACGGAGGCTTCATGACGGCATGACGGACCGCCGTACGACCGATCGTCAGACGCGTCGTACGGCGGTCCACCGGCGGGCACTTGACGGCCCACGGGCGCTCGGCTGCCTCCTACCGGTCACCGCTCCCGGTCGAGCGACAGGGAGAGCAGCTTCTCCGGGTTGCGCAGGATGTGGATGCGCTGGATCCGCCCGTCGGCGACGTCGAGCTGGAACACCGAATCGGGCTTGCCGGCGACGAGGACGACCAGCGCGAGGCCGCCGTTGATCTCCATGAGGCGGAACGCGGCGTCCTCGATGCCCTTGCCGGACACGCCGTGCAGGAAACGCCCCACCTTGTCGGCGGACTCGATGATCCGCACCGGGGCCTTGGCGAGACCGCCGCTGTCGGCGACGAGGCGGACGTCGGGGGCGAGCAGCGCCATGAGCCCGTCGAGGTCGCCGCCGGCCGCCGCGGCGAGGAACCGCTCGGTCAGCTCGCGGCGTTCGGCCGGGTCCACGTCGTAGCGCGGGCGCCGCTCGTCGACGTGTCGGCGGGCCCGTCCGGCGAGCTGGCGCACGGCGGGCTCGGTGCGGTCGAGCATGCCGGCGATCTCGGCGTAGGGGTAGCCGAATGCCTCCCGGAGCACGAACACCGCGCGCTCCAGGGGCGAGAGGGACTCCAGGACGACGAGGACGGCGAGGGAGACGGTGTCGGTGAGCACGGCGCGTTCGGCGGTGTCCGGGACGGTCGCCTCGTAGTCGGTGGCGTACGGCTCGGGCAGCCACGGGCCGGGGTACGCCTCGTTGCGGGACTGCACCTGGCGGAGCCGGTCGATGGCGAGGCGCGTCGTCACACGGACCAGGTAGCCGCGGGGTTCGCGTACGTCGGACCGGTCGGCGCCGGTCCAGCGCAGCCAGGCTTCCTGGACCACGTCCTCGGCGTCGGCGACCCGGCCGAGCATGCGGTAGGCGACTCCCATGAGGACGGGACGGTGCTCTTCGAAGACGTCGGTCGCGGTGTCAGTGGTCACCGTCCCATCCCATCCGACGCGCGGGCCGGTGTCCAGGGCGTTTGTTACCCACCGGGACTACCCGTCAGTAGCGGTTGCTGACAAGCTGTCTAGGAATGCCGTACGACTCCGCCGTACGACCGCGCGCCCCAGCCGCACAGACGAGGAGCTGCACCATGTCCGCCACGGTCTCCTTCCAGGTCCCCTCCCCGCTCGGTCCGCAGTCCGTGACGGTCTCCTACGCGCGCGAGGGCACCGGCGAACCGCTGCTCCTGCTGCACGGCATCGGCCACCACCGGCAGGCCTGGGACCCGGTGGTGCACCTGCTGGCGGCCGAACGCGAGGTCATCAGTGTGGACCTGCCCGGGTTCGGCGCGTCCCCCGGACTCCCGGACGGCCTCTCCTACGATCTGCCCACGACCACCGCCGTGTTCCGCGCCTTCTGCGAAACGCTCGGCCTCGACCGCCCCCATGTCGCGGGCAACTCCCTCGGCGGTCTGCTCGCCCTGGAGCTGGGCCGCGAGAAGCTCGTCCGGTCGGTCACGGCGCTGTCGCCCGCCGGGTTCTGGACCGAGGCCGAGCGGCGTTACGCCTTCGGCATCCTGCTCACGATGCGCCACCTCTCACGGCGGATGCCGCTGCCGCTGGTGCGGCGCCTGTCGCGGTCGGCGGCCGGCCGGGCCGCCCTGACGAGCACCATCTACGCGCGCCCGAGCCGCCGTTCACCCGAGGCCGTGGTCGCGGAGACGCTCGCGCTGGCCGGGGCCACCGGGTTCGACGCGACCCTCCGGGCGGGCGGCAGCGTCCTGTTCACCGACGACGTCCCGGAGCTGCCGGTCACCGTGGCCTGGGGCACCCGGGACTGGCTGCTCGTCCCGCGCCAGGGCGTCCGCGCCAAGCGGATCATCCCCGGGTCCCGGCTGGTGCGGCTGCCCGGCTGCGGCCACTGCCCGATGAACGACGACCCGGCGCTGGTGGCCCGCGTCATCCTCGACGGCAGCCGCTGACCCGGGGCGCGCCACAAGGGGCCGGCCGCGCGGGACCTTCACCACGCCCCACAGCCCCGAGCCGAGGGCGACCCCCGCACCCACCAGGGCGCTGCCCGCGGCCTGGGCGGCGCCGTAGGAGCCGGTGCCGACGAGGGGCGCGGTGCAGGCGGCGGCCACCGGGATGAGGCCGGAGAAGAGAGTGGCGCGCTCGGCGCCGATGCGCCGCATGCCCATGTACCAGCACACGAACCCGATGACGGTGACGACCGCCGCCTGCCACACCAGCGCGGCGGTCTCCGTGCCGTCCGGACGGCGCAGCCAGGCACCGCCGTCGACGAGCAGCCCGACGGCGGCCGACTCGACCGCGGCGACGCCGCACACGGTCGCCGACAGCAGCCGCGCCCCGAGCGGCCGCAGCACCGGCACGGCCAGGACCGCGAAGCCGACCTCACCGGCCAGCGCGCAGACGGAGAAGGCGATCCCGATGCCGTCCGTGCGGCCCCAGCCCTGCACGGCGAACGCGCCCGCCGCGACCAGTGACGCCCCGTACAGGACCGTCCGTCGGGGGCGCCGTCCCTCCAGCAGGGGCACCAGCACGGCCACGACCACCGGGGCGCACCCCACGAAGACCCCGGGCACGGCCGGTTCCGCCGTGCGCTCGGCGGCGAGCACGGCGAGGTTGAAGCCGACCATGCCAACCGCCGCCAGCAGCGCCAGCCGCAGCCACTGCCGGACGGTGAGGTGGCGCAGCGGTGCCGTGCCGCCCCGGCCCAGGAGCGGGAGCAGCAGCAGGCAGGCGAGCCCGTAGCGGAGGAACTGGCCGCCGGCGTACGGGTAGGCGCCGAGGAGGCTGTTGGCGGTGAAGGAACCGCCGACGAGGACGCAGGCGAGGGCGGCGAGCAGGGCTCCGCGAGCCGTGGTGGCGTTCATGGCCGTGACGTTAGGGACGCGGGCGGCCCGGTTTAAGGTCCACTTCCATGACGTCATCGGGGACCAATTCACCGCCGGACGCCTCCTCTTCGGACGGCGAGGGGTCCGTTCCCTGGGCCGCCGCCTGGGAGCTGCTGCTGCCCGTCGCCTCCGCGCCCGCACGCGCGCGTGGACGCACCCTGCAGGCGGCGCTGCGGGAGGCGATCCGCAGCGGGCGGCTCGCGCGGGGGACCAGGCTGCCGTCGAGCCGGGACCTGGCCGTGGATCTGGGGGTGTCGCGCGGCCTGGTGACCGAGGCGTACGAGCAGTTGGCGGCGGAGGGGTATCTGCGCAGCGGCCGGGGCGCGGGGACCTGGGTGGGGGCCGCGGTCCGTGCCGCGCCGCCACGCGCGCGTGATCTCGCTCCCCGCTCCCCCGGTGCCCGCGCCGACTTCGTTCCCGGGACACCCGACCTGTCGCTCTTCCCGCGCGCCGCCTGGGCCGCCGCACAGCGCGGGGTGCTCACGGAACTCCCCCACGACGCGCTCGGCTACCCGGACCCGCGCGGGCTGCCCCGGCTGCGCACCGCCCTGGCGGGACTGCTCGCCCGGCGCCGGGGTGTGGTCGCCGACCCGGAGCGTCTGGTGGTGGTCTCCGGGGTCGCCCAGGCGATGACCCTGCTCGGGCTGGTGCTCCACGCGCGCGGAGAACGGGACTTGGGCGTCGAGGACCCCGGCAGCCCGGAGCACGCGTCCCTGTACGCCGCCGCCGGGATGGGCACGGTGCCGCTGCCGCTGGACCGGGCGGGGCTCGCCGTGGCTCCGCTGCGGGACTCGGGGGTGCGGGCGGTGGTGACGACGCCGTCCCACCAGTTCCCCTCGGGCATCGCCTACTCGGCGCGGCGCCGCACCGAGCTCCTCGACTGGGCGCGGTCGGTGGACGGTCTGATCGTCGAGGACGACTACGACGGCGACTTCCGCTACGACCGCGCCCCTGTGGGCGCCCTCCAGGGACTCGACCCCGAGCGGGTCGCCTACACCGGCTCCGTCAGCAAGTCGCTCGCCCCGGGGCTGCGGCTCGGCTGGCTCCTCGTACCGGCGGCGCTGACCGAGGAGGTCGTCGCGCGCAAGCGGACCATGGATCTCGGCCATCCCATTCTCGACCAGGCCCTGTTCGCCCGGTTCGTGGAGCGCGGCGACTACGACCGGCAACTGCGCCGCTGCCGGCGGGCCTACCGGGAACGCCGGGACACCCTGGTGGCCGCCCTCACCGAGCACCTGCCCGGCACACGCGTGTCCGGGATCGCCGCCGGGCTCCATGTGATCGCCACGCTGCCCGAGCGGTACGGGCCGTGCGACCGTTTCGTGGAGCGGGTCACGGCGGCGGGCGTCGCGGTGCGGGAGCTCGGGCGGTACGGGCGCGTGCCGGACGACCGCCCACGGCTCGTCCTGGGCTACGCCCACCTGCCGTCGGCCCGGATCCGGGAGGGTGTACGGCTGATGGCGGAAGCGGTCCGTTAGGACCCGTCGCGGCTGACGGGGCAAGCGGTCCGTTAGGCCCCGTCGCGGCCGATGGCGCAAACGGTCCGCTAGGACCCGTGGCGGCCGATGGCGCAATCGGTCCGCTAGGACCCGTCGCGGCTGATCCCGACTGCCGCCGCCGGCCGCGCGACACACCCCGCGCGTGCCTCGCGGCGTGCTTCCCCCGCGACCCCGGTCAGTTGTTCACTTGTCGTTTCCGCGTGCGCCTCGGCGCACCAGTACTTGTGGCACTGCGCATTGGCCGAATCCGCCCCAGGAGGCTCATTCATGTCACACCGTCCGCCGATCTCCCTGCCCGGCCGCCGCAGTGTGCTGCGCGGTTCCCTGGCCGCGTCGGCGGCCCTGGCCCTCCCCGGCTCGCTCGCCGCCGCTCCAGCCTTCGCCCTGTCCGGGCGGCCGCGGGCCGGTTGGGGTGTGCAGGCCGGAGACGTGAGCGCGCACTCCGGTCTGGTGTGGGTGCGTGCGGACCGGCCGGCGCGCATGATCGTCGAGACGTCCGCCACCGAGGCGTTCCGCAACCCGCGCAGATGGCACGGCCCGCTGCTCGGCGCCGGCACCGACTTCACCGGGACGACCCGGCTGCGCGGTCTGCCGGCCGGCGAGCAGATCCACTACCGGGTGCTCCTCGCCGACCCCGACGACCCGCGCCGCACCGGCGAGCCGGTGACGGGCACGTTCCGTACGACGCCGCTGAAGCGGCGCTCCGGGGTGCGGTTCCTGTGGTCGGGCGACCTGGCCGGGCAGGGCTGGGGCATCAACCCGGACCGCGGCGGCTACCGCGTCTTCGACGCGATGGGACGGCTGGACCCGGACTTCTTCCTGTTCAGCGGTGACACCATCTACGCCGACGGCCCGATCGCCGCGACGGCGACGCTGCCCGACGGCGGGACCTGGCGGAACATCACCACCGAGGAGAAGTCCAAGGTGGCGGAGACGCTGGCCGAGTTCCGCGGCAACTTCCGCTACAACCTGCTGGACGAGAACCTGAAGCGGTTCAACGCGCAGGTGCCGTCGATCGTGCAGTGGGACGACCACGAGGTCACCAACAACTGGTACCCGGGGGAGATCCTCACCGACGCCCGCTACACGGAGAAGAGCGTGGACGTGCTCGCGTCCCGGGCGCGGCGCGCCTTCAGCGAGTACTTCCCCGTCTCCACCCTGCGGCCGGGCTCCCGCGAGGGCCGGGTGCACCGGGTGGTGCGCCACGGTCCGCTCCTCGACGTGTTCGTCCTGGACATGCGGACGTACCGCGACGCCAACTCGCCCGGCAAGCAGACCACCGACCCGGTGGGCATCCTCGGCGCCGAGCAGTTGCGGTGGCTGAAGCGGGAGCTGGCGCGGTCACGGGCGGTGTGGAAGGTGATCGCCTCCGACATGCCCCTCGGCCTGGTCGTCCCCGACACCGGCGACGGGAGGCCGAACATCGAGGCGGTGGCGCAGGGCGACCCCGGCGCGCCGCTCGGGCGCGAGCTGCAGATCGCCGAGCTGCTGCGGTTCATCAAGCACCGCAGGATCACCGGGACGGTGTGGCTCACGGCCGACGTGCACTACACCTCGGCGCAGCACTACCAGCCGTCGCGGGCCGCCTTCACCGACTTCGAGCCGTTCTGGGAGTTCGTCTCCGGACCGCTCAACGCCGGTGCCTTCCCGGCGAACGCCCTGGACAACACGTTCGGTCCCGAGCGGGTCTTCATCAAGGCGCCGACCACGGCGAACGTGTCGCCCGCGGGCGGCTACCAGTTCTTCGGCGAGGTCGACATCGACGGTCAAAGCGGCGAGTTGACGGTGCGGCTGCGTGAGCAGGACGGCACGGTGCTGTACACCAAGACCCTTCAGCCGGGGCTCGTCGGGCAGTGATCCGCGCGGCCTGAACGATGGCCGCGGACCTGGCGCACACATCGGGTGGCGGGCGGCTCCGACAGCGGGCCGTCCGCCTCCTTTTCGCAGGTCGGAGTCGATTGTCAGTGGTCGCTTCTACGGTTTTCCCATGACGCGATCTTTGCAGGCCGTGGCCTATACCCGACCCTCCGCGCTGGAGTCCGCGGCGGGCGCGCACCGGCTGGGGCTGGAGACCTCCCGGGGTGCGACCCCGACGGGCTTCCAGGGCCATCCGCGGTTCTTCACGGGCTTCCTGACGTCGCCTCAGGTGGCCGCGGCCGGGCTGCTGGCGGTCGCCGACGTGGCGGCGGCGCGGTACTACCAGCAGCAGCTGCGGGCCTCGCTCGACCCCGTGGTCACGGGCAACGGGGACCGGCTGCGCTTCGAGTCGTTCTCGGGCTGCGGCGGGGTGTACGCCCGCCTCGACGTCCTGGCGCCGGGACTCGACGGCGGCGAGGTCGGACACGGCACGACCAACGTCGACGTCAACAACCCGCTGCGCGAGGCCCTGTCCCGCGTCGGCTCCGACGATCCGCTGCATCTGCGGGTCGGGCCGGACGAGTTGGCGGTGACCACACTGGACGGACCGGTGGTGGAGAAGAAGGTGCCGCTGCCCGACCGCTGGCTGCGGGGTTTCGCCGAGGCCCAGGTGATCGCCGCCGGATTCGATCTGCGGGCCGAGCTGCCGACCGCCGAGGCCGTACGGTTCCTGCGGTCGCTGCCCCGCGGCGGTGCGCGGGGCGCGTCCCGGGGCGCCCAGTGGGTCGTGCCCTCCGGCCGGGCCCTGCGCCCGACGACCCGGCCGGTGCCGGGCGCGGTGTGTCTGCCCGGCCCGGAGCGGCTGGTGGCCCTTCAGCGGGTCCTGCGCCACGCGACCGCGCTGCGCGTCTACGGCCCGCCGGCCGCCGGAGGGGCCGCCCTGGCGAGCGCCTGGGAGGTCG
This sequence comes from Streptomyces sp. NPDC030183, assembly GCF_055573455.1. Taxonomy (NCBI): domain Bacteria; kingdom Bacillati; phylum Actinomycetota; class Actinomycetes; order Kitasatosporales; family Streptomycetaceae; genus Streptomyces; species Streptomyces sp. NPDC030183. The sequence continues at coordinate 77,296 of NZ_JBVIBK010000030.1, forward strand.
AGCTGCCGGGTATGCGGCTCACCCTCACGCTGTCCCCGGAGGCCGCGCGCGGCTTCTCCGGCGAGGGCGGCGTGCTGGACGCCCTGGCCACCGACGAGGCCGCCGAGGACGCGGAGCTGATCTCGGTCCTCCTCGCCTGGGAGCCGCGCATCGACATCGGCGACCTGGCAGCGTCCTCCGGTCTCACCGCCGAGCGGGTCCGGGCCGCGCTGACCCGGCTGGGAACCTCCGGGCGCGTAGGCTACGACACGGCGGAGGCCGCCTACTTCCACCGCGAACTTCCCTACGACTCCGAGCGCGTCGAACGCCGCAATCCTCGGCTGCGCTCGGCCCGTGCCCTGGTGGCCGCCGGAGCGGTCTCCCTGGACGGCCCGCTCGGCACGGTGACCGCGGAGGACGGTCATGTCCACCGGGTCCGCGACGACGCGGGCACGCTGAGCTGCTCCTGCCTGTGGTGGGCGAAGTACCGCGGCGGCAGGGGTCCCTGCAAGCACGCGCTGGCGGTGCGGATGGTCCGCCGGGGCGCGGACACGGCGACCGGCGGGACACCGGCTCCCGTGGGACCGCACAGCACGACGACCGACACGGAACCGAGCGGGACGACCAACGACGGGGGTGCGCGATGACGGCGACGACGCTGATCAACGCGGTGAAGGCGGGGAACACGGGTGACGTCGTCACCCTGGCGGACGGCATGACGGACGCCGAACGACGGGCCTGCGTGCCCGAGTTGAAGCAGCTGCGCAAGAAGCTGCGGTCCGAGCCGTGGACCTCGCCCCACCAGCGCGCCTACCCCGCGCTGCACGCGGCCGGCGCGGCCTGCCAGACGGGCGCGGCGGCGGTGGCCGACTGGCTCGCGGGGAGCGACATGCGCTGGCGGCAGGCGCCGGCCTCGGTCCTGATCGACGTGCTCGGCGACCGTGAGCCGAGCTGGCTCGACGCCCTGGCGCACCGGCTGGCGGAGCGTCCGCTGACCGCGCAGGTGCCGTACGAGCTGATGTCCGGCCTGGTCAAGCTGGCCGGCTGCGCGGTACCGACGTCCGAGAGCTACGTGCGCGGCTGGATGGAGCACATCGGCCGGGCGCGCTGGAAGGCGGGCACCGTCATCGGCAACCTGCGCAAGGACCCGCACCTCACGGAGCTCGTCACCGCCCTGTTCGAGGTCGACGAGATCGGCGCCCGCAGCGACTGGCGGTACGGCGAGGGGCTGAACAACTGGACCTACGCCCTCACCCAGCTCGCCGAGGAGGGCCTCCTCGACCGCAAGGTCCTCGTCGACGGCTGTGTCTCCCGGCTGCTGCGGGGCGGCGGCTCCACAGCCGACAACAAGGTGTTCCTCGGCCTGCTGACCTCGCTCGACCTCACCCGCGACGAGCGGTGCGAGCGGATCGCGGACTGGATGTCCCTCTGCGCGGACGGCACCTCCACGGTGGCCGGGCACGCCCAGTCGGTCCTGGCCGACTTGTCCCTGGACGGCGAACTGGGCGTACGCCGGCTCACCGAGATGTCCCGTGCCGTCCTCTTCCGCACCGAGCACAAGCTCGTCCGCTCCCAGCTGGTCCTCCTGGGCAAGGTGCTCAAGCAGGACCCGTCCGCGGCGGGCGATCTGCTCCCCGTGGTCGCCCAGGCGTTCGGGCACGAGGGCACCGAGGTGCAGGAGCGGGCGCTGAAGCTGGTCGAGCGGCACCTCGGCGACCTGGACGGGCAGGACACCGCGCGGGACGAGATCGTCGCCGCGGCGGCTGACCTGAGTCCGGGCCTGCGGGCCCGCGCGCACGAGATCCTCGGCGTCTCCCCCCTGGAGCAGTCCCCCGAGGCGTACGAGGAGTTGCTCCCTCCCGTCCCCTCGCCGACCGCGCTCCCGCCCGCGCCGGAGACCGTCGCCGAACTCGCGGAGGAGGTCAACGCGCTCCTGGTCTCGGACAGCGATGTCAGTGTCTTCGAGCGGACCCTGGACGGGCTCGTGCGCCACGCGCACCGCGATCGCGAGGCGCTCGTGGAGGCACTCCGCCCGGCGGCGGCGGGGCGCTGGTGGGGGGCGGCGACGGAGACGGAGCACGTCGACCGGTTCTTCGCGGAGTCGCCGCACGGCGTGGAGATCGTCCTGGCGTCGCTGTTCGAGCGGGTCCGCCTGTCCTCCCTGCACCCGGCGCGTCACGACGCGCCGGCGCCCGACGGTTGCGTGCACAGCGGTCTCACCGGGGTCTTCGGCGCCCGGCTGCGGGAGATCGCCCATCGCGTCCGCACCGACCCGCTGCCGTTCCTCCTGGCCACCCCCACGTGGAGCACCGGATCGCTGGAGCCCGGCGAACTGGTGGAGCGACTCGCCACTTACCGGCGTCTCGGTGCCCGGCCGGGTGCGGCCGACTTCGCGCAGGCGCTGCTGCGGGTGCGGCGCGACGACACGGCCGCCCTGGCGACCGCCGCCGTGGCAGCGCGGGAGTTGAGCACGAAGGAGGGCGACCGGTTGGCGGAGTGGCTGGCGACCGACGTGCCCTCGCAGCCCGTTTGGCGCCGCCGTACGAAGGGGCCGAGGGTCCTGGTGGAGTTCGGGGAGCTCCCCGAGTTGCAGAGCGAGTCCTTCCCCCCGGAGTTCCGGCGGCTGGGGCGTCCCTTCGCCCCGTACCAGTCCCACTGGTACTGCCCCCACTGGGACGACTCCGAGTGGCGGCACTGGCTGGCGGTCGTGCCGGGGCGCCCGGAGCTGATGGCGGGCCGCGTGCTGCGGGACCTCTCGCAGGGGGCCATCGAGGACACCGGGGCCGGGTTCTCGTTCCTGCCGACGCTCGCCGAGGCGGAGGGCGAGACGGGCGAGGCCGTGCGGCTGTGCGTGGTGTACGGGCTGGGCGCCAAGCGCCCGGAGGACCGGCTCGCCGCCGTGGACGCCCTGTTGGTCCTGGCGGCCCGGGGGCGGCTCGACGCCGAGCAGACGGGTGCCGACCTCGGGGAACTGGCCGTGTCCGGCTGTGTGAAGCCGCTGCGGATCGCCGAGGCGATACGCACGGCGGCGTCCACCGGCGCGTACGGCACGGCCTGGTCGGTCCTGCGAGCGGCCCTCCCGCCCCTGCTCGCCGAACTCTCGGCCGACCCGGGCGGCACGGGCGTCTCGGGCAACGCCGAAGGCGAGGGCGGGGTCGGGGACATGGGCCAGGACAAGGGCACGGGCAAGGGCACGGGCAAGGACAAGGGCACGGGCACGGGCACGGGCACGGGCACGGGCAAGGCGACCACGCCGGTGCGGGGGCTCGGGGAACTGCTCGCCGTCGCCGCCGAATGCGTGGAGCGGTCCGGGGCACACGGGGAGCTGCCCCACCTCGATCGGGCGGCGGACCGCAGGGGTTCGTCCCGGGTGGTGACCGAGGCACGGCGACTGCGTACAGCGCTGGCGGGCTGACCCCGGCACCACGAGTGACCCCACCTCAGTCATCCAATCTGCAACAAAAGGTACGGAACGCTGCTTTTACCGGCCAGTCACAAAGCGTTCGTGATCACGCAACACCCTTCCTTCACAGTGGGCACATGACTCCAGACATGTCTGATGTGACGCGGGCGCGGAACGGTCGCCCGGTGCGCCACTGGCGGCGGGCCGTGGTCGGCCTCGCCGCGCTCCTCGCGGCGGTGGCGGCGGTCGAGGCGGTGACCGGCCCGGGCGCCCAACACCCCGGCGGCGCGGTGCTGTTCGCCGTCCCGGCGGCCGTTCTGCTGGTCGCCGTCGGATGCCACGCACGGTGGACACGACGCCACGGTCACGCGCCGCCCACGAGCGATACCGACGCCCGGCCGTCGCTCCCCGCGGAGCGGCAGGCCGGGCAGGCCGGGCACGCTGGTCGGGGCGAGGCGGGCGCCGGGGCCCTGGCGGGGGCCACGGTGCTGTGGCGGATGCGGACGACGGTGAAGGACGCACCGGGCTCGCTGGCGGCGCTGTGCACGGCGTTGGCGGACCGCGGGGTCGACATCCTCAGCCTGCAGACGCATCCGCTGGCCGAGGGGACCGTCGACGAGTTCCTGCTGCGGGCGCCCGAGGTGCTGTCCGCCGCGGAGATCAACCGGTCGGTGTCCGACGCGGGAGGCACCGAGACCTGGATCGAGCGCGGCGACACCCATGATCTGGTGGACGCGCCGACGCGGGTGCTCGGCCTGGCGACGCGTACGGCGCTGGACGCCGCGGAGCTGCCGCTGGCGCTGCGGCAGCTGCTCGGCCGCTGCACCATCCGTTCGCTGCCCGCCACCGCCCCCGGCTCGGGCCGGGCCCAGCAGAGCGCCCCCGTCGAGGGGGCCCTGGAGGACACGGTGATGCGGCTGCGGGCGCCGGAGGGCGGGGTGATCACGGTGGAGCGGCCGTATCTGCCGTTCACCCCGACGGAGTTCGCGCGGGCGCGGGCCCTGGTGGAGCTGGACGCGCGACTCGGGCCGCGGATCCCGCGCAGCCAGGACGTGCTGACGCTGCCCGAGGGCAACGACATCATGGTGCGCCGTGCCGACGCCGGGGACCTGCGTGCGGCGAAGGCCATGCACGAGCGGTGCTCGGCGCGGACGTTGAGCATGCGGTACCACGGGCCGGTCGGTGACGCGGACCGGTACCTCAAGCATCTGCTGAGCCCCAGTTTCGGGCGGACGCTCGCCGCGCAGACCGCCTCGGGCCGCCTCGTGGGCCTCGGCCACCTGCTCTGGGACGGCGACGAGACGGAGATCGCGCTGCTCGTCGAGGACGACTGGCAGCGGCGCGGCATCGGCAGCGAGCTGCTCCGCAGGCTGGTGGCCATGGCGGGCGAGGCCGGCTGCGCGAATGTATACGTCGTGACCCAGTCGTCCAACACCGGCATGGTCGCGGCGATGCGGGCGCTGGATCTGCCGCTCGACTACCAGGTCGAGGAAGGGACGCTGGTGATCACGGCCCGTCTGGACGCCGTGACGGCGCAGCGGGCCGAGAGCGCGGAGGGGCCCCCGAGGAGGCGTTGACCTGCCTCGACGGCAAGGAGGGCGATGACCACGGCGCGGGAGCCGGTGACGGGGCTCCCGCGCTCCGCTGTCGGGTGATCACACTCGGCCTCACCCGGGCACGAGGATCACACTCGGCCTCACCCGGGGACGAGGGCCGGTCAGCGGCCGGGCGTCGATCCCAGGCCCACGGGCGGCCTTTCCGCGTCGGCGACGCCGCCCTTGGTGGACGTCGTGGCGGCGGCGCCGCCGCCCAACGCCCCGTCCAGGTCGGCCCACAGGTCGTCCACGTCCTCCAGGCCCACCGACATGCGCAGCAGGCGGTCGCTCACCCCGGCGCCCCGGCGGTCGGTCTCGTCCACGATGCGGTGGCTGATGGAGGCGGGGTGCTGGATCAGCGTGTCCACGCTGCCGAGGCTGACGGCGGGGGTGATCAGCCGGACGCCCGCGATGACGTCGTGGGGGTCGCCCTGGACCTCGAAGGCGATCATGGCGCCGCCGATCCGGGGGTAGTGGACCCGGGCCACGCGGGGGTCGGCGGAGAGCCGGCGGACCAGTTCCGCGGCGGTCGCGGAAGCCGCCCGGACGCGTACGGGGAGGGTCGCGAGGCCGCGCAGGAGGAGGTAGCCGGCGAGCGGGTGGAGGACGCCGCCGGTCGCGAAGCGTATCTGCCGCAGCCGCCCGGCGAACTCCTCGTCGCAGGCCACGACCCCGGCCATGACGTCCCCGTGACCGCCGAGATACTTGGTCGCGCTGTGCAGGACGAGCCGGGCGCCCTGTTCGACGGGCCGCTGGAGGACCGGCGTCGCGAAGGTGTTGTCCGCGAGGAGCGGCACCGAGCCGCAGGAGTGGGCGAGGGCCCGCAGATCGAGTTCGGCCAGGGTGGGGTTGGCCGGGGACTCGACCAGCACCAGACCGGTGTCGGGCCGCAGCGCGTCCGCGACACCGGCCGGGTCGACCCAGGTGACCTCGGAGCCGAGCAGCCCGGCGGTGAGGAGGTGGTCGCTGCACCCGTAGAGGGGCCGTACGGCGACCACATGGCGCAGCCCCATGGAGGCGCGGGCGAGGAGTACGGCGCTCAGCGCGGCCATGCCGCTGGCGAAGGCGACCGCGCTCTCGGTGCCCTCCAGGCGGGCGAGCGCGGTCTCGAAGCGGGCGACGGTCGGGTTGCCGAGCCGCCCGTAGACGGGGGTGCCCTCGGGTTCGGCGCCGTCGACGGCGAACGCGTCGATACGGGCGGCCTCGCCGCGGCTGTCGTACGAGGGGTAGGTCGTGGACAGGTCGATGGGCGCGGCGTGCAGGCCCTGGCGCGCGAGATCGTCGCGGCCGGCGTGCACGGCCTCGGTGTCCAGCGCTCTCGGCGTGGTGCGTGCGGGGTCGTACGCGTGCGTGCTCGCTGAGTTCATGGGCGTCAGGGTGAACATCGGCCGGGTCGGCCGGGGCGTTCTCCGTGCTACGTTCGAGCAATGGCCGAATCTGTCGTACTGGATCCGGTGGACCTCCACCTTCTGCGCCTGTTGCAGAACGACGCACGGGCGACCTACCGCGATCTCGCCGCCCAGGTGGGGGTCGCGCCGTCGACGTGTCTGGACCGGGTGGCGCGGCTGCGCCGCTGCGGAGTGATCCTCGGTCACCAGCTGCGGCTCGATCCGGCCAAGCTCGGGCGGGGGCTGGAGGCGCTGCTGTCGGTCCAGGTCAGACCGCACCGGCGGGAGCTGGTGGGGCCGTTCGTGGAGCGGATCCGGGCGCTGCCCGAGTCGCGGACCGTGTACCACCTCACGGGCCCGGACGACTATCTCGTGCATGTCGCTGTCGCGGACATGGCGGACCTGCAGCGGCTGGTCCTCGACGAGTTCACGTCCCGGCGCGAAGTGGCACGCGTCGAGACCAGGTTGATCTTCCAGCAGTGGGAGTGCGGGCCCCTGCTGCCGCCGGACGCCGAACGAACCACGGCCTGAGCGGCACGGGTCACCCGGGCCGGAGTGCTGCGCCCTGAGCGGAATCCGGCCGCCGTAAGGCTCAACACCCGGTCAAGCAGCTGACGGCGGCGGGTCGGCGTACCAAGATTGTCCGCATGTCTGAGACCAAGAGTCCTCTGCCCCGTGAGGTCGCCGACGCGTATGTCGACGACCTGATCGCCCTCGACCCGCTGACCGGTACCTACCTCGGTGTGAAGGAGAGTTCGAGCAGACTGCCGGACACCTCGCCCGCCGGTCTGGATGCCCGCGCGGAGCTGATCCGGACGACGCTCGCCCGGCTCGACGAGGCGGAGCGGCGACCGGGCGCGGACAGCGACATCGAACGCCGGTGCGCGCGCCTGCTGCGCGAGCGCCTCACCGCCGAACTCGCCGTGCACGAGGCCGACGAGCCTCTCCGCGCGGTCGGCAACATGGTGACGCCGCCGCACGAGGTGCGTGAGGTCTTCACCATCACCCCGGCGGAGACCGAGGAGGACTGGGCGGCGATCGCGGAGCGGCTGCGCGCGGTGCCGACGGCGTACGCCGGGTACCGCGAGTCCCTCGCCCTGGGTCTGGAGCGCAAGCTGTACGCGGCTCCGCGGCCGACCGCGACCTTCATCGGGCAGCTCACCGAGTGGGCGGACACGGACGGCGCGGGGCGCGGCTGGTTCGAGGACTTCGTGTCGGCCGGCCCCGAGTCACTGCGCGCCGAGTTGGACGAGGCGGCCCGCGGGGCGACGCGGGCCGTGGTGGAGCTGCGCGACTGGATGCGCGACGTGTACGCCCCGGCGATCGAGGGCGCCCCGAACACGGTGGGCCGTGAGCGGTACGCCCGTCTGGCCCGCTATTTCACGGGAGCGGACCTGGACCTCGACGAGGCGTACGCGTACGGCTGGTCGGAGTTCCACCGGCTGCTCGGCGAGATGAAGCAGGAGGCGGAGAAGATCCTTCCGGGTGCCGCGACGCCCTGGGTGGCGCTGGCGCACCTGGACGAGCACGGCCGGCACATCGAGGGCGTCGACGAGGTCCGCGAGTGGCTCCAGTCCCTGATGGACGGGGCGATCGAGGCGCTCGACGGCACCCACTTCGACCTGGCCGAGCCGGTGAAGAAGGTCGAGTCGTGCATCGCGCCGCCCGGCGGCGCCGCCGCCCCCTACTACTCGGCGCCGAGCGAGGACTTCTCCCGTCCTGGCCGCACCTGGCTGCCGACGATGGGCGCGACCCGCTTCCCGGTGTACGACCTGGTGTCCACCTGGTACCACGAGGGCGTCCCCGGCCATCACCTCCAGCTCGCGCAGTGGGTGTACGTCAAGGACGACCTCTCGCGCTACCAGGCCACCATCGGCGGGGTGAGCGCCAACGCCGAGGGCTGGGCGCTGTACGCGGAGCGGCTCATGGACGAGCTGGGCTTCCTCAAGGACGCGGAGGAGCGGCTCGGTTATCTCGACGCGCAGATGATGCGCGCGGCCCGGGTCATCGTCGACATCGGTATGCACCTGGAGCTGGAGATCCCGGCGGACTCCCCCTTCCACCCGGGCGAGCGCTGGACGCCCGAGCTGGCCGAGGAGTTCTTCGGCTCCCACAGCAGCCGCCCGGCGGACTTCGTGGAGAGCGAGCTGACGCGCTATCTGACCATCCCCGGGCAGGCCATCGGCTACAAGCTCGGCGAGCGCGCCTGGCTCCTCGGCCGCGAGAAGGCCCGGCAGCGGCGCGGGGACGCCTTCGACGCGAAGGCGTGGCACATGGCCGCTCTCTCCCAGGGCTCCCTGGGCCTGGACGACCTGGTGGACGAGCTGTCCCAGCTGTGATGCGGCGTGCCGGGCCCGCCCCGCCGGGCCCGGCCGACCACACCACCGGGCAAGGCCGGCGAGCGCTGCCCCGGCCGGCCCCCGTTCAGCCCGCCGACGGTCTGACGCGCACCAGACGGAGCCCCGCCCACGGCCCCGCCGGGACGTACGCGGCGCTGATGCCGTACCGTCCGGGCGCCAACTCCACGCGCACATGGTCGGCCGCGGTGGCGGCGCGCCCGGGGCGGGCGGCGTCGAAGAGGACGAGCGGCCCCGGCACACGCCACTCCAGCTCGGGCTCCCAGACGGCGGAGTCGAGAGTGGCCGGCGCCTCGACGAGGAGCGGGTCCTCGGGGCCACCCGCGCCCCCGGGACCGAGCGGACCGTGCTCGGGGCCCGCCGCGTGCCGGCGCACGAAGAGGCCGTGCTCGGGGAGGTACGCGGTGGCGGCCGGTTCGTCGCCCAGTACCAGGGCGCGGGTGTCGCCGACGGGCAGGAGCCCGGCGCGGCCGTCGATCTCGCAGGCGCGGTCGTAGTCGGAGGACGTCTCGTCGCCGTCGGCGCCCGCCCAGAACGGCAGGACCGCCTCCGGCACGGCTATGAGCGGTCCGCCGCTGGACTCCACCCACCGCACCACATCGGCAACCACCGGATCCGCACATCGAGCCATGCCCAGAAGCTACACGCTCACGTCTGCACACAACTCACCGGGACCGCACATGTGTTGACAGTCTGTCAGCAGCCGCAGTCCGCGGCGTCCACCGGCGCGGTCAGCGGGTCCGCCGCACGCCGCTCGCGGCCCTCCCAGGTCTCGAACGCGAAGCCCTCGCGGACCCAGTACTCGAAGCCGCCGAGCATCTCCTTGACCTGGAAACCGAGTTCGGCGAGGGCGAGGGCGGCCCGGGTCGCGCCGTTGCAGCCGGGGCCCCAGCAGTAGGTGACGACCGGCACGGACCTGTCGAGGAGCCGCTCGGCCTGCTCGGGGATGAGGGCGGTGGGCAGATGGATCGCGCCGGGGATGTGGCCCTGGTCCCAGGAGGCGGTCGAGCGGGAGTCGAGGACGACGAAGCCGGGGTCGCCGTCGGCGGTGAGGGCGGCGGCCACGTCGGAGACGTCGGCGTGGAAGGCGAGAGCGGCGCGGAAGTAGGCGGCGGCCTCGGCCGGGGCGGCGGGGGCGACCCGCAGGACGGGGTTCACGGCGGTCGTGGTGGTCATCTCGGCGCCTCTCTCTGCCCGGCACTGCGGCCGGCTCCTCGACGGGGCCGCTGCCCGGCCCCGCTGACCAGAAATCTACGGTCGATGATCACCTTCCTGAAGAGGTCTTCCACGGTCCGAGCCTTGCCCGGCCGGGGATTCCCCTGCTATCCCTCCCCCATGACCGCGAATTCCCCGTACACCCCGGACGCCACCGACTGGCGCATCCTCGAAGTCCTCCAGCGCGACGGACGGGCGAGCTTCGCCGACCTGGCGCGCGCCGTGTCGATGTCGGCGAGCGCCGTCACCGAGCGGGTGCGGCGGCTGGAGGAGGCGGGCGTCATCCAGGGGTACGCGGCCGTGGTGGACCCGGAGCGGCTGGGCCTGCCGATCCTCGCGTTCGTCCGCCTCCGCTACCCCCACGGCAACTACAAGCCGTTCCACGACCTGGTGGCCGTCACCCCCGAGATCCTGGAGGCGCATCACGTCACGGGGGACGACTGCTTCGTGATCAAGGTCGCCGCCCGTTCGATGCGCCACCTGGAGGAGGTGTCGGGCAAGATCGGGTCGCTGGGGTCCGTGACCACCAGCGTCGTGTACTCCTCACCGCTCCCCCGGCGCCCGCTCGGTCACTGACACACCGGGTCACCGGACCGCGCCGTCACCCGTCACGCCGTGGTCCGCCGTCACCCGTCACGCCGTGGTCCGCTGTCGCACGACCGACCCCGAGCGCTCCTTCACGACCTCCAACTGCGCGTGGATGCGCCGACGCAGATCCCCCACATGGCTGACGATGCCGACGCTGCGGTCCCGTTCGCGGAGCGCGTCGAGGACGTCGAGGACCTCGTCGAGGGTCTGGTCGTCGAGGCTGCCGAACCCCTCGTCGATGAAGAGGGTGTCGAGGCGTACACCGCCGGCCTCGTCGGTGACGACGTCGGCGAGGCCCAGCGCGAGCGCGAGGGACGCGAAGAACGTCTCGCCGCCGGAGAGCGTGGCCGTGTCCCGCTCCCGGCCGGTCCACGCGTCGACGACATGCAGTCCGAGGCCGCTGCGCCCGCGTCCGGACCGGTCGTCGGAGTGGACGAGCGTGTAGCGGCCGGACGACATCCGCTGGAGCCGTACGGTCGCGGCGGCAGCAACCTGTTCAAGGCGGGCGGCCAGGACGTACGCCTCCAGCCGCATCTTGCGCTCGTTGTCGGCGGCGGTGCCGGCGGCGAGGCCCGCCATGCGGGCGACGCGGTCGTACTCCTCGCGCAGCGGTGCCAGTCGTCGTACGGAGGCGGCGGCCCGCGCGGACAGCCGGTCGAGTTCGCCGCGGCGCCGCTCGGCCTCGTCCCACGCGGACACGGCCCGCTGGAGGCGCAGCGCGGCTGCCTCGGCGGCCCGCTCGGCGCCGGCGACATCGGCGGGCGGACGCCGGGCCGCGGCGGCGGTCTCGGGCTCGGCGAGCACGGCCCGCACCGCCGCCTCCTCCGACTGCCGGGCGTCCAGGCGCCGTTGGAGGTCCCGGTGGGCAGCGTCGTCGAGGATCGCCGCGGCGGCCTCCTGCGGGGTGTCGAACCCGGCGCGGAAGGCGGCGTCGGCGAGGCGCGCGTCGGCGTCCTTGAGCCGCTGCGCGGTGTCGTCGGCGGCGCGCACGGCCTCGGCGGCCTCGGCGAGCCGGGCGGCCCGCAGCTCCAGTTGCGCGGCCCGTTCGGCCACGCTGTCGGCGTCGCCCCTGGCCTGCGCCAGCTCCGCCTCCAGGGCGGCCCGTTCCCGTTCCAGGGTGTCCCGGCGGGTGGTGCGGGTCGCGGCGCGGACCGCGGCCTGCTGTTGTGCGGCGGCCCGCCGGTCGCGCTCCCGCTCCGCGTGCAGCAGCGCCTCCCGGGCGGGATGCAGGTCCGAGGCGCCGCGCCGGGCCTCCGCGTAGTCCCGCTCCACCTCCTCGGCCAGTGAGGCGAGCCGGTCGGTCGGGGTGTCACCGGCCTCGGCGCCGGCGGCGGCCAGCGCCCGCTGGAGGAGCCCGAGACGCTGTTCGGCCTCGGCTCGCTCCTCGTCGGCCCGCTGGAACGCGGTGAGCGCCGCTTCCTCCGCCTCCCGGCCGACGTGCCCGGCGACCTTGCGGGCGGGCGCGGGGTGTTCGGTGCCCCCGCAGACGGCGCACGGCTCGCCGTCGAGGAGTCCGGCGGCCAGTTCGGCGGCGATGCCCTGCAGACGCTGTTCCTTGAGGTCCAGCCAGTGGGCGCGCGCGTCCCCGGCGCGCTCGGACAGCCGCAGCACGCTCGCCCGTGCCGCGTCGGTGTCCCGCCCGAGCCGGTCCCGCTCCCGGGCGGCCCGCAGCCGCCGCTCGGCGGGCTCGCGCTGGACGGCGAGCTGCTCGGCCCGGGTCGCGGCCTCCTGGGCGGCCTCGATCCTGGCCCGCAGCCCGGCCCGTACGGTCTCCCACTCCTCCAGCCAGCCCTCGGCGTCCTGGAGGACGTCCTCGTCGGCGCGCTCCTCGCTGTCGAGTTCCGCGCGCTCGGCGAGGAGGTCGGCCAGCTTCCGCTCGGCGCGGCGGGCCGACTCCAGTCCGCCCAGCTCCTCGGACGCCTTCCGGGCGGCGGCCGCGAGCCCGGCGGCACCGGCGTCGGCGTGGTCCGCGGGCAGGGCGGCACGCGTGCGTGCCTCGTCGGCGCTCGCCCGCCGGTGCTCGGCCTCGGCCTCGTCGCGCAGCTCCAGCGCCGGTGCCACGGCCTCGGCCTTGCGGGCCCGTTCCATGCGTTCGCGGTCCGCCCGGTGGGCGTCGGCCCGCTCCTGGAGCGCCGCGGCCCGCTCCTGTGCCTCGGCGAACCGCCGCTGGAGCCGCGCCACTTCGCGTACGTCGTCCAGTTCCCGCTCGGCGGTGGCGTGCGCCGACTCCGCCGCCGTCCGCGCGCAGTGGGCGATGGTGAGCCGCTCCCGGGCGGTGCTGCGGGCGACAGCGGCCCAGCCGAGGACGGCTTCCGCGAGTCCCGGGTCGCCGGGCGCGAGCTGGGGCGGTGCGAGATCGCCCCCGGCGGCCTGCTGCATCCGGTGGGCGTCCGCGAGCAGGTCGGTGTCGCCCTCGCGCACCTGTGCCTCGGTGGCCCGGCGCCGGTCGGCGAGGCGCTTCTCGACCGCGGCGAACCGCTGGGTGTCGAACAGCCGCCCGAGCAGCCGGCCACGGGCCTCGGCGTCGGCCCGCAGGAACCGGGCGAAGTCGCCCTGCGGCAACAGCACGACCTGGCAGAACTGCTCCCGGCTCATCCCCAGGATCTGGGTGATCTCCTCGCCGATCTCCTGGTGCGACCTGCTGAGGTCCTTCCAGGAGCCCCCGGCGGCGTCGTACTCCCGCAGCCGGCTCTGTGCCTTGTCGACCGTCGTCCCCTGCCTCCTCCCCTTCTTGGGGCGCTCCCAGGGCGGCTGTCGGGTGAGCTCCAGCCGGCGTCCGGCGACGGTCAGTTCGAGGCGGACCTCGGTACGGGTCGACGGGTCGGCGTGGTCGCTGCGCAGGGTCATGCCCTGGCCGCTCTGGCGGGCGCCGGGCACCGAGCCGTACAGCGCGTAGCAGACGGCGTCCAGGACGGAGGTCTTCCCGGCGCCGGTCGGGCCGTGCAGCAGGAAGAGTCCGGCGGACGAAAGGTCGTCGAAGTCGACGCTCTGGGTGCCGCCGAAGGGGCCGAAGGCGGTGATGTCGAGCCGGTGCAGTCTCATCGGGCGGTCTCCCGGAGGGTCTCGTCGGCCCGAACGGCGTCGAAGGCGTCCCTGAGCACGGCCTGTTCGCGCGCGTCGGGTCCGGTGCCGCGCACATGGGCCACGAAGTCCTCCGCGATCTGCTGGTCGTCGCGGCCCGCGAGACGCCGTGCGTAGGAGACGTCCGGGTCGTCGGGGGCGCGTTCCGGGTCGAAGACGAGGCTGAGGGTGTGCGGGAATCGGGCGCAGAGCCTGGCCATGGGCTCGGCGGGCCGCACCGGGTCGGTGAGCGTGGCCTCGACCCACGCGTCCTCGTGCGGGGCGAGCCCGGGGTCGGCGAGCAGGTCGTCCAACCGGCCCCGGACGCGGGCGAGTCGGCGCGGTACCGGGCAGTCGACGCGCTCGGCGTCGATCGAACCGTCGGCACCGAGGTCGACCAGCCACATGCTCTTGCGGTGGTCGGCCTCCGAGAAGGAGTACGGCAGCGGGGATCCCGAGTAGCGCACCCGTTCGGTCAGGGTCTGGCTGCCGTGCAGATGGCCGAGGGCGACGTAGTCGACGCCGTCGAAGACCCCGGCGGGCACGGAGGAGACCCCGCCGACGGAGATGTCCCGCTCGCTGTCGCTGGGCGCGCCGCCCGTGACGAAGGCGTGCGCGAGGACCACGGACCGGGTGCCCGGCGCGCGGGTGGCCAGGTCGGAGCGGACGCGGTCCATGGCGGCGGCGAGCACCGCCTCGTGTCCCGGCCTGTCGACCGCGAACTCGTCCTTCACCAGGGCGGGTTCCAGGTAGGGCAGCCCGTAGAAGGCGACGTCGCCGTGGGCGTCGGTGAGGATGACCGGCGTGCCGGCCGCGGAGGCGTCGGTGCACAGGTGGATGCCGGCACGGCCCATGAGCCCGGCGCCCACGCCGAGCCGGCGCGCCGAGTCGTGGTTGCCGGAGATCATCACGGTGGGGACGTCCAGCTCGGCGAGGCGGTGCAGGGCGTCGTCGTAGAGCTCGACGGCGGCCAGCGGGGGCACGGCCCGGTCGTACACGTCGCCGGAGACGACCACCGCGTCCACGTCGCGCTCCCGCACGGTCGTGACGAGGTGGCCGATGAACTCGGCCTGCGCGCCGAGCATGCTGACACGGTGGAACGACCGGCCGAGATGCCAGTCGGAGGTGTGCAGAATCCTCAAGACGCCACTCCGACCCGCATGTTTCCCCTCATCCCTCCCTGGACCCGCCACGACCGGCCCGTACCGCGCCGCCGCACCGACCACGCTAATACCTGTCGGCACCTGGTCAGGCACGGTCCGGCAAGGTCACCGGTGCACGCCTCGGGGCCGACATTTCACCTAGAAAACCGCCGGATTGGGAAAAATGACCGAGGCGCACGTCACACAGCCCGGCCCCGTCCGTCACGCGTCGCCGTACGTCTCCCCGCCGAGTTCGAAGCCGGCCGTGCCCGCGGTGGTGTCGGCGAGCCAGGCGCGGAAGGCGGGCACGTCGGCGTCGGGCAGCCCGATCTCGATGGTGACGGCCTCTCCGTAGCGGACGTCCCGGACCTCGCGCCCCGTCGCCCGCAGGTCGTTCTGCACCTTGCCGGCGCGCTGGTGGTCGACGGTGACCGTGGCGATGCGGAAGCGGCGGCGGGTGAGGGTGCCGAGCGCGTCCAGCGCCTCGCCCACGGCGCCGCCGTACGCCCTGATGAGGCCGCCCGCGCCGAGTTTGACGCCGCCGTAGTACCGGGTGACGACGGCGACGACGTAACGCATGTCACGCCGCATGAGCATCTGCAGCATGGGGACGCCCGCGGTGCCGCCGGGTTCCCCGTCGTCGCTCGCCTTCTGCACGGCGGCGTCGGCGCCGATGACGTACGCGTAGCAGTTGTGTGTGGCGTCGGCGTGCTCCTTGCGGACGGCCGCGATGAACTCCTGGGCCTCCCGCTCGGTGCCGGCCGGGGCGAGGGCGCACAGGAAGCGTGAGCGGTTGACCTCGGTCTCGTGCACACCGGCCCGGGCGACGGTGCGGTACTCGTCCTGCATCCGGCCAGCCTAATCCGTGGCCAAGGGCCTCCCGACGGGGACGACGGGGCGGCTGACGGCGGGACCCGGTCAGTCCTTCTTGCGGCCGCGCGCCACGATCAGGTCCGTCAGGAGTGCCGTCCCCGGCGTGAGGGCGGCCCAGGTGTCGCCGTGCCAGGCGAGGACCGCCACGGCGGAGGTCGGGAACTTGGCGCGCACGGTGTCCAGGGCGTCGTCGAGCGCGTCGCCGGCCAGGTCCAGCACCAGCTCCTCCAGGCCCGGGTTGTGGCCCACCAGCAGCAAGGTCCTGACCCCGTCCGGGACCTCGTGCACGACGTCCAGCAGTTCCGCCGCGTCGGCGGCGTACACGCGTGGTTCGAGCCGTACGGGTGGTGGTGTCCCCCACTGGGCGGCGACCGCCTCCCAGGTCTGGGTGGCCCGTACGGCCGTGGAGCACACGGCGAGGTCGGGCAGGCAGTCCGCCTCGGCGAGGGCCCGCCCGGCGGCGGGGGCGTCACGGCGGCCACGCGGCGCCAGGGGCCGTTCGTGGTCGGGCACGCCCACCGGCCAGGCCGACTTTGCGTGCCGCAGGACGACGAGTCTGCGCAGCGGTCCCGCTCCCCGCCCGTTCATGCCGAGGCTCCGATCTCCCGGGTCAGCTCCAGCCCGAGGAGCCGGTCCGCGTAGGCGAACGTCTCGAACCGCGCTCCGTCGGGCACGTCGTCGGCCCGTTCCACGGCCCGCAGGACGTCGAGCACGGCGGGCACGTCCAGGTCGTCCTCCCAGGCGGCGCGCAGGGCCTGCCGGATGGGGTCCGGGATCGGCTTCGACGGGCGGGTGGCCCAGCCGGCCACCGCCGCGCGCCAGCCGCCGAGGGTCGCCTCCGCCTCGGCCAGGGCGGGGCCGTCCAGGACGACCGGGGTCCGCCGGGGCCGGCCGAGCAGGGCGAGCCGCAGGGCGGTGCCCGACGCGGCCGGTGCCTCCGGCCCGGTGACCGGGGCGACCTCGACGCCGACGGCGTCGCCGTCCGTCTCTCCGGTGCCGGCCACCCGCAGCACCTGCCGCCCGCCGCCCGCCCCGGCGGCCTCCGTCGGCCGGACACCCAGGTCGTCGGCGCGGCCGCGCAGCGCGGGGGGCGGGTCGGCGACCAGCAGGACGGGGACGCCGCCCATGTCCAGCGCACGCGCGAGGACATCGGCGACCAGCAGCACCCGCAGGCCCGAGGTGTCGTCGCTCGGCGCGTGGACGTGAACCCGGGTGAGCGCCCTGCGGACGTCGGCGGGCTCGCCGGTCCGGGCGTCGGTGATACGCAGCACGAAGTGAGCGTAGGCGCGCGAGCGGCGGAACGCAGTGCGCACCACGACATTCCGCTGCCCCCGCCCCCGCTCCCCCGCTTTCCCGGCGGGGGAATCACCGGGTTCGCTCCGCTGTTGCCCAGGGAGCCCGCACCGGGCGCTCTGGTACGGAGATGAGGAGACGGGACATGTACGGCGACGCCGCCACGATCCGCAAGATGCTGACGGAACTGGGCGACACCTGGGCCGTCGTGGGCCTGTCCACCAACCGCGGCCGCGCCGCGTACGGCGTCGCCGAGGTCCTCCGGCGCTACGGCAAGCGGGTCGTCCCGGTGCACCCGAAGGCCGAGACCGTCCACGGCGAGCAGGGGTACGCCTCACTCGCGGACATCCCCTTCCCGGTGGACGTCGTCGACGTCTTCGTCAACAGCGATCTGGCCGGTCCGGTCGCCGACGAGGCCGTGCGGATCGGCGCCCGGGCCGTCTGGTTCCAGTTGGGTGTCGTCGACGAGGCGGCGTACGACCGCACGCGCGCCGCCGGGCTCGACATGGTCATGGACCGCTGCCCCGCCATCGAGATCCCTCGGCTGGGCTGACCTCCGCGGGGCGGCTCGGCTGCCCCGGTGCCCCGTCCGGCTCACGTCCGGGGGCCGCTCAGGCATGTGCGACGACCGCCACCGGGGCCGCCGCGTGGTGCAGCACCGCGTGGGTGACGGGACCGATGTGGGCGCCGAGCGGGGAATGGCGCACCCGGCGGCCGACGACCACCAACGACGCCTCGCGGGACGCCTCGACGAGGTGGTCCGCCGCCTTGCCGGGGCCGGGCCGTGACTCCTCGACCACCGCGACGGCGGGGAACTCCCGCCGCCAGGAGGACAGTGTGCCGGCCGGCCCGGGGGCGTCCCCGGCATCGGCCCCCGCGTCCGGCGTGGCGGTGGCCCGCGGTCCGGGCCCGGCCGAGGACCGGGGGTCCGGGTCGTGGATGACCCGGAGCGCCGTGTTCCGCAGTGCGGCGGCCTCGAAGGCGAACCGGAGCAGGGTCTCGTCCGGGTGCGCGGTGTGCAGTCCGAGGACGACGGGCAGGAACGGCGTCCCGGCGGACGGGGCACCGGCCGGATCCGGTGTGTGTTCGTCGGCGGCCCGCTCTGCGGCCCGGACGAGGACGACCGGGCACCGTGTGTGCGCGACGACGTGCTGCCCGACGGACCCGAGGAGGAAGCCCGCGACTCCGCCGCGCCCGTGCGAGCCGAGGACCAGCAGTGCCGCGTCCGCGGCCGCCTTCTGGAGCTCCTCCGTCGCCCGGCCCGTCAGCTGCTCCAGGGTCACGTCGAGGGCCGGGTGACGCGACCGGACCCCGTCGGCGGCCTCGCTCAGGATCCGCCGGGGCCCGGGGCCCGCCGACGTCACCCCGTGTTCGGCCCAGCCCTGCTGGGCCGAGGGACCCAGCATCGGGGACCGTCCCATCGGCTCGGGCACCGGTTCCCAGACGTTGACCAGGAGCAGCGGCAGGGCGCGCAGCCGGGCCTCACGGGCCGCCCACTCGACGGCGGCGCGGCTCTCACGGGAACCGTCGAAGCCCACGGTGACGGTGCGGGGCATGGGCGCACCTCCTGACGTCGAGGTCTGCCTCCAGGATCGCGGCAAGGCGGCCCGGCCGCACACAGGGATCCCGGCATTGGATTACCGGCAGGCCGGCGAGGCCGAGTCCTCGGGCAGGGTGAGGGCCGTGTGGGCCGGGTGCCCGGTCGCCGGGGGCAGGGCGGTCAGGCCGCGAAGTCTGTTGTTGCGCATGTCAAGGGCTTCGGCGGTGGCGGGGAAGAGCGCCGCGTCGCCTTCACCGATCTTCGCCTGGTTCAGTTCGACGAATCCGCGGGTGTCCCCCTCGTAGGCGGCGAAGGCGGCGGTGTGGTCGCGCCGAGCCGCGAGCGAGCGGGCGAGCATGTAGGCGCCGACGAGGGCGAGGCTGGAACCCTGCCCGGTCAGGAACGACGGTGCGTAGGCGGCGTCGCCGACGAGCGCGACCCGGCCGTTGGACCAGCGCGGCATGCGGACTTGGCTGACGGTGTCGAAGAACGGATCGCTCGCGTCGCGCAGGGCGGCGACCAGGGCCGGGATCTCCCATCCGTGGCCGGCGAAGGCGGCGGCGACGAGGGCGCCTCGCGCCTCGGGGTCGCGGAGGATCGCGAGCGGTGGTTCGGGCTCCGCGAAGGTGAGGAGCGCGTGCAGCTCCGGGCTGTCTCCGACCGCGTAGAGCGCCGCGGCCCTTCCCGGGGTGTTCCAGATGAGCACTTCATGGGAGAGCCCATAGGTGTTCGGCATGGTGAACAGGACGAAGCAGTACCCCAGATAACGGTGGAACCGCCGCTCGGGGCCGAACACCAGCTTCCGGGTGTGGGAGTGCAGCCCGTCCGCGCCCAGGACCAGGTCGAAGCCGCGCTCGAGACCGCTGCGGAAGGTGACGTCGACGCCGCGCTCGTGCTGCGTGAGCGCATCGATGGAGTCGTCGAGGAGGAACTCCGCTTCGTCCCGGACGACTTCGTGGAGGACGTCCGTCAGGACGCCGCGAGGCAGCTCGACATCACGTCCCTCGATACCGCCGGCCACCGCCTGCGGGTGCACCATCGCCGCCTCACTCCCGTCGGCGTGGAGGAAGGTCAACCGGCGCGAGTCGACATGTGCTTCCCGGAGCCGCGGCAGGATCCCCATCCGGCGGGCCACCTCCACCGCGGTCCCCCGCACGTCGATCGGGTACCCACCGCCCCGCGGTCCGGCGGACTTCTCCACCAAGGTCACCGAGAACCCGGCGCGGGCCATCCAGAACGCCACCGTCTGACCGGCGACGCTCGCGCCGGAAACCAGAACCGTGCCCTTGGACGCGCTTCCTCTGTGCATTCGCCGACTCCTCGGTCATGGATGAGACATGCGGGGGCCTACTCGGACGGGGCGGGTCACCCGACGGGCGAGGAGACCGCCGGCGGCGGGGCGAGGCTGCCGCGGCGTGTGCTCCGTACGAGCACCACGGCCAGCACCCCGGCGATCGCGAAGGCTCCGGAGGCGATCGCGACACAACCGAACACGCCCGCGGCCGAGTTCGTCGTCCCGCCGTCGACGACGACGGCGGTCGACCTGAGCACGGCTGCGCCCACGAAGTCCAGCACCACCGACCCGATCGAGACCATGACCATGACGAGGCTGGACACGATGCCCTGCCGCTCGGCGGGGGCCAGGCTTCCCGCCAGGTTGAAGCCGGACGTGCCGAGCGCCCCCACCGTGACGCCCAGCAGGAATCCGCAGCCCAGCGCGACGAGAAGCCGGGACGCCCCGAGGAACATGCCCGTGGTCACCGCGGTGCCGAGCATCACCGCCCCGGCCAGCGTCGGGGCCGGTCCGATGCGTGCGGCAAGCCATCCGGACCCCGGACCGCCGACGGTGACGCCGACTCCCGGCGCCGCGAGCAGCAGCGCCACGGACCCCTGGCCGGCCAGTCCGTATCCCAGTCCCTGACCGGCTGAGACGTCACCGATGAGCGGGATGAGCTGCAGCATGCTCTGGTACGAACCGGCCGCCAGGAAGACGACGAGGAGCGTGAGCACCAGCGGCCCGCTGAGGTCCCGCACGTCGATCAGGGGGTCGGGCTTCCGGCTGGAGACCAGGAACCACCTGGCCAGTGCGGCGACGCCGGCGACGAGGAGAGCCGGCGGTCCGGCCGCGAGCCAGCCGAGTTCCGAGCCCAGACTGACGTAGCCGAGCACCCCGGCGAGTCCTCCGCCGAGGAGGAGGGCACCGCCGACGTCGATCCTGCCCGGTGTCCCGGTCGGGGACTCGGGAAGGACGAGGCGCACACAGATCGCCATCAGCGCCGCACCGAAGGCCGACAGGAGGAACAGGAACCGGAAGCCGGACTCGGCGACCAGTTCCTCGATGAGGAAACGGGAGGCGATGTTGAGCACGGCGGAACCGGAGGTCACGATGCCGACGATGATCATCGCGATGCGGGGTGCGCAGATCCCCCGGACGATGGCGACGGAGAGGAACACGGTGGCGAGAGCCGCTCCTTGCAGCATGCGGCCCGGCACGAACACCCACAGGCTCGGCGCCGCCGCGCACAGGACGGCGCCCGCGCAGCTCAGGCATAACGTCAGCACGAGCACTCTGCGCCTGCCGTAGACGTCGGCGCTCTTGCCGAGCAGGGGCGCCCACAGCACCCCCGCCAGCATCGCGGTGGCGTTGAGCCACGCCGCCTGGCCGGTGTCGAAGTGGTCGAGCAGGGCCGGGAGGACGAGCAGTGGCGCGGTGATGGCCGAGTCGACGACGAAGTTCACCAGGACCAGGACGGCCACCACGCCCATGAGCCGCCCGTTCCATCCCGTGTGCGGTTCCGCGTGTGTGCTTCCGGTGCTCACACCCACCCCCATTTAGATACGCCATGGTTTCTTATTTGGGAGAGTAGAGTACGCGGATAAGAAACGTCAAAGTTTCTAAGGGGAGTTGTGGGAAGACGGCGCGGTGAAGCACTCGAGGCGGCGATCCTCGAAGCGGCCTGGGACGAGTTGAGCGAGCGGGGGTACACCCACCTGACCGTCGACTCCGTCGCCCGACGGGCCGGCACCAGCAAACCGGTGCTCTACCGGCGCTGGGCGGACAAGCAGCAACTGGTCGAGGCGGCGGTCGTACGCCGCAACGCCCTCCAGCAGATCACTCCGGCCGACACCGGGTCCCTGCGCGGCGACCTGATCGCCACCCTCACCGAGCTGAGTGAGAAACAGGGGCCGTTCCTCGTCCAACTGAGCCTCGTGCTCACCGGCTACTTCGCCGAGACCGGCACCGGCTTCGCCGAGTTGCGCGAGATGTTCCTCGCCGGACGCCGCTCCGGACGTGACGAGATCATGGAGCGCGCCGTCGGGCGCGGCGAGATCGATCCGGCCAGGCTCACACCGCGGATCGCGTCGCTCCCCTTCGACCTGCTGCGGGGCGAGACCATGATGACGCTGCGCCCGGTCCCGCCCGAGGCGATCGAGGAGATCGTCGACACGATCTTCCTCCCGCTGGTCCGCTAGGCCCTGTCGTCAGATTCCCGCCGTCGCCCGAAGGGCGGCCCCGCGGCGTCAGGTGCGTGCTCTCGGCGTGCCGGGCCCTGACCCGTGTACTGGACGTACTCGGGTCGG
>NZ_JBVIBK010000031.1:0-97927 GCF_055573455.1 Streptomyces sp. NPDC030183
GGTCGAAGTCGTCGAGGGTGCCGAGGTCGGGGTGGACGGCGTCGTGGCCGCCCTCGGGCGAGCCGATGGCCCAGGGCACACCGACGTCGTCGGGGGTGGGGGAGAGGGTGTTGTTGCGGCCCTTGCGGTGGGTGGTGCCGATCGGGTGGATCGGCGGGAGGTAGACCACGTCGAAGCCCATCGCGGCGATCGCCGGCAGCCGCCTGGCCGCGGTACGGAACGTGCCGTGGGGTTGTTCCGCGGTGCCCTCGGAACGGGGGAAGAACTCGTACCAGGAGCCGAACAGGGCCCGTTCGCGTTCCACCAGCAGCGGCAGCGGATCGGAGGAGGTCACCAGCTCCCGCAGCGGATGCCGGGCCAGGACCTCGTCCACCTCCGGCGCCAACGCCGCCGCCAGACGGGACGCGGCGGGCTGCTCGGTGTCGCGGAGCGCCTCCACGGCGGCCAGGACGACACCACGGTCGCGTCCGCCCTCCGGGACCCCGGCGGCGGCCCGCTCGTACAACCGCGCGCCCTCCTCCAGGACCAACTCCGTGTCGATACCCGCCGGGACCTTGATCCGGGCGTGATGGCGCCAGGTGGTGACCGGGTCGCCCCACGCCTCCACCGCGTACGTCCACCGGCCCTCGCTCGGCGCGGAGACCGTGGCGCCCCAGCGGTCCGTGCCGGGGGCGAGTTCCCGCATCGGCGTCCACGGGCCCGGACGGCCCTCGGGGTCGGTCAGGACGACATTGGCGGCGACCGCGTCGTGGCCCTCGCGGAAGACGACCGCCGAGATCTCGAACTCCTCGCCCACGACGGCCTTCGCCGGTCGGCGGCCGTGATGGACGGTGGGCCGTACGTCCAGAACCGGTATCCGGCCGACGGTCGCCGTGTCCGGGGGTGAGGCCGACGGCGCGGGCGGACCCGTGTGCGCCCGGCGTGCGGGGCGCGCGGCGCCGCTCGCGGTCGCCGCCGCGGGGGTGCTGGTGTGCGCTGTGGTGGTACTGGTCGTCGGGGGTGCTGACGAGTGGTGCGTGGCGGGCATGACCGCTCCTGTCCGCGTCAACGTGGGTGGGCGGATGAGGGTGTGGGGAGGTGGGGCCAGCGGGATGTACCGGTGGAGCCTTCCCACACAGTGCGGGTGAGCATTCCGGCACTTTGTTAACTACTCAGGCGTATGTCTACACACAAGACCGGCCTCGTCCGAGGGGGTCGAGGCCGGTCACTCTAGTCGCTTTGGGTAAAGGGGCGTTCACCTGTGGTGTTACAGGGGATTACGGGTACCTAGGGGACGGCGACCTGGAGGATCCGGTCCGGAGAGCCCGGAAATCTGTCCTTGACCTTGCCCGAAACCGCACCCCGCACCAGCGATCCGGCCACCTGCGCCGGTGTCGCCCGGGGATGGTCGGACAGATACAGGGCCGCAGCGCCCGCGGCGTGCGGCGCCGCCATCGACGTACCCGAGTAGGTGGCCTCCCCGGTGTCGCTCCGGTGCGACGCGGAGGTGATGGACACACCCGGCGCGAACAGGTCCAGGCCCGGGCCCCAGTTGGAGAATCGGGCCCGGTTGTCCTTCTTTCCGGTGGCCCCCACCGTGATCGCCTGTTTCACCCGGGCGGGTGAGTAGAGCCCCGCGGCGAGGCCGTCATTGCCCGCGGCGACCGTGTAGGTGACCCCCGACGCTATGGAGGCGCGTACGGCCGCGTCGAGCTGGGCGTTGCCGCGGCCGCCCAGGCTCAGATTCGCCACCGCGGGCTTCCGCGCGTTCCGGGTGACCCAGTCGATCCCGGCGATGACCTGGGCCGTCGTCCCCGCCCCGGCGTCGTCGAGGACCCGCACCGCGACCACCTTCGCCCGCTTGGCCACCCCGTACCTGGTGCCCGCGACCGTCCCCGCGACATGGGTGCCGTGTCCGTTGCCGTCCTGCGCCCTCCGGTCGTCCTGCACGAAGTCCCAACCGTAGGCCGCCCGGCCGCCGAAGTCCTCGTGGGTGATGCGGACGCCGGTGTCGATCACATACACGGTGGTGCCCTCGCCGCCCCTGTCCGGCCAGGTGTAGCTCTTGTCGAGCGGCAGTCCGGCCTGATCCAGACGGTCCAGGCCCCAGGACGGCGGGTTCCGCCGGCCGCCGTCGTACCGGACCGCCGTGTCCTGGACGACGGAGGCAACCCGCGGATCCGCCGCGAGCAGTCTGGCCTGTTTCTCACCGGCGCTCACGGCATAGCCGTTGAGGACCGAGCTGTACATGTGGCGTATTTTCGCCCCGTACTTCCGGGCGATGCCCTTCCCCTCCTTCGACGGGGCCTCCGTCCCCGCCCTGAGGGTCACGAGGTAACTGCCGCTGACGGAATCCGCGCCCCCGGCCCCCAGGACCCGCCCCTCCGGAGCGGCGTGCGCCGGGGCGGGAACGGCCGATAGCGCCACGGCCGTGACCACCGCCGCGAGGCCCCCCATCCAGCGCGGACGCCTGTTTCTCGCCTCTGCCCGATGCTGCATGGATGCGGACCCCCTCCTCGGTCGGCCGGTACGCCACCCGGCAGCCTCTCGTGCGGGGTGAAGCGCCACAAGGCCGCACAGAGGGGCGGAATCGGCCATACCGCCCGAGGGGGACATGGGTGGGCCGCGACGAATTCCGGACTGAACACCCCCGACCGGACTGCGCGGCCGGGGGGCCGGGGTACGGATGCGCCGTAATTGCATACCGAGGGACACGCCGTGCTTGCCGACCCGCCCGCCCGCGCCGCTACCGTCGTGGTGACGAACGGTCGCACGCAACAGGTGCGTCCCCCTGGCCCGTACGTCCTGGCGTGAAGGTGGAATCCTCTGTGAAGGCCATCCGCAGGTTCACCGTCCGACCCGTCCTCCCCGAAGCCCTTCACCCGCTCAGCGATCTGGCGCGCAATCTGCGCTGGTCCTGGCACGCGGAGACCCGTGACCTCTTCCAGTCGGTCGATCCCGAGTGCTGGGCCGCGTCCGGCGGCGACCCGGTACGCCTGCTGGGCTCCGTCTCCCCCCGGCGCCTCGCCGAACTCGCCGAGGACCGCCGCTTCCTGCGCCGGCTCACCGTGGTCGCCGACGACCTGCGCGACTACGTCAGCGGCGACCGCTGGTACCAGACGCAGACCTCGGAACCACCGGCCGCCGTCGCCTACTTCTCTCCCGAGTTCGGCATCACCGCCGCGCTGCCGCAGTACTCCGGCGGCCTCGGCATCCTCGCCGGCGACCATCTGAAGGCCGCCAGCGACCTGGGCGTGCCGCTCATCGGCGTCGGCCTGCTCTACCGGCACGGCTACTTCCGGCAGTCGCTGTCCCGGGACGGCTGGCAGCAGGAGCACTATCCCGTGCTCGACCCGAACGAGTTGCCCCTGGTGCCGCTGCAGGAGAACGACGGCTCCCAGGCCCGCGTCGACCTGGTGCTCCCCGCCGGCCGCCGGCTGCACGCCCGTGTCTGGCAGGCCCAGGTGGGCCGCGTACCGCTGCTCCTGCTGGACTCCGACGTCGAGGAGAACGACCTGGGGGAGCGGGGCGTCACCGACCGGCTCTACGGCGGCGGCAGCGAACACCGGCTGCTGCAGGAGATGCTGCTCGGTATAGGAGGTGTCCGGGCGGTCCGTACGTACTGCCGCCTCACCGGCCACGCCGAGCCCGAGGTCTTCCACACCAACGAGGGCCACGCCGGTTTCCTCGGCCTGGAGCGCATCGCCGAGCTGTGCGACCAGGGGCTCGACTTCGACGCCGGGCTGGAGGCGGTCCGCGCCGGCACCGTCTTCACCACCCACACCCCGGTCCCGGCCGGCATCGACCGCTTCGACCGGGAACTCGTGGCCCAGCACTTCGGCCCCGACGCCGAACTGCCCCGGATCGACGTCGAACGCATTCTCGGCCTGGGCATGGAGACGTACTCGGGCGGCGACCCGAACGTCTTCAACATGGCGGTGATGGGACTCAGGCTCGCCCAGCGCGCCAACGGGGTGTCGCTGCTGCACGGCCAGGTCAGCCGGGAGATGTTCTCGGGCCTGTGGCCGGGCTTCGACGCGGACGAGGTCCCCATCACCTCCGTCACCAACGGCGTGCACGCCCCGACCTGGGTGGCGCCCGAGGTCTTCCGCCTCGGCTCCCGGCAGATCGGCGCCGAACGCACTGAGGACGCCATGACGGTCGGCGGCTCGGACCGCTGGGACTCCGTGGCCGACATCCCCGACACCGACATCTGGGAGCTGCGCCGGAACCTGCGCGAGCAACTGGTGCTGGAGGTACGGGAACGCCTCGCCGCCTCCTGGCGCCAGCGCGGCGCGGGCACCGCCGAACTCGGCTGGATCGACGGGGTGCTCGACCCGGACGTCCTCACCATCGGCTTCGCGCGGCGCGTCCCGTCGTACAAGCGGCTGACGCTGATGCTGCGGGACCAGGACCGCCTCATGGAGCTGCTGCTGCACCCCGAGCGGCCGATCCAGATCGTCGTCGCGGGCAAGGCCCACCCGGCGGACGACGGCGGCAAGCGCCTCATCCAGGAGCTGGTCAGGTTCGCCGACGACCCGCGGGTGCGCCACCGGATCGTGTTCCTGCCGGACTACGGCATGGCGATGGCACAGAAGCTGTACCCGGGCTGCGACGTGTGGCTGAACAACCCGCTGCGGCCGCTGGAGGCGTGCGGCACGAGCGGGATGAAGGCCGCGCTGAACGGGTGCCTCAACCTGTCGGTGCTGGACGGCTGGTGGGACGAATGGTTCCGGCCGGACTTCGGCTGGGCGATCCCCACCGCCGACGGCACGGCGACGGACGACGACCGCCGGGACGACCTGGAGGCCGCCGCCCTGTACGACCTGCTGGAACAGCGGGTGGCACCCCGCTTCTACGAACGCGGCCAGGGCGGACTGCCCGACCGCTGGATCGAGATGGTCCGCCAGACCCTCACCCACCTCGGCCCGAAGGTGCTGGCCGGCCGGATGGTCCGCGAGTACGTGGACCGCCTGTACGCGCCCGCGGCCCGCGCCCACCGCGCGCTGAACCCGGACACGGCACGGGAGTCGGCGCGGTGGAAGGCGCGGGTGCGGGGCGCCTGGCACCGCGTCAAGGTCGACCACGTGGAGGCGTCCGCGGCCCCGACGAGCACCGCCGAACTGGGCGCCACGCTGATGCTGCGCGTCCGGGTGGACCTCGGGGAACTCGCCCCCGACGACGTCGAGGTGCAGGCGGTGTCGGGCCGCGTCGACTCCGAGGACCGGATCACGGACGCGGCGAGCGTCCCGCTGAAGCCCACCAGCGGGCCCGACGAGGAGGGCCGCTGGATCTACGAGGGCCCGCTGGCCCTGGACCGCACGGGCCCCTTCGGCTACACGGTCCGCATCCTCCCGTCCCACCGCCTCCTCGCCTCCCCGGCCGAACTGGGCCTGCTGGCGATGCCGTCGGAGGAGACGGGGGAGGGGGCGGGGGTGCTGATGCGGTAGCCGGGGCATCCGGTCGGGTGGGTCCCGGCCGGTGTTCGGTTCGCCTTCGCGCCCCGTACGGGTACCGGTACGGGGCGTCGCGGCGTTGGTCGCCGCCGGGTCCCCGGCGTCCTCGGCCAGGGCCGGGACATGGCGCTGATCAGCACGGTCACCGACCGCACCTGGTGAACATCGTGCTCGCCACCGGCGGGTACAGCGTCGCCAGGCATTCCCCTCTTCGCCCGGTTCCGCGGCCCCGGCGCCGCCGTCGAGGCCGAGGACCCGCTGATCGACCCGCCGCTGCTGAGCGACATCACCACCGGCGTCGCGGGCAGCGGCGTACGGGCCGGTCTGGTGAGGTTCGCCTGCGAGCGCACCTCGCCGGACTGGGCCGCGCACCGGATGGCCGCCGTCGTCGCCGTGGTCCACCGGCGCATCGGCGTCTGGCGGAAAGGTCGTCTCTCACCCCTGTGAATCATTACTCCAGGTAATGGAGGGCAAGGGCGAGAAGTTCGGCGGGTGGCGGATTTTGAACGTGGGCGCCACTTGTCGAGCCGACAGTTGAACGTTAATGCGCTAGGTGATCACCTTGATCCGAGTCGCTTTCGGCGGCTCGTCCTTCACTGGAGCACTGCTCGGAGATGGCGCGATCTGATCGCTTCGGCGGCACAATGTGTGCAGAGCGTGAAGGTCTCTGAAGGTCGCGCGTCGCGCATTCCTGGCCGAGAGAGGTTGCTGTTGACGCAGGCGAGGGTCGTCTCTTCAGGTAGTTCGTGGTGCAGTTCACATTGACGTCGGGAACTGATGCAGCGTTGACTCGCCGGAACCTATGAAGGTTCTGTGACTACGGGGTGGGGTTGTGGGTTTGGTGCGGGGGCGCCGTCATTTTCGGGTGGGAAGAAGCCGGTCTCGGCGTTTCGCGGGCGGTATTTCGGCGGCGGTGACATTGCTGTCACTTCTGCCTGCCGTGTCTTTCGCGACATCCGGCGAGGCCATGGCGGATGCGCCGACGGCGTCGGTGACCGGGCAGTCGGCCTCGGGACGCGCCGCTGCCACGGGCGAGTCGGTCGAAGTGCTCTCCGAGCGGACGGAATACACGACGACCGTCGCGAACCCGGACGGCACCTTCACGCTCACACAATCGACGCAACCCCAGCGCGCGCGGGCTGACAACGGCACTTGGCGGGACATCGACCTGGAGTTGGAGAAGCGGTCCGACGGCATGGTCGGGCCGAAGGCAGCTGTGGTGGACGTGGCTTTCTCGGGCGGCAAAAGCGGCTCCCAGCTGCTGCGGCTGGGTCACGAGGGCCAAGAGCTGAGGATGGCGTGGCCCACCTCTCTGCCGGCTCCCACCCTGGACGGCGCCACCGCCACGTACGCGAACGTCCCGGTCGAAGGCGTCGATCTTCAGATGACGGCGACGGCGGAGGGTTACCGCCAGGTACTGGTGGTGAGGTCCGCCGAAGCCGCCACCAGCTCGGAACTGGAGCAAATCAGCCTCACCGCGACGGGCGACGGTCTCAGCGTCGTACCCGGCGAAGGCGGTGGTCTCCGTGCTGTCGACGCCGACGGCAACGCCGTGTTCCGAGGGCCGGCCGGGCAGATGTGGGACTCGGCGGGCGACGACGCGGTGGCCGGACCGCGAACGCAACTGATGTCCACGGCAACCGAGCAGGAGGCGCCCCGGACCGAAGCCGACGACTCCTCGCATCCGGGCGAGGGGGACACCACGGCGGAGCTGCCCGTGGCCGTGGGCGACGGCACCGTGTCGGTGAAGCCGGACCTGGAACTGCTCCGCGGCCCGAAGACCGTCTATCCGGTCTTCATCGACCCGCCGGTGGGGCTGGGTGTGTCCGAGTGGACGAAGCTGTCCTCGGACGGCGACCGGTTCTGGAAGTTCACCGAGCCCAAGGGTGTCGGCCGCTGCGGCGTCGCGGACGGCTATGCCTGCGGTCCCGGCTACACGGATCGCATGTACTTCGAGTTCGGTGCCGGCAAGCTGGCCGGCAAGCACGTACTGGACGCGACATTCCGTGCATTGGAGACCTGGTCGTTCAACTGCACGCCGTACTGGGTGGACCTGGAGCGCACCGACAACATCTCGGAGGGCACCCGCTGGCCCGGCCCCAGGCAACTTGACCAGTTGGGGGACAAGTACGTCTCCGCTGGGCGCGGCGATCTGTGCAACCCCGAACAGCCGAACAAGTGGATCGAGTTCAACGACAACCCCGGAGAGGCCGACGAGAACCTCACCTCCACGGTGCGGGCCTTCGCGGCAGGCAAGTTCCCCCGGCTGACGGTGATGCTGCGGGCCAAGGACGAGACCGAGCCGCGCGCATGGAAGAGGTTCGACAACAACGCCGAGCTCAAGGTCCGGTACGTGCACAAGCCGGGGGTGCCGACCTCCGTCGGTGCGATTCCGGGCACGGGCAGCAAGACAGGGCCGTGCCGTCCCTCGTCAGATCCCATGACCGTGACTGTGGACACGCCATCCATCCACGCGAGGGTGCAGACGCTGGTCCAGCCGGGCGGGGACGAGACGACGCCGGCCTTGCAAGCCGAGTTCGTGATGCAGCGTTCCAGCGACGACATGCGCAAGGGGTCCTGGTCCCAGGTGTGGAGTGGGCACCGTCCGGAGGACGGCTGGGCCACTGACGGGGCCCTCGAGACGATCACGACGAGCAAGAGGGCGGACGGAGGGCTCTACCGATTCCGAGCCCGCACCCAGTCCCACTGGAGCTACGACAACAGATCCGGCGATCTGTTCTCGCCATACTCGTCCTGGTGCTACTTGAGGATCGATTCGACAGCTCCCAAGGCGCCGACGATCGCGTCGGGCGGGCCCTACAGGGAATGCACGGCCAATGACTGCGCCTCCAACGGTGCTCCTGGCACTCCCGGAACGTTCACCTTCCGCCCGAACACGGCTGACAAAGATGTGAAGGCGTACCGCTGGCGCTTCCTGTCCACGGGCGCCAGTGCGGTCAAGCAGGTGAATGCGGCCTCGACCAATGCGCCGGTGACACGCAAGGACATCGCGCCCGGACTGTCCGGCACGCAGACATTGGCGGTCGAGGCCAGTGATCTGAAGCTGGACAAGGACGGCCGCGTGCGGTGGGGCCCGCCGGCGGAATTCGTCCTCAAAGTGGGTCTGCCCGAGGGGCCGTCCGGCCGCTGGCGCTTCGACGACGGCAAGCCGGGATCTGGTGTGACGGTGGCCAAGGACAGCGGCGAAGCCGGCACACGCCACAACATCGTTCTGCGTGACGACGCGGGCACCGGATGGTCGACGATGGGCCGCCGTGGGGCAGGCGACTACTCACTGTGGCTCAACGACAGCACCGACCCTGCCAAACAGACGGGCTACGCGTCCACGGATGGGGCTGCCGTCAACACCCAGGACTCGTTCACCGTGTCGGCGTGGGCGTATCTCACGGACGCAGCCGAGAACAGGACGGTCCTGTCCGCGCCTGGCGACCAGGGCTCCGCGTTCACCCTGTACTACTCGTCCGCGTACAAGAAGTGGGTCTTCAACCGGACCGACCAGGACAAGAAGGACCCCGTCTACATTCGCTCGGTGGCGGATGAGGCGAACCCCCCGTTGCGGGTCTGGACTCATCTGGCCGCGGTCTTCGACACCCAGCAGGACGTCGACAAGAACAACGACACCATTCAGCTCTACGTCAACGGCAAGCCGCAGGGCGAGCCCGTCGTCCTGTCCAAGGCGGCCGCCACGTACACGCCCTGGGCCGCCGACCGGAACCTGATGCTGGGCGTCTCCAAGGTCGACGGTGCCTTCGGCGAGTACTTCCGGGGGCGTGTCGACGAGGTCGCGGTGTGGCAGGAGGCGCATGAGCCCGAGCAACTCCGAGAGGAACACCAACTCACGACGGACGAGGTGCCGACCAATGAACTGGTCGCCCACTGGGACGCCACGATCTCGTCGGGCACACAGGTCACCGAGAGCCCCGAGGATCCCGACGACCCGGCCAGCACGTCGTTCCCGTACCGCCGCGGCGGTCTGAAGCTGTCCGGTACCGCCCGGCTGACGGGTGAGGACGCCACGGCTCTCGTGCTCGACGGCAGCTCCGGCTACGCGTCGACGACGGGACCGGTGATCGACGAGACCGGATCCTTCACCGTGTCCGCCCGCGTGCGTCTCGACAGGGCGCTGCTGAACGCCAAACCGGTCGGCTATCGCGGACTGGTCGTCGGCCAGGCGACCGGGGCGGGCAAGGAGTCCTCCTGGGCGCTGTGGGTGGAGAAGATCGAGGGCGGCGCCTATGAGTGGAGGTTCGGTCGGACAGCCGTCGACTCGACGGGCAAGGTGGTGGGGACCGCGATTGCTGTCGCTCACGAGACCATCGGCGACCACGAGTTCGACACGTGGGTCGATCTGACCGGTGTCTTCGACACGACGAGGTCGTTCAGCGCTGCTGATGGAACACAGCGTTTCGGGGTGTCTCAGCTGTTCGTCGGTCAGTTCCCGCAGAACGCGGAAGACGGCGGCCTCGAAGCCGACCAGCAAGGCACGGGCGCTCTGTCGGTCGGCCGGGGCACGGCGAACGGGACCACAGGGCATCACCTGCCGGGTGATGTGGCGAAGGTCCGCGTGTGGGTCGGCGCGATGACCAACGACCAGGTGAAGAACCAGATCACTGATCAGTCCACCTGACCGCTCCGGCGCTCCGCGCCCTCCCTGCCTTCTTCGGCCTCGTCGGCCTCCGATTCACAACAGCGTGCGGCCGCTCCCACGTGGCGCGGCCGCCGCCAGGAGACTTGTCATGAACCAGTTCATCGCGGGCCCGCCCGGAAGCGGGATCGCCACACCTGCCAGGCGTGTGTGGACGCGGCGCGTCGCCGCTCTGCTCGGCTTCGCCATGCTCCCGAGCCTGATGACTCCGGTCGTCTTCGCCGCGGACACCGAACCGCTGGGCAGGCCGGACCTGGAGGCCCCGAAGGCGGCCGAGGTCTCCCCATGGACCGTGCAGACGAACAAGAAGCTCGCGGCGCTCGGCAAGGAGATCGAGGCAGCCAACCGGGCCGCAGTGAAGCGGGGGAACAAGGACCGCGCACGCGCGGTGGACTGGCCCGACCACGGATCGGTGACACTCTCCCTGTCCGGCCGGGGCAAGGCCAAGGGCACCCCTGGCTCACTTCCCGTGACCTTGACCGAGCCGAAGGCCGCCAAGGACGGAAAGCAGCCACGTGCCGCCGACGCGGTCAAGGTCGAGGTCTTGGACCAGAAGGCGGCGAGGAAACTCGGTGTCAAGGGTGTGGTCCTCAAGGTCACCGGACCGCCGACCGGTGGGCGGGCCCAACTCGGCCTCGACTACTCGGCTTTCGCCTCGGCCTACGGCGGTGACTGGGCAGGCCGACTGAATCTGCTCAAGTTCCCCCACTGCCTGCTCGGGGAGAGCGCCAAGGGCACGTGCCGTGCGCCCCAGCCCCTCGCGGCGGTGAACGACCGTGATGCGGGGAAGCTTTCGTCGACGCTGACCTTCAAGAGGACCGACGGCAAGTCCCCAACGATGGTCCTGGCCGTCGCCGCGGGCTCCCAGTCCGGCGCCGGCGACTACAAGGCGACCCCCTTGTCGTCCTCGTCGTCCTGGGAAGCGGGCGGTTCGTCGGGCACCTTCACCTGGTCCTACCCGCTGCGGACCCCGCCTGCCGCGGCGGGCCCGGCGCCCGACCTGTCGATCTCGTACGACTCCGGGGCCGTCGACGGCCGTACCGCGAACTCGAACAACCAGGGCACGCAGGTCGGCGAGGGCTTCGACCTCACCTCCTCCTACGTCGAGCGCAAGTACGGTTCCTGCGACGACGACGGCCAGAAGGACAAGTTCGATCTGTGCTGGAAGTACGAGAACGCGTCCCTGGTCCTGAACGGCAAGGCCAGTGAGCTGGTCAAGGACGACACCACCGAGAGATGGCGTCTGAAGAACGACGACGCCTCCAGGGTCATTCACTCCTGGGGCGCGGACAACGGTGACGACGGCGATGCGAACACGGACCCCGACGGCGACCCGGTGACCGACGACGGCAAGGGTGACGGCAAGGGCGAGTTCTGGACGGTCATCACCGGGGACGGGACCAAGTACGTCTTCGGCTTGAACAAGCTGGACGGAGCGGGCGCGGACGACCGCACGGAGTCCGTCTGGACCGTCCCGGTCTTCGGGGACGACTCGGGTGAACCGGGCCACAGCAGCGGCAGTGGCTTCTCCGGTCGGGACAAGAAGCAGGCGTGGCGATGGAACCTCGACTACGTCGAGGACACCCACGGCAACGCCATGAGCTACTGGTACGAGGCCGAGCGCAACCACTACGACATGCTCGGCGACGACACCACCGGCACCGAGTACGTGCGCGGCGGATACCTCAAGGAGATCCGTTACGGCCAGCGGAAGGGAGCGCTGTTCTCCGCCACCCCCGCCGCCTCCGACAAGGTCGTCCTCGGCTACAGCGAGCGGTGCATCGCGACCGGCAAGGGCTGTGACTCCCTCACGGAGGACACCCGCGACAACTGGCCCGACGTACCCTTCGACGCGGTCTGCAAGAGCGGCGACAAGTGCACCGGCAACACCGGGCCCTCGTTCTTCACCCGCAAGCGGCTGACCGGCGTCACCACGTATGCCTGGGACGCGGCCGCCACCACTCCCGGCTACGCAGCCGTTGACGCCTGGTCCTTTCAGCACAGCTACCCGGACCCGGGCGACACGGGTGACTCCGCCGACCAGTCCCTGTGGTTGAAGCAGATCCAGCACACCGGCAAGCGCGGCACCGATCTGGCGCTGCCGCCGGTGACGTTCGAGCACACGCTCCTCACCAATCGTGTCGACGGCCAGCACGACAACATCCTCTCCTTCGACAAGCCGCGCCTGAAGAAGATCACGTCCGAGGCCGGCGCCGAGACGGTCGTGTCGTACATGGAGGCCGACTGCGTCCACGGGCAGGCCATGCCGAAGGTCGACGACAACGACAAGCGGTGCTACCCGGTGTACTGGGCGCCCAACGGCGAGAAGACCCCGATCCTCGACTGGTTCCAGAAGTACCCGGTCAACTCCGTCACCACCTCGGCGCCCCACGGTGGCAAGGAAGCCGTCCAGCACACCTACCGCTACTCCACCCCGGCCTGGCACTACGACGAAAACCCGTTCGTCCCGGAGAAGGAACGGACCTGGTCGCTCTGGAGAGGCTTCCAGCGCGTCACGCACGTGACGGGCACCAGCAGCACCGATCAGCTGAAGACGACCACGGTGTACATGCAGGGCATGAACGGTGACCGGGTCCTCGGCTCCGACAACAGGACGCCACACCCGGACAACCGCAAGTCGGCGTCGGTGACGGGTATCTCGGCGGTAGCGGTCACGGACCGCGACCAGTACGCCGGATCCGTCCGCGAGACGGTCACCTACAACGGCTCCGAGGAGGTCTCAGGAACCGTCAACACCATGTGGTCCAGGAAGACCGCGGTCCAGCACAAGTCGTACGCCGACACCGAGGCCTACATGGTCAGGGTCGCCGACTCCACCGACCGCACCCGCGTGACGACCACGGGCACCGCCGTCGACCGTTCCCGTACGACCGCCTACACGTACGACGACCACGGCATGGTCAGCACCACGGAGGACCAGGGCGACGGGGCCGTCACCGGCGACGAGAAGTGCACCCGCACCTGGTACGCCCGCAATGCCGACAACGGCATCAACTCCCTGGTGTCCCGCACCCGCACGGTCGCCAGGACCTGTGCCACCGCGGACTCGGCCCTCGACCTGCCGGCGGACAGCAGCCGGCCCGGTGACGTCGTCGCGGACGCGGCGACGATCTACGACGACGCGACGGCCACGGCATGGACGGCGTCCCAGAAGCCGACGAAGGGCGAGGCCGTCTGGACAGGACGCGCCAAGTCCTACGGCAGTGACGACGCCCCGGCCTGGCAGAAGATGGCCACCACCACGTACGACGCCCTGGGCCGCCCACGTACCGTCAAGGACACCCACGACAAGACGGTGTCGGACACGACCTACGTCCCGGCCGGCACCGGCCCGCTGACGTCCAGCAGCGCCACCAACATCAAGGGCCACAAGACCACCACCCGCGTGGCGTTCGCGACCGGCGCCCCGGTCACTGTGAGCGACCCCAACGACAAGATCACCGAGACGGAGTACGACAGCCTCGGTCGTGTCACGAGCGTCTGGCTGCCCAACCGATCGAAGGCCCGCAAGCAGACAGCGAACTTCGTCTACGCCTACAACATCAGGAACTCGGACCTGTCGTGGGTGTCGACCGGCGCACTGAGGGGTGACGGGACCGGCTACAACACCACCTACGAGTTCTACGACAACCTGCTGCGCCTGCGCCAGGTCCAGACTCCCACTCCGGTCGGTGGCCGCCTCGTCTCACTGACGCTGTACGACAGCCGGGGCCTGGCGACCAGCGCGCAGGGAGACATCTGGGACGACAAGTCGGCCCCTTCCGGTTCCGCGGTCCAGACCGAGGGCAGCCAGGCTCCGATCCAGACCGACACGACGTACGACGGTGCCGGCCGCGCCACGAAGACGGTCACGAAGACGCATGGAGTGACCCGCTGGAGCGTCGACACTACGTACACCGGGGACACGGTGATGGCGACCGCTCCCTCCGGCGGTCAGGCCACCGCCGTGGTCACCAACGCGCTCGGCCAGACGACCGAGCGTCGTGAATACGCCGGCCCCAAGCCGACCGGCACGGACTACACCACGACCAGGTACACGTACACGGACGCCGGACAGCAGGAGACCATCACCGGCCCCGACAAGGCCAAGTGGTCCTACACGTACGACCTGTTCGGTCGCCAGGTCACCGCCACGGACCCCGACAAGGGCACGAGCAGGACGACCTACGACTCCCTCGACCGCGTCGACAGCACCTTCAACACCGAGGACGCGGACAAGAAGCTCCTCTACGGATACGACGAGCTGAACCGCAGGACCGGCCTGTGGCAGGGCGAGAAGAAGGACGCGAATCAGCTCGCGGCCTGGACCTTCGACTCGCTGTACAAGGGACAGCTCGACACCGCGGTCCGTTACGACGGCGGCCTCAGCGGCAAGGCCTACACGAAGAAGATCATCAAGTACGACCCGATGTACCAGGTCATGGAGAACCAGCTTCTCCTGCCCAAGACCGACGAACTGGTCGCGGCGGGCGTGCCGGAAACCCTGAGCTTCGCCACGGGGTACCGCCCGGACGGCACGATCAGCATGGCGTCCCAGCCGGCGGCGGGCGGCCTCCCCTCGGAGTCCGTCGAGTACACCTACGACGCGACCGGCCATCAGCTCACGTCCAGGGGCACGAGTGGCTACCTGCAGGGGGCGACGTTCTCGCCGCAGGGCGACCTCACACAACTCGCCTTGGGCAAGAGCGGGGCGGACACGGCGAAGAAGATGTTCCTCAACTGGGACTACGAGCCGGGCACACGCCGTCTGACCCGCGCCCACGTGACCGACGACGTCCACGGCTACATGCCGCAGGAACTGAAGTTCACCCAGGACGACGCCGGCAACGTCACCTCGATCTTCGACGCTACGACCCAGGGCGGCACGACCAAGCCCGACTACCAGTGCTTCACCTACGACGGCCACCGCCGCCTGACCGAGTCCTGGACTCCCAAGACGGCTGACTGTGCCGCCTCAGGCCGTACGGTTTCGAACCTCGATGGCGCGGCCCCCTACTGGACGTCGTACACGTACACGGAGGCGGGTCAGCGCAAGACGGAGACCAAGCACTCCGGCACCGGCGACAGCACCACGACTTACACGTACGACGACACGTCCGACGCCGGCGACAAGAAGCCCCACACCCTGGACAACACGACTGGTGCCAGGAGCGCGACGTACGACTACGACGTGCACGGCAACACGACGTCCCGTCCGGGACCCGCCGCTCGGCAGAGCCTGCTCTGGAACAGCGAGGGCAAGCTGGTCAGGACGACCGAGGGCTCGGGGCAGACGAACTACCTCTATGACGCCGACGGGGAGTTGCTGATCCGCCGTGCCAAGGGTGACGGCGACACGATCCTCTACCTCGGCGGCATGGAGGTCCGCCTGACGGCGAAGGGCACCACCAAGACCCTCTCCGGCACCCG
This sequence comes from Streptomyces sp. NPDC030183, assembly GCF_055573455.1. Taxonomy (NCBI): domain Bacteria; kingdom Bacillati; phylum Actinomycetota; class Actinomycetes; order Kitasatosporales; family Streptomycetaceae; genus Streptomyces; species Streptomyces sp. NPDC030183. The sequence continues at coordinate 15,532 of NZ_JBVIBK010000031.1, forward strand.
CTACTACACGGCCAACGGCCAGACGATCGCGGTCCGCACGGCGGCCTCGGGTACGTCGGGTACGAAGCTGAGCTTCCTGGCCTCCGACCACCACGGCACGTCCAGCCTCGCCATGGACGCGACGACGTACGCGGTCACGAAGAGGTACATGAGCCCGTTCGGCGCCTCACGCGACCTGAAGCCGGGCGTCACCTGGCCGGACGACAAGGCGTTCCTGGGCAAGCCGACGGACGCAGGCACGGGCCTGACCCACATCGGGGCGCGCGAGTACGACCCGCTGACGGGCCAGTTCATCAGCGTGGACCCGATCATCGCTTTGGACCAGCATCAGTCGCTCAATGGCTACTCGTACGTCAGAAACAACCCTGCCTCGTCCTCCGACCCCACGGGACTCATGGATCCTGGTGGCGCCGACTGCGGTCTCACAGGAACCTGCAATGTCGGCAGCGAGCCCAAGCACATCAAGAACAATCCCGCTGGTGTGCTGCGGGGCGGCGGTGGGACGACCACGAAGAATAGTGGTGGAACGGCCAGCACCAACAGTGGCGGGCACGCCAGTAGCGGTGGTGGCGGGGCGAAGCCAGGCCCTGGTGACCCAGACGATGGCTGCGGTTCCTGGGGCCCGCTATCCGGATTATGCTCCGGCGTTGGAGAGACGTTTTACGGGATCATTTCGAATGTTCCCCACATGGCGGAATACGGTGGATGGATCTTTGACGGTGACTGTCGAAACGGCGGGGGTCCCGGCGAGCCAGGATGTGACTATGGTGCCCAGTTCGACAACTGGATAGCGAGTCAAGGCTATGATATTTCCAGCGACTCCTACCAAGTCCCTAGTGCCCTAGCAGCAATCTTCGGGAGCGGCAGGAACGGGGTCTTTGCTGCGAGGCCCAATACCAGGTCGGGCAAGCCTACCTACGGTGATCGGAACGCAAGGGATCGTGCGGGTTCCCTCACTGGAAAGACCACTACGAAAACCCACTGGGCGAGAGCTGAGGTGACACGCGACGGGCAGTTGGTCGTGACCTACTCTCTAAGGAGTGGCAGTATGATCCCTGGGGAGAGTCAGTCTTCGAGTCACACCGAAGCCCGTGTCATCCGGATGTCTGGGGCCACCAGCATGGATATCAACGGTGATCCCTACTCGAAGCTGGCACCCATCAACCGAGGCGACACGGTTACCATTCACGGACTGAACCCTCCATGCCCCTCCTGTCAGGGAAGGATGCAGAAAGCGGCACAGGAAATGGGGGTGACCTTTGTGTACAAGAGCAGCGGTAAGGAATGGAGTTGGAGTGGATGAGTAACATTTCCCCCTATTGGGAGATCGCTGCGCTGGTGGTCGGGGAAGAAGTTCCCGGTGTGACTTTCTCGGTCTTCATAGGTGACGGGGACGACGCGGCGGAGAACGGTTATTACTTTGATCTCCAACGTTTCCTGGACGAGCAACCGGACGAGCAGAATGTCAGGAACGGAACGGATAGCTACTGTGTCGTGAATGAGAGTGGAGGGGTTCACTATGGCGGCCTTAAAGGAGTATCTCTATTGCCTGGACTCCTGACTCTAAGATTTGATGACGAAGCCGTTGAGGTGCTGAGCTTGCCCTCCAATCTTATTCCGCTGGGGATTGCATCGGGGGTTGACCTCAATGAGCTGAGGGTCGGACTCCAACGCGTCCTCACGTACGGAAATCCGCAAAAACTGCCGAGGTTGAATCTAGGGTGATCGAGTTTCGGAGTTGGGGATTAATCACAGGGTGACTGTAGATTCGCGGTGACCTCACAGGTGAATTTCCGTTCTGGATGATTGCGCGACCACACGCAACGAAGCTCCGTATGTGGAGGCACCCTTTTTCCCCTGAGGGCGGCCAGTGTGCACTGGTCGTCGTGGGGGAGGACGGTCCAGAAAAGAATTACAGATGATTGACAGGGTCGCTCACCGCGCAGACCCAGTGGAGCAGGCGTCCCACTGGCAGACTGAGGCTACGCCTACAGGGGCGGGGCGTCCGTGTAGTTACTCCTTCGGATCCTCCGCCAACCTCCGCAGCACCACCCCGCAGCGGCGGGCGTACGCGTGCTGCAGGCCCCTCGTCGCCGCGCCGCCGGCCCGTGCGTACCACTTCGCCGGGCGGCTGTACGCCGTCACCGTCAGCCAGACCGTGCCGTCGCCCGTGCGGGCCACCACGAAGGACTCCTCGCCGGATTCGGGGTGGCCGGGGAGCGTGCCGTAGGCCCAGCCCTTGCGGCGGGGCTCGTCGACCGTCCAGACGACGCGGCAGGGGGCCTTGATGACGCCGCCCAGGGTGACGGTGACGTCGACGCCCGGCGCGGCCTCGGGCGCGTCCGTGTGGAGGCCCACGCCGAGGGCGCGGTGCATCTCCCAGGTGAGGACGGCGTTCGCCGCCCGTTCGAAGAGGGCCGTGCCCTCGCCGAGGCGGGTGCGGACCTCCAGCTCGTTGAAGCCGGGCGGGCAGCGGCCCTCGCGGGTCGCGCCGACGGCCTCGTAGGTGAAGCCGTCCGGGAGAGGGTGTGAGCCGTCGGTGTGGGACATGGGGCCACAGCCTAGGGCGGCACCCGGAGTCGCCTTCTCTCCGGGTACCGCCTCAACACAGGCCGCGATGTGCTACGCGGTCACGTTGACCGCCGCCCACGTGGCGTTCACCGCGTTGTACTCGGCGCTGCCCGCGCCGTACAGGTCACGCGCCGCGTTCAGGGTCGCCGTGCGCGCGCCCTTGTAGTTGGTCGTCGAGGTCATGTACGTGGTCAGCGCCTTGTACCAGATCTGGACGGCCTTGGCGCGGCCGATGCCGGTGATCGTGGCGCCGTTGGAGGTGGGGGAGTTGTAGCTGACGCCGTTGATGGTCCTGGCGCCGCTGCCCTCCGACAGCAGGAAGAAGAAGTGGTTGGCCGGGCCCGACGAGTAGTGCACGTCGAGGCTGCCCAGGGACGACGACCAGTAGTTGGCCGAGGAACCGTCCTTGCTGGGCTGGTCCATGTACCGCAGCGGGGTGCCGTTGCCGCGGATGTCGACCTTCTCGCCGATGAGGTAGTCGCCCGGGTCCTTGCTGTTGGCCGCGTAGAACTCCACCGCCGTGCCGAAGATGTCGGAGGTGGCCTCGTTCAGACCGCCCGACTCGCCGGAGTAGTTCAGGCCCGCGGTGTTGGAGGTCAGACCGTGGGACATCTCGTGGCCGGCGACGTCCAGCGAGGTCAGCGGCTTGATGTTGCCCGAGCCGTCGCCGTACGTCATGCAGAAGCAGCTGTCGGACCAGAAGGCGTTGACGTACGCGTTGCCGTAGTGGACGCGGGAGTACGCGGCCTGGCCGTTGTTCTTGATGCCGTTGCGGCCGAGGACGTTCTTGTAGAAGTCCCAGGTGACCTGCGCGCCGTAGTGGGCGTCCACCGCGGCGTTCTGGTCGGTGGAGGAGCTGGAGGCGCTGCCGGTGCCCCAGATGTCGTCCGCGTCGGTGAAGAGCGTGCCGGCGGAGGACGAGGTGGAGCGGGCCTTGTTGTACGTCTTGTGGCCGCCGCGCCCGGCGTCGGTCAGGTTGTACGTCGAGCCCGACTTGGTGGTGCCGAGGGTGACCTGGCCGTTGTACTGGCTGTTGCCGGTGCCGGTCTGGACGGCCTCCCACTCGTACAGCTTCTTGCCGGTCTCCGCGTCGGTGATGACGTGGAGCTCCTGCGGGGTGCCGTCGTGCTGGAAGCCGCCGACGACCGTCTCGTAGGCGAGGGCGGGCTTGCCGCTCGCGGCCCAGACGACCTTGCGGGGCGCCTTGTCGGCCGCGCTCTTGCTGGAGCCCTCGGCCTTGGCGGCCTTCAGCGCCTGCTTCTCGGCGGCGGCCTTCGTCACGTCCGCGGTGAGGTCGGCGACCTTCACGGTGGCCTTCGTCGCTCTGGTGACGCTCTTGACGGCGCCGGACTTGGTCTCGTGGACGACCAGGTCGCCGCCGAGGACCGGGAGGCCGCCGTAGGTGCGCTCGTAGCGGGTGTGGACCGTGCCGTCGGCGTCCTTCAGGACGTCGCGGACGACCAGTTCCTCCTTGGCGCCGAGACCTATCTCGTCGGCGGTCTCGGCGGTGGCCGCGTCCGCCTTCTTGATGAGGGCCGTGCGCGCGGCCGGCGTCAGCAGGACCGGGGCGCCGGCCGACGTGGCCTTGCCGGCGGTCGGCGCGGGCTGGGCGGTGGCGCCGGTGGTCAGACCGGTGGTCAGCAGCGCACCGGCGGCGACGGCGGTCGCGATGGCCAGCGTGGTCTGCTTATGACGCGCGTAGAACGGAGTCACTCATGCTCCTTGGTGGGGGAGACCGGCCCGGCGTGGGGTCGCCGTCCGGTGAACTGAAGTTGCGAGTGCGGCGGTTGAGTGAAGAGTGACAGCCGGACGCGTACATGTCAGGAGGTTCAAGTGATGTTGGCTGAAAGTCAACTGTCCAGAAATGTTGCCGCTAGGTAAATCCGCTTCGAACACGGCAAAGGGCGGATCAAGCGCGCCCCGGAGAACGGCAAAGCGAGCGCCGCCCCGGGGGGGTTGGATCCCCCCGGGGCGGCGCCCGGTCGGCTCATGCCCGGTATACGAAGGGCCGCCCCGTTCCCTACGGGAACGTCAGCTTCCAGCTGTTGATGTGGCCGGTGTCCCGGGCCGCGTTGTCCTGGACCCTCAACTGCCAGACGCCGTTGGCGACTTCGGAGGAAGCGTTCACCGTGTACGTGGTGTTGATGTTGTCCGAGCTGCCGCCGGTGCCGTACGCCTTCAGCGTGTACGCCGTGCCGTCCGGGGCGACCAGCTGCACCTGGAGGTCACCGATGTAGGTGTGGACGATGTCGACCGCCACCGCGAGGTTCGACGGCGCGTTGCCCGTCCGCCCGGAGACGGTGATCGGCGAGGTGACCGCCGCGCCGTTGTCCGGAATCGATACGTCGGCCGTGTTCTCGAACGACGTACCGCCGCCCCCGCCGCCACCGGGACGCGAGCCCACGTTGATGGCCGCCCAGGCGTTCTGCACCGCCGTGTACTCGGCGGACGTGGTGCCGTACAGCTCACCGGTCGCCGCGAGGGTGCCGGTGCGGGCCGCCGCGTAGTTGGTGGTCGACGTGAACTTGGTGGTCAGCGCGCGGAACCAGATCTTCTCCGCCTTGTCCCGGCCGATGCCGGTGACCGGCAGGTTGTCCGAGGTGGGGGAGTTGTAGCTGACGCCGTTGATGGTCTTGGCGCCGCTGCCCTCCGACAGGAGGTAGAAGAAGTGGTTGGCCGGGCCCGACGAGTAGTGCACGTCGATCGAGCCGATGCCCGAGTACCACGCGTCCTTCGACGAGCCGTCCTTGCTCGGCTTGTCCATGTAGCGCAGCGGCGTGCCGTCGCCGTTGATGTTGATCTCCTCGCCGATGAGGTAGTCACCGACGTCGGAGCTGTTGTTCGCGTAGAACTCGACCGTCGAGCCGAAGATGTCGGAGGTGGCCTCGTTCAGACCGCCGGACTCGCCCGAGTAGTTGAGGCCGGCCGTGTTCGACGTGAGGCCGTGGGTCATCTCGTGCGCGGCCACGTCGATCGACGTCAGCGGGTTGGCGTTGCCCGAGCCGTCGCCGTACGTCATGCAGAAGCAGGTGTCCTGCCAGAACGCGTTGACGTAGTTGTTGCCGTAGTGCACGCGGGAGTAGGCGCCCTTGCCGTCACCGCGGATGCCGCTGCGGCCGTGCACGTTCTTGTAGTAGTCCCAGGTCAGCGCCGCGCCGTAGTGGGCGTCGGCGCCGGCCGACTCCAGGTTCGACGGGCTGCCGTTGCCCCACACGTCGTCCGGGCCGGAGAACAGGGTGCCGGTGCCGGACGTACCGCGGTTCAGGTTGTACGTCTTGTGGCCGCCGCGCGCGCCGTCGGTGAGGTTGTACGTCGACCCCGACTGCGTGGTGGTGAGGTCGACCGTGCCGGAGTACACCGTGTTGCCGGTGCCGGTCTCGACGGCCTCCCACTCGAACAGCTTCTCGCCGGTCCGGGCGTCCGTGACGACGTGCAGCTCCTGCGGGGTGCCGTCGTGCTGGAAGCCGCCGACGACCGTCTCGTACGCCAGGACGGGCTTGCCGCTCGCGGCCCAGATCACCTTGCGCGGGGCGCGGTTGATCTCGGCGTCCTTGGCGTGCTCGGCCTTCGCCGCGCCGAGCGCCTGCTTCTCCGCCTTGGCGGAGGCGAGGGTCGGCTTCACCGAGGCGACCTTGATGGTGGCCTTGGTGGCCTTGACGACGCCCTCGGTCTGACCCGCCTTCGAGGTCTTGACGACCAGGTCGCCGCCGAGGACCGGGAGGCCGTCGTAGGTCCGCTCGTACCGGGTGTGCACGGTGCCGTCGCGGTCCTTGACCACGTCACGGACGACGAGCCTCTCCTTGGCGCCGAGGTTCAGCTCCGTCGCCGTCTCCGCCTTGCCGGCGTCGGCCTCACGTATCAGCTCGGCCCGCTGGGAGGGGCTGAGCTTGATGGAGACCGCGCCCTGGCCGGCCTTGTCCGCTGCCGACGGTGCCTTCTCCGGGGCGGCGGTGGCGGCGCCCGACTGGACGGCCGCGGCGAGCAGGGCGCTGACGGCGACGAGCGCGCCGGTGGCGACGCGTCGCTGGGTGGAGCGGGAACGGATGTCACCCGTGTGGGAGGTGCGTCTGTGGGACTGGCGTCTCAACACTGACTCCTTCTGCGTGGCCGCGGTTCGCGCGGCCAGGGGAGACCGGACGGTTGGTGGCCGCCCGGGCAGAACAAGGGGTGGAACGCGAACACCACATGCGTGGGAGGTGCTCCGCGGCACGGCGGGGGGAGCTTGTGAGGTTGCTGTGACGCGGTTGTGGGCAGCGTGGCAGGAGATCGCGCCATCTGTCAGGAGCGCGTCAACAAGTTGGCCGGAAATCGTCCGTTGACCGGATGGTCATGTTCGATATACGGGTTGTTGGCTGAGCCGTCGACCAGGTCCGCTCACGCCGGGGCCTCTCCGTGCCACCTCTCCCACAGCGCCGCGTACGCCCCGCCCGCCCTCACCAGCTCGTCATGGGTGCCCAGTTCGGTGAGGCGGCCGTCCTCCATGACGGCGACCCGGTCGGCGTCGTGGGCGGTGTGGAGGCGGTGGGCGATCGCGATGACCGTGCGGCCTTCGAGGACGGCGGCGAGGGCGCGTTCCGTGTGGCGCGCGGTCGCGGGGTCGAGCAGGGCGGTCGCCTCGTCGAGGATGAGCGTGTGCGGGTCCGCGAGGACCACCCGGGCCAGGGCGAGCTGCTGGGCCTGGGGCCCGTCCGTACGGCGGCCGCCCTCGCCGAGCCGGGTGCCGAGCCCTTCGGGCAGGTCGCGGACCCAGCCCTCGGCGCCCACCGCCGTCAGCGCGGCCCACAACTCCTCGTCCGTTGCGGAGGGTTCGGCGATGAGGAGGTTGTCGCGGACCGTCCCGAGGAACACATGGTGCTCCTGGGTGACCAGGACGACCTGGCGGCGCAGCCGCTCCGGGCCGAGGCCGACGACGGGGACCCCGCCGACCGTCACCGAGCCCTCGGTGGGCGCGTCGATACCGGCGAGCAGCCTGCTCAGGGTGGTCTTCCCGGCGCCGGACGGGCCGACCACGGCCAGCCGTTCACCCGGCCGTACGGTCAGGTCGACACCGCGCAGCACCTCGCCGCCCCGCCCGTAGGCGTACCGCACCCCGGTCACGTCGATCCGGTCGTCCGCCGGTTCCGGCGAGCGCACCGGGGTCGCCCGCGGAGCGCGGGCCAGCCCCTCGACCCGGGCGAACGAGGCGCCGCTGGACTGCAACTGCTCGATCCGCATGAGGATCTCGTCGAGCGGCCCGCTCAACTGCTGCAGATACAGTGCCGCCGCGACCACCGCGCCCAGGCTCATCGAGCCGCGCGCGTGCAGCACCCCGCCGACCAGCAGGACGGTCACCACCGGTACGAGGTAGGAGACCTCGACGCCCGGGAAGAACACCGTCCGCAGGAACAGGGTGTGCAGACGCCGGCGACGGGAGACCTCCAGCGCGTCCCGGCTCGCGGCGATCCGCCGCCGCTCCAGCCGCAGCGCCTCCACCGTACGGGCGCCGGACGCGGTGGCCGCGACGATCTCCGCCACCTCGGAGCCGGCCGCGCCCTCCGCCAGATAGCCGGCCCGCGCCCGGCGCAGATACCAGCGGAGCACGAACCAGATGCCGGTGAGGCCGAGCAGTCCGAACAGCCCGAGCAGCGGGTCCAGGGCGAACACCGCGCCGATCAGGAACAGCGCCTCCACGGTGTTGATGAGCAGCTCGGGGCCCGCGTCGCGCAGGGTCTTGCCGACGGCGTCCACGTCGGCGGTGCCGCGCGCCGTGAGATCGCCGGTGCCGGCGCGTTCCACGGCCGACGCGGGCAGGGCGAGGGCGCGGTCCACGAACTCCTCCCGCACCCGGGCGAGGACGCGCTCGCCGAACCGGTGGCCCACGTAGCGGGCCCAGCGGGCCAGCAGCAGTTGCGCCACCGCGCACAGCAGGATGGCCAGGGCCAGCCGGTCCACGGCGTCGACCCCGCCCCCGCCGCGCACCTCGTCGATGATCCGGCCCAGCAACCAGGGCCCGGCGAGGCCCATGCCGGCCGCGGCCCCGTTCAACGCCAACACGGCGAGAAACGCCCGCCCATCGCCTCGCACGAGCCGCACAGCGGCCCGCCGCACATCCACGGACCGAGCGATGGGAAGCCGGGGGGCCGGGGCGCCGGCGGGGGAATCGGGGGAGTCGGGGGGAGAGGCGGCGGGGGTGGAGGAACCGTCGGAGGTGCGGCGCGCGGCCGAGGGGGCGTCGGCCGGGGCCGGGCCCTCGTCGGACGTCGGGCGCGCGGCGGGGTCCGTGGGCTCCGTCGGGGGTCGCGTCGTCACCGTACGGCCTCCTCTGCGGCCACCTCGTGCGTGCCCGCGCTCGCCTCCGGCTCTGCCCCCGCCTCTGCTTCCGGCTTCGCCGTGGTGGCGCTCGCCCGCGTCTCCCCGTTCCCGTCACCCTCCCCGTCACCCTCTCCCCCCTCTTCCCCAGCGTCCCGGGCCACCAGTGCTCGGTAGCCCGGTTCTGTGGAGAGGAGGTCGCGGTGGGTGCCGGTGGCTGCCGCCTTGCCCTCGGTCAGGTAGATGACGGTGTCCGCGTGGTCCAGGACGAGGGGGGACGTGGTGGTGAGCAGCGTCGTACGGCCCTCGCGGGCCGCCCGCAGGCGTTGGGCGACGCGGGCCTCCGTGTGCGCGTCCAGCGCCGACGTCGGCTCGACCGCCAGCAGGATCTCCGCGTCGGCGAGCAGCGCCCGCGCCAGCCGTACCCGCTGCCGCTGGCCACCGGAGAGATTGCGGCCCTGGGCGTCGACCGCCGAGTCGAGCCCGTCCGGCAGGCCCCGCACGACGTCCTCGGCGACGGCCGCGCGCACCGCCTCCGCGATCTCCGCGTCGGACGGCTCCGCACGGCCGCCGAGCAGGTCCCGCAGCCGCCCCGCGAACAGGTCCGCCTCGTGGTCGGCGACCAGGATCCGCTCCCGGACCCGCGCCAGCGGGATCTCGTCGAGGGGCACCCCGCCCCAGGTCACGGCCGTCGGCGCGTACCGCCCGAGCCGGTCCACCACCAGCGCCGCGTCGGCGGGCCGGTCGCCGGCCAGCGCGGTCAGCCGGCCCGGCAGCACCCGGACGCCCGACTCGGGGTCGTGCAGCACCGACGGCTCCGCGGGCGCGTCCCGCGTGCCGTGGTCCGGCAGCGGCTCCAGGTCCAGGAACCGGATGACGCGCCGCGCCGCCACCACCCCGCGGCTCACCTGGTACCCCCAGTCGACGAAGTACGCCACCGGCCGCACCAGCACGGTCACGTACCCGTACACCGACACCAGCTCGCCCACGGTGATGGCCCCCTGGGCGGCCAGCCGGGCCGCCAGCCAGGTCACCACCGCGAGGAACAGGGTCGGCAGCCCCACCCCGAGCGCCTGGAGCCAGCTGGTCACCGCGCCCACCCGGTAGCCCTGCTCCCGCAGCCGTCGCGAGTCGCGGTGGAACGCGTCCGCGACCAGGCCCTTGCCGCCGAGCCCGTTGAGGACGCGCAGCCCGCTCGCGAGGTCCGCGATCCGCGCGGTCAGCACCCCCTGCCGTTCCCGGTACTCCGCCTCCGTGCCCTGCAACCGCCGCAGCAGCGGCCCCACCAGGACCGCCATCAGCGGCATCCCGAGCAGGACCACCGCCGCGATCGGGACCGAGACGGAGAACAGCAGACCCGCGACCACCAGATACGCGGCGAGCGCGCCCGCGCCCGGACCGATGACCGTCAGCGAGGACGAGATCGTGTTGACGTCGCCCACCCCGATCGTGACGACCTCACCGGTACCGACCCGGCGCGGCAGCGCCGCGCCCAGCCGGACCGCGTGCGCCATCACCACCTTCACCGTGCGGAAGTTGGCGTCCATGCGGACGCGGGTCATCGTGCGGTGCCGCATGACGCTCAGCCAGGCGTTGAACGCGCCCACCCCGAACAGGGCCGCCGACCAGCCGGCCAGCGCGCGGTGGTCGCCGTTCTGGAGGCCCTCGTCGATCGCCCGCGACAGCATGAACGGGGTCGCCGCGAGCAGCACCATCCACACGCAGGAGATCAGCGAACCGAGGGCGGAGCGGCCCGCCTGCTTCCTGACCAGCCACCACAGGTAGCGGGCCCCGCCCGCCGGTCGGGGACACCCGGGTCCTCGTACGCGTCGATCATCGGCCCCCGATCCTCCTGCCCGGATGTTTCGTCCCTCGTGGGCGGCCGGACACGGGCCGGCCGCCGCTCGGCCGCCGCGTCGCGAGCACGGCGACCGCCGCCTGCGCTAGGCCAGGCTGTCCCGCCACGCCTGGTGCAGGTCCGCGAAGCGTCCCTCGCCCTCGATGAGTTCCGCGGGCGTGCCGTCCTCGACGATCCGGCCGTGCTCCATGACCAGGACACGGTCGGCGATCTCCACCGTGGACAGCCGGTGCGCGATCACCACGGCCGTACGGCCGCGCAGGACCGTGTCCATGGCGCGCTGCACGGCCCGCTCACCGGGGATGTCGAGGGAGCTGGTGGCCTCGTCGAGGATGAGGACGGCCGGGTCGGCGAGCAGCGCGCGGGCGAACGCCACGAGCTGGCGCTGACCGGCGGAGATCCGCCCGCCCCGCTTGCGTACGTCGGTGTCGTAGCCGTCGGGGAGCGCGCTGATGAAGTCGTGGGCGCCGATGGCCTTGGCGGCGCGCTCGATCTCCTCGCGGGTGGCGTCGGGGCGGCCGATGGCGATGTTCTCGGCGACCGTGCCGGAGAACAGGAACGCCTCCTGGGTGACCATCACGACCCCCCGCCGCAGCTCGGGCACCGCCAGGTCGCGCAGGTCGACGCCGTCGAGGAGGATCCGCCCGTCCGAGGGGTCGTAGAAGCGGGCCAGCAGCTTGGCGAGCGTCGACTTGCCCGCGCCGGTGGAGCCGACCACGGCGACCGTGCTGCCCGCCGCGAGGGTGAGGTCGAAACGGGGCAGGACCTCGCCGCCGGTGCGGTACGCGAACCGCACGCCGTCGAAGACGACCTCGCGGCCCGGCATCGCGGAGACCGGGGCGGGCAGCTCCCTCGGCTGCTCCGGCTCGGGCACCGACGGCCGCTGGGCCAGCAGCCCGGCGATCTTCTCCAGCGAGGCGGCCGCCGACTGGTACGAGTTGAGGAACATGCCGAGCCGGTCGATCGGGTCGTACAGCCGCCGCAGGTACAGCACCGCCGCCGCCAGCACACCCAGTGCGAGGGACTCGGACGCCACCCGGTACGCGCCCCACAGCACGATCGCGGCGACCGTGATGTTGGCGACCACTCGGGAGCCGACGACGTAGCGGGCCATCTCCAGGATGGCATCGCCGTTGGTGCGCTCGTGGTGGCTGTTCAGGCGCCGGAACTCGGCGTCGTTCGCCTTCTCGCGGCGGAACGCGCGCACCGGCCGGATGCCGTTCATCGTCTCCGCGAACTTCACGATCACGGCGGCGATCGCGGTCGACCGGGCCGCGTACACCCCGGCCGCGCGCCGCTGGTACAGCCGTACGAGCCCGTACAGCGGCACGAACGAGGCCAGCGCCGCCGCGCCGAGGCCCAGGTCCAGCCAGAGCAGCATCGCCGAGATGTAGACGAAGGCGAGGATCACGGTGACGAGTTCCTGGAGGCCCTCGTCGAGCAGTTCCCGCAGCGACTCGACGTCCGTGGTGGAGCGCGAGATCAGCCGGCCCGAGGTGTACCGCTCGTGGAAGTCGATGCTCAGCGCCTGCGCGTGCCGGAAGATCCGGCCGCGAAGATCCAGCAGTACGTCCTGGTTGACCCGCGCGGACGCCCCGATGAACGCGAACTGCAGCCCGCCGGCCGCGAGCGCGCACACCAGATAGGTGACCCCCACGGTGATCAGGGGCCCGTGCCGCCCGTCCCGGAACGCCGGTACGGCGCGGTCGATGGCGTACGCCACCAGCAGCGGGCCCGCCTGCACCGCCGCCTGCTGGAGCAGGAGCAGCACGCTGGTCAGCACGACCCGCGCCTTCATCGGCGCGAGCAGGGAACGCAGCAGCGCGAGGGTGGCGCCCGGCGGCGTGGGCAGGTCGTCCTGGTCGAAGGCGTCGGCGACCGGCTGGTCGACGGGGCGTTCGTCGTCGTCCGGTTCCCTGTTCGGCGCGGTGGTCGTGGGCGCCGTCATCGCGCGTCCCCCTCGGTCTCCTCGGTGCCCGACATCAGATGGGCGTACTCGGCGTTGGTCCGCAGCAGCTCGTGGTGGGTGCCGACGGCGGCGATACGGCCGCCGGAGAGCAGGGCCACCCGGTCGGCCAGCAGCACCGTCGACGGGCGGTGCGCCACGATCAACGCGGTCGTCTCCGCGAGCACCCGGCGCAGCGCCGCCTCCACCGCGGCCTCCGTGTGCACGTCCAGGGCCGACAGCGGGTCGTCCAGCACCAGGAAGCGGGGCCGTCCGACCACCGCCCGCGCCAGCGCCAGCCGCTGCCGCTGGCCGCCGGAGAGACTGAGGCCCTGCTCGCCCACCTGGGTGGCGGTGCCCTCGGGGAGGGCGTGCGCGAAGTCGGCCTGCGCGATGGCGAGGGCCCGGTCCAGCTCGGGCCGGCCGGCGTCCGGGCCGGCGCCCATCAGGACGTTCTCGCCGACGGTCGCGGAGAACAGCGTCGGCTCCTCGAAGGCCACGGAGACCTTCGCCCGCAGCTCCTCCCGCGGCATCCCGGCGATGTCCTCGCCGTCCAGGGTGATCCGCCCGCCGGTCACCTCGTGCAGCCGGGGCACGAGCGCGGTGAGCGTCGTCTTGCCCGAGCCGGTGGCCCCGACGAGCGCCATGGACTCGCCGGGCCGGATGTGGAGGTCGATCCGGTCGAGGGCGCAGGGCGCGTCGGCGGGGGCGTCGGGGTAGCGGAACCGCACGCCGTGGAACTCCAGGCCGCCCCGGACGACCTCCGCCCCGTGGGGACGCCGGGCCGCGCCGGTGTCGTCGGCGCCCTCCGGCTCGGCGTCCATCACCTCGAAGTACCGTTCGGTCGCCGTGGCCGCCTCCTGGCTCATCGCCAGCAGGAAGCCGATGGAGTCCACGGGCCACCGCAGCGCCAGCGCCGTCGACAGGAACGCCACCAGCGTCCCCGCGGAGAGCGCCCCGTCCGCCACCCGCGCCACGCCCACCACGAGCGCCGCCCCGATCGCCAGCTCGGGCAGGGTGATGATGACGCCCCAGATCGCGGAGAGCAGCCGCGCCTTGCGCAGCTCCGTGCCCCGCAGGGTGCGGGACAGGTCCCGGAACGCCCGTGCCTGGCTGCGGTGCCGTCCGAACCCCTTGATGATCCGGATGCCGAGGACGCTCTCCTCGACGACCGTCGTCAGGTCGCCCACCTGGTCCTGCGCGAGCCGCGCGACCCGGGCGTACTTCCGCTCGAAGGCGACACAGGTGACCACCACCGGCACGGCGGGCCCGAGGATCACCAGGCCGAGCGTCCAGTCCTGCACCAGCATGATGATCACGCCGACGAGGATCGTCACTCCGTTGACCAGCAGGAACGTCAGCGGGAAGGCGAGGAACATCCGCAGCAGCGACAGATCCGTCGTGGCGCGCGACAGCAGCTGACCGGACGCCCACCGGTCGTGGAAGGCGACCGGCAGCCGCTGGAGATGCCGGTAGAGGTCGGCCCGCATCGACGCCTCGACCCCGGCGAGCGGCCGTGCCACGAGCCAGCGCCGCAGCCCGAACAGCAGCGCCTCGGCGAGCCCGAGCAGCAGCAGGTACAGCGCGCCGAGCCACACGCCTGCCGGGTCGCGGTCCGCGACCGGCCCGTCCACCATCCACTTCAGGACGAGCGGGATGACGAGACCCACGCACGACGCGACTATCGCGACGACCGCGGCGACGGACAGCCGCGCCCGCACGGGCCTGACGTACGGCCACAGCCGCAGCAGGGCGCGTACGGCGGAACGCCCCTCGGCCGGCGCGGTGGTCGAAGGCCCGGGTCCCTCGGTCTGTTCGTTTTCCTCGGTGGTGCTGCTTGTCGTGGCCATCAGCAGCGAGCCTACGGATCGGTGCTGACGACGCCCACCGAGTTTTGGCCGGACCGTGTATCGGTCATCGGTCCTACGACCCGTGCCCGCCTACCCCACCACCCTCAGCAGCAGCACCGTCCGGGCGGGCACGGCGACCACCGTGCCCGCGCGGTGCACCACCCCCGGCCCCTCCGTCTGTTCCTCCCGCGACGTGTCGACGACGACCTCGTACCGTTCGGCCCACGGCGTCCCCGGCAGCACGAAGTCCACGGGACGGTCGCCCGCATGCAGGACCGCGAGGAAGCTGTCGTCCAGGATGTCGGCGCCGCGGGCGTCCCGCCCGGGGATGTCGCGGCCCGAGAGGTACATCCCGAGGGTCGAGGCCGGCGCGTACCAGTCCCCCTCGGTCATCTCACTGCCGCGGGCGGTGAACCACGCCAGGTCGCGCAGCCCGTCCGCCGAGTGCGCCCGGCCCGAGAAGAAGGCACGGCGGCGCAGCACGGGGTGCTCGTGGCGCAGGGCGATCAGCCGGGCCGTCAGGTCGAACAGCGCCTTCCAGCCGGGGTCCTCCAGCAGCCCCCAGTCCAGCCAGCTGATCTCGTTGTCCTGGCAGTAGGCGTTGTTGTTGCCCCGCTGGGTCCGCCCCAGCTCGTCCCCGGCGACCAGCATCGGCACACCCGTGGACAGCAGCAGCGTCGTCAGCAGGTTCCGCAGCTGCCGGCGCCGCAGCGCCCGCACCCCCTCGTCGTCCGTCTCGCCCTCGGTGCCGCAGTTCCAGGCCCGGTTGTCGTCCGAGCCGTCCCGGTTGCCCTCCCCGTTCGCCTCGTTGTGCTTGCGCTCGTACGACACGAGGTCCCGCAGCGTGAAACCGTCGTGCGCGGTGATGAAGTTGACCGACGCGTACGGCCGCCGGCCGCCCCACGCGTACAGGTCGCTGGAGCCCGACAGCCGGTAGCCGAGGTCGCGCACATCGGGCAGCGCGCCCCGCCAGAAGTCCCGCACGGCGCCCCGGTAGCGGTCGTTCCACTCCGTCCACAGCGGCGGGAACGCGCCCACCTGGTAGCCGCCCGAGCCCACGTCCCACGGCTCGGCGATCAGCTTCACCCGCCGCAGCACCGGGTCCTGGGCGATGACGGCGAGGAACGGGGAGAGCATGTCGACGTCGTGCATCGAACGGGCCAGCGCCGCCGCCAGGTCGAAGCGGAAGCCGTCCACCCCCATCTCCGTCACCCAGTACCGCAGCGAGTCGGTGATCAGCCGCAGCACATGCGGCTGGACCACGTGCAGCGTGTTCCCGCAGCCGGTGTAGTCGGCGTAGTGACGGGCGTCGCCCTGGAGGCGGTAGTAGCCGCGGTTGTCGATGCCCCGCAGCGACAGGGTCGGGCCGCGCTGGTCCGCCTCCGCCGTGTGGTTGTAGACCACGTCGAGGACGACCTCGATGCCCGCGGCGTGCAGTGCCCGCACCATCCGCTTGAACTCCCCGACCTGCTGCCCGGCGGTCCCCGACGCCGCGTATCCCGCGTGCGGGGCGAAGTAGCCGATCGAGTTGTAGCCCCAGTAGTTCCGCATGCCCCGCCGCAGCAGATGGTCCTCGTGGGCGAACTGGTGCACCGGCAGCAGTTCCACCGCCGTCACGCCCAGCTTCACCAGGTGCTCGATCGCCGCCGGGTGCGCGAGCCCCGCGTAGGTGCCGCGCAGCTCCTCGGGGATACCGGGATGCAGCTTCGTGAACCCCTTGACGTGCAGCTCGTAGATGACCGAGTCCGCCCACGGGGTCTTCGGCCGCCGGTCGTCCATCCACTCGTCGTCGGGGCTGTCGTCGTGCACGACCACGCCCTTGGGCACATACGGCGCCGAGTCCCGCTCGTCGCGCACGGTGTCCGCGACATGCTGCTCGGGCCAGTCCCGGACGTGCCCGTACACCTCTGGCGGCAGGCTGAACTCGCCGTCCACGGCCCGGGCGTACGGGTCGAGGAGCAGCTTCGCCGGGTTCCAGCGGGCGCCGGTCCACGGGTCCCAGCGGCCGTGCACCCGGTAGCCGTACCGCCGGCCCGGCAGCACACCGGGCACGAAGCCGTGCCAGATCTCGTGCGTCAGTTCGGTGAGCCTCAGCCGTGTCTCCTCGCCCTCCGGGGAGAAGAGGCACAGCTCGACGGCCTCCGCCCCGCCCGCCCACAGCGCGAAGTTCGTCCCGGCGACCCCGTCCGGCCCGACCCGGAAGCGCGCCCCGAGCGGTGTCGGGGCGCCGGGCCACACCGGCGGGGGCGGCTCCGCCGCGACCTGCCTGCCGTTGAGCACGGCGGCCCGACGCGCGGCCGGCACCCCGCGCGTCTCCTCCACTGCCTCCTGCTCGGCTGCGCTCGACACCACGGCCTCCCGCGACTCGGTGGGCCGACGCGAAAACGGAGCCGGGTGTCCCAGCCCTGGGACCTGCCTCCCCTGCTTCGAAGGGACAGGTCCCTGCTCCCCGTCGAGTTGTCTCCCAAGGTTCTGCCCAGAGCACGCCTCGCACTCACGTTTCCCGGGGGCGTGCGCCGTCGTTGGGACGCACGTGAACCACGCACAGACGCACGCGCGCCGCCCCGGTGCCGCACCGGCCGCCGTACTGGTCGCGGCCGGCCTGTTGGCCGCAGCCGCCGGATGCACCCCCACACCCCCGCCGACCAGTGAGAAAGCCCCGGACGACACGATCCGGGTCACCCCCGAGGACGGCAGCAAGGGCGTGCGCCCGGAGCAGCGCTTCGAAGTACGGGTGCCCAGCGGGCGCCTGGAGTCCGTCAAGGTGGTGAAGTCACAGGACGCCCAGGAGTCACCCGTACCGGGCCGGGTGTCCGCCGACGGACTGACCTGGCGCCCCACCGGCTCACGGAAGCTCGCGCTGGCCGCGAAGTACACCGTCGACGCGGTCGCGCTGGACGCCCGCGGCCGCCGCTCCGCCCGGCACGTCACGTTCCGCACGTACGTCCCCGACGAGCGCTTCATCGCGTACGTCACCCCGGAGAACCGCTCCACCGTCGGCACCGGGATGATCGTCTCCCTGGAGTTCAACCGGGAGATCGAGGACCGCGCGGCCGTCGAACGCGCCGTCCGCGTCACGGCGGAGCCCGCCGTCGAGATCCGCCCGCACTGGTTCGGCGGGGGCCGCCTCGACTTCCGGCCCAGGACCTACTGGAAGCCCGGCACGAAGGTCACCGTCGCCCTGCGGCTGCGTGACGTCGAGGGGGCGCCCGGCGTCTACGGCGGGCAGTACAAGACGGTCTCGTTCACCATCGGCCGCCACCAGGTCAGCGTCGTCGACGCGGCCCGGCACACCATGCGCGTCCAGCGCGGCGACGGTGTGCTCGCCACCCTGCCGGTCACGGCCGGGGCGCCCGGCACGACGACGTACAACGGGAGGATGGTCGTCACCGAGATGCTGGAGGTGACCCGGATGAACGGCGCCACCGTCGGCTTCAAGAAGGCGGACGGCAAGGGGGAGTACGACATCCCCGACGTCCCGCACGCCATGCGCCTGACCACCTCCGGCACCTTCCTGCACGGCAACTACTGGGCCCCGGACGCCTTCGGCCGGGCCAACGTCAGCCACGGCTGTGTCGGTCTGCGCGATGTGAAGGGCGGCAGTTCCCGTACTCCCGCGGGCTGGTTCTTCGACCGCAGCCTCGTCGGGGACGTCGTCGAGGTGGTCAACAGCAACGACAAAAAGGTCGCTCCCGACAACGGACTCGGCGGGTGGAACATGGGGTGGAAGGCATGGAAAGCGGGTGCCGCGGTGAGGTAACCGACATAACCGTACGCGCGCGGCGGAAGCCCGGGGGCGGAGCCGGACCGGTGGCCGGGGCCCGGGACCGTTCAAGTTGGGACTGAACGGTGACATTCGCCGAGGCCAATCCCATCCGATCATCTGGTTAATGTACGTGCGGACGCGCGTGCTGCGCGGAGGGGTGCGGGCCTGCTCAAGGCCGTGCGAGGGGAGACAAGAGAGTTGAACGGGCGACCGATATCGGGGGCGTCGGTTGGCGCGCGGACACGGGGGAACAAGGGGGCCCTGGCACTTCTGCTGGGCCTGCTGATGCTCGCCGTCACCGCGTGCGGGGGCGGAGGCGGGGGGTCCGGCTCCGGCTCCGACGGCGACAAGGGCAAGGGCTCGGACAAGAGCGCTTCCGGCAAGGCGGCCACCGAGCCGTCGCAAGCGGTGGTCTCCATCGCTCCGAAGAACAAGGCCAAGGACGTGGCCACCAGCGGTGCCCTCAAGGTCACCGCCGCCAAGGGCAAGCTGTCCGAGGTCACCGTCGAGGACGGCAAGGGCAGGAAGATCGCCGGTGAGATCACGGACGGCGGCGCCACCTGGACGCCGTCCATCCACCTCAACTCGGCCACCGAGTACAAGGTGCACGCCGTCGCCAAGGACTCCGAGGGGCGGGAGGCGGCCGAGGAGTCGTCCTTCACCACGCTGACCCCGAAGAACACCTTCGTCGGCATCTTCACCCCGGAGGACGGTTCGAAGGTCGGCGTCGGCATGCCGTTCTCGATCCGCTTCACCCGCGGCATCACGGCCCCCGAGGACGTGGAGAAGGCCATCACCATCAAGACCGAGCCGCCCGTCGAGGTGGCCGGCCACTGGTTCGGCAACGACCGCCTCGACTTCCGCCCGGAGAAGTACTGGGCGGCCGGCACCAAGGTCACCGTCGACCTCAACCTCGACGGCGTCGAGGGGCGCGACGGCGTCTACGGCGAGCAGAACAAGAAGGTCTCCTTCACCATCGGCCGCAGCCAGGTCTCCGTCGTGGACGTCAAGAAGCTCACGATGAAGGTCAAGCGGGACGGCAAGCTCATCAAGACCATCCCCGTCACCACCGGCAAGCCCGGCATGGAGACCTGGAACGGCCAGATGGTCATCAGCGAGCGCCTGCGCGTGACCCGGATGAACGGCGAGACCGTCGGCTACGGCGGCGAGTACGACATCAAGGACGTGCCGGACGCCATGCGCCTGACGAACAGCGGCACCTTCATCCACGGCAACTACTGGGGCGGGGACGCCTTCGGCAACTACAACGCCAGTCACGGCTGCATCGGTCTGCGCGACACCCGCGGCGGCTACGACCGCAAGGCCCCGGGCGGCTGGTTCTTCGACCACTCGATGGTGGGTGACGTCGTGGTCGTGAAGAACTCCAACGACCGTGTCGTCGACCCGGACAACGGCTACAACGGCTGGAACATGTCCTGGGACAAGTGGAAGGCGTAGCCCTTCCGGTCGGACCTACGGCCCCGGTGTGCTGTGACGCAGCACACCGGGGCCGCTGTCGTTAGTCCCCGTTAACCTGCCTGCATGACTGTGCATCTCGAAGTCGCCGAAGGCGTCGGCACCATCCGCCTCGACCGCCCCCCGATGAACGCCCTGGACATCGCCGTCCAGGACCGCCTCAAGGAGCTCGCCGAGGAGGCGGCACGCCGGGACGACGTCCGCGCCGTCATCCTCTACGGCGGGGAGAAGGTGTTCGCGGCGGGCGCGGACATCAAGGAGATGCAGGCGATGGACCACGCGGCGATGGTCGTCCGCTCCCGCGCCCTGCAGGACTCCTTCAGCGCGGTGGCCCGTATCCCCAAGCCGGTCGTCGCGGCCGTCACCGGCTACGCCCTGGGCGGCGGTTGCGAGCTGGCGCTGTGCGCGGACTACCGCATCGCCGGGGAGAACGCGAAGCTCGGTCAGCCGGAGATCCTGCTCGGGGTGATCCCGGGCGCGGGCGGCACCCAGCGGCTGTCCCGGCTCATCGGCCCCTCCAGGGCCAAGGACCTCATCTTCACCGGCCGTATGGTCAAGGCCGACGAGGCCCTCGCGCTCGGCCTCGTGGACCGGGTCGTCCCGGCCGACGAGGTGTACACGGCCGCGCACGAGTGGGCCGCGAAGCTCGCCCAGGGACCGGCGATCGCGCTGCGGGCGGCCAAGGAGGCGATCGACGCGGGCCTGGAGACCGACCTGGAGACGGGGCTCGCGATCGAGCGGAACTGGTTCGCCGGTCTGTTCGCCACGGAGGACCGTGAGATCGGCATGCGCAGCTTCGTGGAGGACGGGCCGGGCAAGGCGAAGTTCGTCTGACCGCCCCGGAATCGCGTCCCCGAGTTCCGCTGATCCCCTTGCAGTTGACGCGATGTCTTACCCGCGTCCCCCGAAGGGGCGGTTTATCGGAGCCTTAAGACAGCCTTAAAAGAGCTACGGCCAAGGCTTCTGCCGCTGACCGAAGTTCAGCTGGTCGGTGCAGGTCAGCAGGGGTGTCATGGGGTATGTGATGCCTTTGGCATATGACATCCGAAACCCCCGGAATGGTTGGTTCCGGGGGTTGTATTCCTCCGGAACGGCCACGGAGGGCGCTCCGGACGGCCATGATGGGGGCATGGCGGGGCTGGAGGGTATCGAACAGCCGCGGCGGCACGGGAGTGCGACCGCGGCGCGTTGGTCGCCTGCGATCGAGGACGAACGGGCGCTGAAGGCACTGGAGTTATTCGGCAACCCCACGGAGGCGGAGGTTCCGCTGCCGTCCCGCCCCGAGTCCGCGGCCACCGCCCGCCGGCTCGCCCAGGTCGTCGTCCTCCGTGAGTGGCGGCTCTCGCCCAAGATGACCGAGGACGCCGTCCTGCTCGTATCCGAACTCGTCGGCAACGCCGTACGGCACACCGGGGCCAGGGTCTTCGGGCTGCGGATGAAGCGGCGGCGCGGCTGGATCCGCGTCGAGGTCCGCGACCCCTCGCGGGGGCTGCCCTGTCTGATGCCGGTGCAGGAGATGGACATCAGCGGACGCGGCCTCTTCCTCGTCGACAAGCTGTCGGACCGGTGGGGGGTGGACCTCCTGCCGCGCGGCAAGACCACCTGGTTCGAGATGAGGGTCGCCGACCGCTAGGTCCTGTCAGGACACGGCGCGGGCCCCCGCAGCGCGGATCTCCGCCGAACGGGCCAATCGCCGGAAAACCCCGCCCGCCTCCCTATAAAGGTGCGCGTGACCACGCCCCGCACCTCCCTCATCCAGCGCCACCTCCTCCAGCGCGCCCTTCTCGCGGCGGCCGTTCTCGCCGCCGTGGCCGCGTGCGGCAGCGCCACCGGGACCGACGAGCAGGAACAGCGGATCCGGGCCGACCGGGCCGATCGGGTCGCCGCCTCCGAAGCCGCCGAACGGAAGAAGAAACAGCGGTCGGCGGCAGAGGGCCTGCCCGGCATGCCGCCCGTCCTCGACCCCGAGGACGTCTACGCCGCGGACCGCCCGGGCCGGCTCTCCCCGGTCGTGAAGGACTTCCCGTCCCGGGTCTACGTCCCCAACAGCGAGTCCGACACGGTCTCCGTCATCGACCCGAAGACGTACGAGATCGTCGAGACCATCCCGGTGGGCCGCCAGCCCCAGCACGTCGTACCGTCCTGGGACCTGAAGACCCTGTGGGTCAACAACAACCGGGGCCACACGCTCACCCCCATCGACCCCGCGACGGGCAAGGCGGGCGAACCCGTCGAGGTGCACGACCCGTACAACCTGTACTTCACCCCGAACGGCAAGTACGCCGTCGTCATGGCCTCCCTCGACCGCGAACTCGTCTTCCGCGACCCGCACACCATGAAGCGCATCAGGACCGAACCGGTCAGCTGCTACGGCGTCAACCACGCCGACTTCTCGCTCGACGGCAGGTACTTCATCGTCTCCTGCGAGTTCAGCGGCGAACTGCTGAAGGTCGACACCGAGAAGATGAAGGTGGTCGGCCAGCGGAAACTGCCCTTCGAGGGCGCCATGCCGCAGGACGTGAAGATCTCCCCCGACGGCAAGCGGTTCTACATCGCCGACATGATGGCCCACGGCATGTGGGTCCTCGACGGCGACACCTTCGACGAGCCGGAACTGCTGCCCACCGGCAAGGGCACCCACGGCCTGTACGTCGGCCGCGACTCCCGCGAGATGTACGTCTCCAACCGGGGTGAGGGCACCGTCTCCGTCTTCGACTTCACCAGGAACGAGCTCACCAAGAAGTGGCACCTCCCCGAGGGCGGCAGCCCCGACATGGGCGGCGTCTCCGCAGACGGCAAGGTCCTGTGGCTCTCCGGCCGCTACGACTCCGAGGTGTACGCCATCGACACCCGCACCGGGAAGCAGCTCGCCCGCATCCCCGTCGGCAGCGGCCCGCACGGCCTCGCCGTGTACCCGCAGCCCGGCCGCTACTCCCTCGGCCACACCGGGATCTTCCGGTGACGCGTGACAACCGGGCGGCCTGACACGCCGCCGAACGGGTGACGGTCCCCGGCCCGCCGCCCCCCGGTCGAGAGGGTGCTGACCGTGATCACCACTCGTCTGCGGCGCCGGGCCGCCGCCGTTGTCCTGTCGCTCTCCGCCGTCCTCGCGACCTCCGCCGCGACCGTCCCCGCCCAGCCCGGGAAGCCGGCCCCGGCCAGGGCCGCCGCCCCCGCCTGCCCCCAGTTCGAGGACCGGATCCACGCCGCCGCCGACCGCCGCGTGGACGTCGACCGCATCACCCCCGAGCCGGTCTGGCGCACCACCTGCGGCACCCTCTACCGCAGCGACAGCCGCGGCCCGGCGGTCGTCTTCGAACAGGGCTTCCACCCCAAGGACGTCATCGACGGGCAGTACGACATCGAGCAGTACGTCCTCGTCAACCAGCCCTCCCCGTACGTCTCGACCACCTACGACCACGACCTGTACAAGACCTGGTACAAGTCGGGCTGGAACTACTACATCGACGCCCCCGGCGGCGTCGACGTGAACAGAACCATCGGGGACCAGCACAAGTGGGCCGACCAGGTCGAGGTCGCCTTCCCCGGCGGGATCGCCCGGCAGTTCGTCATCGGCGTCTGCCCGGTCGACAAGAAGACCAGGACCGAGAAGATGAGCGAGTGCGAGAGCAACCCGCACTACCAGCCCTGGCACTAATCCCGCCGGGCCGCCCGGCCGGTGCCCGCCCGGGTACCCGGCCGGTCACAGCACTAGCGGGCGATCAGCAGGGCCTCCGAACCCACGGGCAGATAACCGGCCGCCTGGAACGCCCGCAGACTGCGGGCGTTCCCCGCCGACACCTGGGCCCACACCGGCTCACCCCCGCTCAGCTGCCGCGCCGCCCGCACCAGGGCCCGGCCGAGCCCCCGGTGCCGTCCCTCCTCGGCCACCTCGACCGCGACCTCCAGCCGCCCGGCGACCCCGCGCCCGAGGACGACCAGGCCGCCCTCCGTCCTCCACACCCGGACGTCGTCGCGCCGCCTGCGGGAACTCACCACCCTCGGATGACCGGGATCGGCGATCTCCTCCAGCGGCAGCTCCGGCACACCCGGCAGGGGCGCGCCCACCGTCATCACGTCGATCGTGTCGCCGCGGCGCCCCGTGCGGTCCAGCAGAGCGGTCAGGAACCGCGCGTTCATGGTCGCGGCCAGCGCGTCGCAGTCGAGGGCCGCCAGCGTCTCGTGCACCCACGCCGGGTCCTCGTCCGTGGCTATGACGGTGTGCGCGGTGAACGCGAAGACCCCGGCGTCCCGGTAGGACGGCTGCGGCACGACCGTCGTACCGCCGTCGGGAGGCGGGAAGACACCGCCCGCCGCCGCGTCGAGGATGTTCCGCAATGTCTCCATCACCGCTCCTTGGCTGTCCACCCACCGCGGGGCCCGGACTCACAGACATGATCGACGACCGCACCGGCCCGGGTGGGCGCCGCATCGCGTGTTCGGCGTGCCGGTTAATCTGAGCCCGCCAACGATGGCTGTATCGCATGACGAGCACGACGAAGGGGCGGACCGGTGGCGGACATCGAGGAAGCACGCAAGCAGTTCCAGCGGATCGACACGAACGGTGACGGTTTCATCACCTCCGCCGAGTTCAAGACCGCCCTGGCCCAGGGGGGCGACTGGAACGTCACCGAGGCGGTGGCCGAGGCCATCATCCAGAGCCGCGACCTCGACGGCGACAAGCTCCTGTCGTTCGACGAGTTCTGGGCGTACCTCAACAAGTGACGTGCCCCGGCGAAGGGGGCGCCCACCGCACACCGCGGCGGGCGCCCCCTTCGCCGTTCTGGCCGTCTCACGCGCCCGTGGCCCACTCCCGGAGGGCGGCCTCGGTGTCGAAGGCGGCGACGTTCTTGTCGAGGGGGCGGTCGGTGTACTGGTGGAAGCGCCACTTCGCCTTGACGCGGGGCTTGCCGGCGGTGACGTAGTCGGCGATCCAGAGGGCGTCGCCGGCGTAGGACGTGGTGTCGACGGTGAGCCAGAAGTCGCGGTTGCAGTAGAGGACCACCCGGTGGGCCGGGCGGAGTTCCTTCAGTTTCCGGAGGAAGCGGTCCTTCTCCGCGTTGCTCGCGCGGGTGCCCTCGCCGGTGGTCTCCCAGTCGACGGCGAGGATGTCGCCGGCCCTCTCCGGGGCCTTGGCGAGGAAGTACTCGGCCTGCGCGGTCAGGTTGCCCGGCCAGAGGAAGTGGTAGAAGCCGACGACCAGGCCGGCGTCCCGGGCGGTCCTGGTCTGGGCGGTGAGCCGCGGGTTGGTGTAGGTGCGGCCCTCGGTGGCCTTCACGAAGACGAAGGACAGGCCGGTGGTGTCGTAGGAGGAGGGCTGGTAGGAGCTGACGTCGATGCCGCGCAGCATGGGGGCCTCCGTGGTGGGGGGAGGGGGTGCGGTCGTGCGGTCCTGCGGTCAGGAGTGGGGGCCGGGTCCGTCATCCGCCGGGACAGGTCGGCGATGTCGGCGAGGAGCGCTTCGGGCGGGCGGTCGAGGTTCGGGGTGTGGGCGTCGTCTCGCCACGGTCCCACCCCGTCCCGCGCCGTCCTGTGCCGCCCGCTCCGCGCGCTCGAAGTGTCCAGCGTAGAAGGCCGCTTGTGCGGGGTCACGAGCCGGGCGGCACCCGTGACGGGATACGGGGCCGCCCGGCCGGCGGATCAGGTGTTGCTGTTGGAACGGCCGAAGAACTCGATCTCGGCGATCGACACCTGCTTCTTGGCGTCGGCGCCGTAGGCGGAGCGCAGGACGAAGCGCACGGCGGTGACGTCGCCGACGCGGAACGTGCGGCGCTGGCCGCCGGCCCCCTGGTCCAGGTTGATGATCCTGGTGCTCTTCGACCCGTCGGCGGCGGTGATCACGGCCTCGATGCGGTGCGGGCGGGCCGACTGCGACAACTGGTCCACCTTGGTCGAGACGCCGGGCGTGATGACCACGTCCAGCAGCCGCGTCGGATGGTCGAACCGGGCCTCCAGCCACTCCCCTTCGCCGGTCTGGGTGACACCCGGCCCCCACCAGGTGTTGTTCAGCTGGTCGAAGGCGAGCCGCGCGCCGTGGTCCGGGTACGACCGGGACGCCTTCACCTGGTCCGGGCCGACCGGGGCGCGCTTGGCGAAGTGGTCCCGGGTCGCCTGGACGGCGTCGTCGGCGCGGAACGCGAGGGTGACGATCAGGGCGAGCACCAGGGCGCCGACGACCCAGTTGAGGAGCCGGCCGAAGCCGCGCCGCAGCCGGGGCCGGTCACCCGCCCAGGGGGCCTCCGCGCCACCGGGGTTGAGCATCCGCCGCCACCAGGGCTGCCGGCCAGGCACCTCCGCGCGGCCCGCCATCGGCATGGCGCAACGCCCGCAGAAGTGCCGGTCGGGCCGGTTGGGGGTCGCGCACCAGGGGCATGGCACACCACCCACCGTGCCGGTCTCCGGGCCGGGGGCCCGCACCTGGGGCCGCTGCGCGGCGGGCCGCCCCGGCAGCACGGGCGCGACGGCAGGCTCCGCGTCGGGCCGGGGCTCCGGATCGGCCACCGGGACGAGCAGGGAGCGGGCTCGGTCGGAGGCGGTGGGGGCCTGAGCGGGGGAGGGTGCCGGTGAAGGCGAGGGGGCCGCGGGGGAGTCGGGGGTGGCCAGGGGGGTGGCGTCGTCGGCGGGGTGCGGGGTGTCGGGTGCGGTGCCGGGGGTGGAGACGGCGGACGACGGGGTGGGCGTGGTGTCGGTGGCCGCCGTGGCCGTCCTGGCCGGCGGGGCGGGTGCCCGCGCCGGTTCCGTCACCGGGGTCGCCGTGTGCGCGGTCGCGGGGGCGGCCGTGGCGGCGGGGGCGGACCCGGGGGACGCGGGTCGCCGGGGGGTGCGCCGGGCGGCCGGGCCGGCGTCGGCGCGGGCCGGGCCAGCGTCGCGGGCGGTGCGGGCGGTGCCCGTGCCCGCGCCCGGGTGGGCGAACGCGTCCCAGGCCGGTCTCGCCGCGGCGGTGCCGCGTTCGCCGACCGTGCCGTCCGTGCCGTCCGTGCCGTCCGTGCCGTCCGTGTCGGCGGCGCCGTGCGTGCCGTCCGGGGCCGGGCCCGGGGTGTCGTCGGTGTTCCGACGGGCCGGATCGCGGTCCGGTGTGCGGTGCGTGTCCCGGTGGGCCGGGACCTGGTCCGAAGTGGGGGCGGTGGTCCGGGGGGCCGGGGGCTCGTCCGTGGGGGTGGACCAGCCGAGTACCGCGCCGCAGGCGTCGCAGAAGGACTGGCCGGGCTCCCCGCGGGTGCCGCACTCGGCGCAGTTGCGGGCCCGGCCCGTGCCGGGGGTCTGGCTGGTCATGTCTCGGGCGTCCTCTCGGCGGCGGTCACGTGGACCGTGTAGGGCATGTGGGCGGGGCGGGCGGCGGCCACGAGGGCGTCCAGCCGGTGTTCGTCCGCGCGGGTCGGGTTCGGCAGCCGCAGCGACACGCGCAGATGGGGGCGACGGTCGCCGGGGACCGGGCCCAGCGGGCGGGCGTCCCAGTCGGCGCCGCCGCTCTCGCTGATCTCCGGTTCGACGCCGAACACCAGCCGTACGGCCTCGGACAGTCCGCGCCGGGTGCCCCGTACCCGGTGCAGATACGCGGCGGCGGCGACGGCCGCGCGCAGCCGGGCCTCCGGTTCCGTGCCGTCGGTCTCGGCGCCGACCCAGCCGGCCAGCCACCGCGTGAAGTCCACCGGGGCGAGGGCGGGCGTGAAGTAGGAGTCCAGGTTGTCGAGGACGGCCAGGACGGGGGCGAGGACCTCGTCCAGGCCGGCGACGAAACGCTGCGCGAGGTCGTCGTCGGCGAAGACGGCCGGGAGCATGTGGCCGATGGGGGAGGACGACCCGAGGCCGTCTATGGAGCCCCTCATGGTGTGGCTCCGTCGCCTGACGTGCCGCATGCTTCCACGGCGCCCGGCGCTGCCCGCTGTGCCTCCCACCCGTTCCGCCCCGCGGAACGACTGCCCACGGCGGTGACCGACACGGGAAGGGCCGCCGGCGGGAGTGCCGGCGGCGGGAGCGGCGGCGGGAGCGGCGGTGCGGGCGGCGGGAATGCTGACGTGGCCCGGAGCGGCGCCACGGCCAGGAGGGGCGACGTCGGCCGGGGCGGCGACGAAGGCCGGGGCGGGGTGCTCACTGCTTGTCCCCGATCACTCGGACCCGGTGGTCGAAGGAGAACACCAGGGACGGCGGGCTGAGGTCTATGCGGTCGGTGGGGTCGCCCCGTTTGCCGGTCAGCGGGTCCGCGGGGTGGAGCCGGACCTCGTCGACGAGTTCGACGCCGGGCACACGTTGCAGGACGGCGAAGACCTCCCCGGCCTGGACGGGGCGGCCGAACGGCCAGCCCCGGCCGTCGGCGCCGCCCGTCAGGGGGTCGAGGTGGCGGTAGAGGGCGTCGTGGGCCTGCCGCCGGACCCGGTCGGTGTCGGCGCCCCGGAAGGCGTGCACCGTGGCGACGACGGTGATCCCCTGGTAGAACGGCGGACCCACCGCCAACCGGGTGCCGATCAGGCGCCGTTCGTCGAGGTGGCGGGTGATGCGCCGCAACAGCCCGTCTCCAGGCACGAGTTGCTCGAAGCGCAGCCGCCCGCCGGGGTCGGGTACGGCCTGCGGCACCACGAGGACCCGTACCGCGTACGCCCCGTGCTCGCCCTCGTCGCCCTCCAGACAGGTGATGCGGGCCGTGTCGGGGGCGGCGCGCCGCGCGAGCTCCTCGTAGTCGCGCAAGGTCACCGCGCGTTCCTGGGCGCGCAGGGTGATGGGCGCCCGGACCTTCGCCTCCTCCACCGTCTCCCCGTCGACACCGCCGCGCGCGGCCTCCCGGTTGACGACCTCGGAGACGTACGGGATGGACGTGCGCAGGACCTGGACGGCACCCCGGGCGACGTTGCCCGCTCGGCCGCCGCCGGTGCGGTAGCGGCGGGCCCGGATGACGGCACCCTTGGGGGCCACGGCCCCGTACTGGCGCAGGGTGCCGTCGGGTTCGCGGACCGCCGGGCCGAAGGCGATCTCACCGGTGGCGGCGTCGAGGGTGATGTGCCGGTCGTGCGGGGTGGACGCGGCGAAGGAGGGCACGACCTCCCAGTCTGTCCATCCCTCGTGCTCGGCGGTCTGGAGCAGCACCGGCGGGGTGTCGCCGACGACGGGCGCGTGGGCCAGCCGCAGCCGCTGGCCCGGCAGGCCCGTGGACTCGCCGAGTGCCTCGTCGTACACCGTCTCCGCGTGCACGGCCGTGGTGGTGCCGCCGAGGGTGAACGCCTCGGCGGCGCGCACGGTCGGGGAGGTGGTGTAGAAGGGCTGGTCGGGGAGGGACTCGGTGACCCGGCAGCGCAGCCAGCCGGCCTCCTGGCCGCCGGTGCGGGACAGGGTGTGGCCGCCGGGGACGTGCAGGACGACCGCGCCGGGCCTGTTCAGGCCGCCCGTGCCGTCCCGGTCGATCTCGCACGCGGCCCAGCCGTCCTCCGTCCACGCCTCCCACACCAGCGGCGGCTGCCGGGGGTCCACGCCGACACCGTCGACGCGGCTGTCGAGTTCCAGCGCGACCGCGCACGACGGGACGGCCGCGCTCAGACCGAGCAGCATGCAGTCGCCGGGCCGGGGTGCCTCCGCGAAGCACATCAGGTCCTTGCCCTCCGCGAGGTCGGCGGTCCGGTCGGTGACCGGCTCACCGCTCAGCTGCACCACCAGGTGCCGCAACTCGCACGGCACGACGGCCAGTTCGCGTTCGGTGGCGAAGACCACCGCCTCCTCGCTTTCGGTGCGCACGGTGGCGACCTCGGTGCCGACGGGCATCAGCACCGGCTCCTCCTGCGGGGCGGAGAGCCAGAACGTGACGTCCGTACGGGCGGCGGACGGCGGGAACAGCGTGATGCCCACCAGGTCCAGGAACGCGAGGTGGTTCTTCTCCGGCACCCGGTTGAGCCGGTAGACGATCTGGTCGGCCATGTGGGCCACCGTCTCCACGAGGGTGACACCGGGGTCGGAGACGTTGTGGTCGGTCCACTCCGGGGCGCGCTGCTGGATGTAGCGCTTGGCGTCGTCGACGAACTGCTGGAAGCGGCGGTCGTCGAGATTGGGGGAGGGCAGGGCCATCAGCGGTCGCTTTCGGGAGCCTCGGACGTCACGTCCGGCTCGTCGTGGGAGGGGATGACATAGAACGGGAAGACCAGGCTGCGCGGGTTGTTGGTGCCGCGGATCGCGTAGCGGACGTCGATGAAGAGCACGCCCTGCTCCGCGCCGGCGGTCACCTCCACCTCGCTGACCTCGATGCGCGGCTCCCAGCGGTCGAGGCTCGCGTACACCTCGTGCTGGATCCGGCCGGCGGTCGCCTCGTTGACCGGGGCGAACACCAGGTCGTGGATGGCGCAGCCGAACTCGGGGCGCATCGGCCGCTCACCGGGCGCGGTGGCGAGGATCAGCCGGATCGCCTCCTCGATCTCGCGCTCCCCGCTGACCAGGGCGATGCCTCCGGTCGGCCCGATGCGCAGCGGGAACGCCCAACCGGACCCGACGAACTGCTCGGCCATCTGCGGGCCGGCCTCCCTTCCTGACGTACGTGTGTCTCTGCGGTGCTTCGGTGTCGGACGTGGGTGACGTCCCGGCGCCGTTCTCGGCCCTCACCCGAACGGGTACTTGATCTGGTTGACGAAGAAGCCGCCGACGATGTCGACCTTGACGGCCTTGAGGCCCAGCGGGCCCACGGCGTCGATCTGCACGGTCCCGGCCAGCGAGCGGAGACCGACCAGCCCCTTGCCCTGGAGGGTGAGGGGCCCGCCGCTCCTGATGGTCACGGACCGCCGCGCGCTCAGCGTCAGATCCGTACCGGCGTTCACGGACACCGAGGTGCCGCCCTTGATCCGAACGGCACCCTTGCTGTCCACGGTGATCTCGGTCTTGGTCCGGTCCAGGTTGACGATCAGCCGGTCGTTGCCGGTGGCCAGCCGCACACCCTGCTTGCGCGGACCGGTCTGCTGGCTGAGCAGGTCCACCCGGTTGCCGTCCCGGTCGGACAGCGTGTGCCGGATCGCCTTCTTCTTGACCGGGTCGTGCAGCCACACGTCCTTGACGGGCGTCGGCTTGTCGACGCCGTTGTAGAGGCCGCCGATGACGAACGGGTGGTCCAGCGTGCCCCGGTCGAAGGCGACCAGCACCTCGTCGCCGACGTCGAGCGGGAAGATCCCGCCGCCGCCCTTGCCGCCCAGCTGCACCGTCCGCGTCCAGTCGCTGACGTACGCGTCGTCCAGCCACGGGAACTGGAGCTTCACCCGCCCCTGCTTCAGCGGGTCCGCGACGTCGGTGACCAGCGCGTTGGCCACACTGGGCAGCCTCGGCGCCGCCGCGGAACCCCCCGAGGTCAGGCCGAACAGGGAGCGCCACTGGCGCCCGCTGACCGTCACGAACGTCTCGTAGTGGCTGCCGTCTCCGAAGGTGTGCCGTACGGCGGTGCACGTGTACTTGCCCTCGAAGGGCGTGCCCACGTCGGTCAGCGTGATCGGCACCCCGGGCCGCAGCTCGGGGTTGCCGCGCACCGTCACCTCCAGTTCGGCGAACGCGGAGGTGATGTCGTCGGCGAGGGAGCTCGCCGCGTGCGTGACCTCGGCCTGGCGGTCGTAGGGGTGGTCGGTCTCGACGAGCTTCGCCGCCTTGAACGGGTTCGCGGCCTTCCGCGGGGTGGTGCCGATGGCGACACCGGGGCTGGAGGCCGCCCTCGTCGTCGCCGTGAGCTTCTTCTTCGTGGTCACGTTCCAGCCGCGCGCCTCCACCTTGTCGACCTGGTCGGCGGCGGTCACGGCGGCCCGGCAGCGCAGCACGTCGACACCGGCCTGGAACACGAAGGGACTCTTCTCGCCGGGGGTGCTCGTCGCGGGCGCCCCCGACGCCGGCTTCGGCTCGACGAACTGGAACTTCCCCTTGGAGTCCAGCGACATCACCATCTCGTTCTCGTCGGCGAGCCGCGCCAGGAAGTCCCAGTCGGTGACGTTCGACTGGCTGATGAACTCGTAGACCGTCTTCGTGCCCTGGATCCGCCCGACCGGGATGCCGTTCGCCGAGGCCAGCTTGCGGGCGATGTCGGCGGCCGTCTGGTTGCGGTACGCGGCCACCCTGCGCACCCGCATCAGCCGGTGCCCCGGGTCGTAGCCGCGGACGACGGTGAACGTGCCGGTGCCGTCGTAGTCGGTCTCCATCCCGGTGACCTCGCCGGTGAGCAGCGGGGAACCCGCGCCCTTGCCGTCGGCGACGGACGCGATGACCACCAGCGAGCCGAACCTGATGTTCAGCTTGCCGAGCAGCAGCCCGTGCGGGTCGCGGAACGTCAGCCGGAACGCGCCGGGCACCCCGGCCCCCAGGTCGACCCAGCCGCCGACGAGCAGATCGGCGTACTCGGTCGGCAGCTTGTTGCCGTCGATGGTGACGTGGACGACGTTGGAGTGGGACGGCTTCACCATCAGAGACCCACCTCCTCGGCGGCCGGGAGAACGAGGACCACGCCGCTCGTCAGCCGGGTCGGGTCGTCGATCCCGTTGGCCTCGGCGATCGCCCGCCACGCCGCCGCGTTCCCGTACTCCCGCCACGCCAGCGACTGCAGCGAGTCGCCCGCCACCACCCGGTGCACGCTCCGCGCGGTCAGCGCGCCCGAGGTCGGGTTCTGGCCCTTGGTCTTGGTGGGGATCTCGTGCAGCCGGACCTGACAGGTGGCCCGGATCGGCACGCCCGTCGTCCCGAACAGGGAGTACGTGGCGTCCACGGAGCTGACGTACGCCGTGAACCGGGCCGTCGAGAACGCCCCCCACTGGAACTCCACCCACGGCGGCGAGGGCTGCTTGGCGGCGATGCTCTTCGACGTCACCTCACAGCACCCCATCAGCGACTCCACCTTCTTCAGCACCGTGGTGGCGCCCGGCTTGGCGGAGGAGTCCAGGAAGATCTCGACGGTCATCTCACGGGGCTCCGGCCCCATGAACTCCGGCACGGAACCGTCGCGCACCGCCGCCGTCGGCGTCACCTTCCACTGGGCGCGCCGGCTCAGCTGCAACCGCGCCGGGTTGAAGTCGAAGGCGAACGTCTCGATCAGCGCGCCCTTGCTGGTGCTGGTGCCGACCGGCGGCTCGTGGATGGCGAGCGTGGCGCGCACGAGGCTCTTGCCGGCGCCGCCCTTGGTGCCCCTTGCCATGGTCTGTCCCGCCCCCTCAGTCCGTGAACCCGTGGTGGGTGATCTCCAGGACCTCCGTGGCGACGCTCGGGTTGGCCGGGTCCAGGGTGGGGCCCTGCCAGCTCACCGGCAGCACGTCGATCAGCCCCCAGTGCGCGACCTCCGAACCGTCCGCGCGCAGCGCGGCGATCTGGGCGGTCGGCCGCTTCACGCCGGTGGCGACGGACGAGATCCACGCCGCGACCTTCGCCGTGTCCGGCGTCAGCGGCCTGGTCAACCGGATGGTGGAGAAGGTGACACGGGACGGCAACTGCCAGACGAACCCGTTGTTCCCGCCCTCCTGACGATGCTCGATCTCCACCGTCGACGAGAGTCCCTCGCACCCGTTGAAGTACCCGAGGCTCTCGCCGTCGATGGTCAGCGTGAAGAAGATCGTGGAGCCCGGGTCGAGATCGCGGGACATCGGGGGCGGCCTTTCTGGGGGTCGGGGCGGGTGGTGCGGTGCCGGGTGCGGATGGTGGCCGCCGGGGGCGTGAGTCGCGGGTTCGGGTCGTCGGGCGTTCGGGAGCCGGGCTGGTGGGGGTCAGTGGCGGGGGTCGCGGAGTCTGCCGATGCGTTCGCGGTCGAGGCGGAGTTCGGTACGGACGAGCCGGGTGATCCGGCCGATCAGGCGGTGCGTCAGCTCGTCCAACTGGAAGTCGCTCAGCGCACGGGGGTCGAACTGTCCCTCGGGGACGGCGACGTATTCGGGAGGGGCCTCGGAGGTACTGGCGGCTGCCTTGGCCGTGGTTGTGGTCGCGGCTTGGGTGGTGGTTGCGGCTTGGGTGGTGGAGCCGGGCGTGGAACGGTGCGCGGTGACCGGGGAGACGGCGGTGGTGGTCTGGGCGGGGGTGGGGTGGAGGGGGTTGCGCTGGAGGGGGGTGGGCTTGGGTGCGGGGGTGCCTGGCTGCGGGCTGTTGGTCGGGAGTTTGGGCGGGTTGGGCGACTGCGACTGCGACTGCGACTGCGACTGGGACTGCGGTTGCGGTTGCGGTTGCGGGGGCGTGGGGGTGTGGGCTCTGCGGGGGCTTCGCTGGATGACCGGCGCGAGGGGCAGTGCGCTCGGCCGTGAGGGGGGTGGGGGAGGGAGTGCCGGAGGGCTGCCGGGGAGTGGTGCGGGAGTGGTGCGGGGGTGCTCGGGCTCGGCAGCGGAGAGGCGTTGGACGGTGAGGGCTGGGGCTGGGGCTGGGGCAGGGGCAGAGGTCGGTGTCTGCGGGGTGCCGCGCTGGGGGACGGGGCGGCGCAGGGGCACGGCGCCGGGGGTGGCACTGCGCTGGACGGTAGGGGGTGTCGCGGCGGGCATGGACGAGGTGAGGGCGCGAGTGGGGGTGAGGGGGCGGACCGGGGGTGGTGTGGTCGCGCGTTGGACCGGGGGGTGGGCTGTCGGTGCGGGTGTCGGTGCGGCTGGGGTTGTGGGGGTGCCTGCTGCGGGGGG
Organism: Streptomyces sp. NPDC030183; assembly: GCF_055573455.1. Classification (NCBI taxonomy): domain Bacteria; kingdom Bacillati; phylum Actinomycetota; class Actinomycetes; order Kitasatosporales; family Streptomycetaceae; genus Streptomyces; species Streptomyces sp. NPDC030183. Next base: position 49,865 of record NZ_JBVIBK010000031.1, read on the forward strand.
TGCGGGTGCGGATACGGCCGGTGCGGGGGGCGGAGAGTGCTCGGGGGGCGTGGGGGAGGCGGTGGTGGGTGTGGGTGTGGGTGCGGATGCGGGTGTTCCGGGGGTGTGACTGGCTGTGGCACCGGCCGCTGCTGTGGTTGTGGGGGTGGTGGTCGGGGCGGACGGTGACGTCGGGGTCGGCGTCGGCTTGAACGACGTGGGAGTTGCCCGGGTGGCGGGCGGCGACGGCACGTCGACGGAGGTCGGGGCACCGAGGCCCATGCGCCGGGTCCGACCGGTGGTGCTCCGCTGTAGGGGGCGGGGGGCCGGGAACGGAGGAGTGCTGGGCGCAGGGGTCTTGCTCTCGGGTGTGGTGGGGGTGGACGCGACGGTGTTCTTCGGCGTCGGAGTGCTCGGGCCGGTGACGCGCGAGGAGGCGCCGGTCGGCTGGGGTGTGGACCTCTGGACGTCCGACTTGGTGCCGTCAGATCCGGCGGTCATGTCACGGGAGGCTGCCGGAGTGGCGGCGGGGGCGCTGGACGAGGTACTCGGGGTGACCGTCGACCGCTGAACGCCGAGTGGGGCGTCGGTGGTCGGCGGGACGTGAGGGCGCGGGGCGTCCACCTTCCCGTTCGAGTTGGTCGGTGCTGTCGGTGCTGTCGGTGTTGTCGGTGCCTGTGGGGCGGTCGCGGCCACCGGGCCGGACGAGTCCGTCGGCGCCGGACGGCCGGGGGTGGTCGTCGAAGGCGTGGGGCCGGTTGCCGTTCGAGCACGCTGAAGCTGCGCGCCAGGGGTGGATTCGGTCAACGTCCGGTTGCTGGGAGCCGCGCTTCGCTGGACGTCCAGCCGCCCGCCGACGGGGCCCTTCGCCCCGACGCGAGGGCCGTGCACGCCGTTGCCGTCGCCGTCGCTGCGGGGTGAGTCGGCTGACGCAGCCGGCTGACCCATCGGGTGGCTCGACGCCCGCTGGACGTCGGCCGCCTGAAGGCTCGGCTCAGCCGCCTGAGGACTCGGCTCAGCCGCCTGAGGACTCGGCTCAGCCGCCTGAGGACTCGGCTCAGCCGCCTGAGGACTCGGTTCAGCCGCCCCCACGCCGCTGTCGCCTTCTCGTGCCGGGTACGGGGCGTTCGGGACCGGCGTATCTGCGCGGGACCCGCCCGCCGACCCGCCGCCGGACTCAGGCGCCGCCGGCCCGCGCGCCATGCCCACGGCCTCGCTCCGCAGCGGCTGCGCAGCGCTGTGGCCGGCCGCTGGCAGAGTGGATTCGCGCGTCGCCCGCTGAACCGTGGCCGCCGTACGACTGTCCTCGGCGACGGGCCCGCCAAGGCCGGTCACCGTACGGTCGGGAACAGCGGCAGACGTGTCGTCGGGACCGGCATCGGACTGCCCGGGGAACACGGCACCCGGGCCACCGGGGTTCGACGGCGCCCTGTCGGAACCGAGCGCCGCCCGCTGGACACCGGTACGGCCCGCCGTGCCTCCAACGCCCGCCGCCGCGCTGCCAGTGGTCACCGGACCGGCCGAGGCCACTCCGCTGACGGCGGCTCCGGTGCCGCGTCCCGACGGCAAGGCGCCCGAACTGCTCGGCGACACCATTCCGCTGTCGCCCACCGAGGCCCCGCCAGTTGCCGCAGGACCAGCCGATGTGCCGAAACCGTCACCCGGAACTTCGGTCATGGAGCGGTGGTCCGGAGCATCCGCCGTCGAGCCGTTGCCCGCGACGCCCGGTGCGGTGGAGCTGTCGCCCAGCACGCCGACCGCCGTGGAGCCCTCGCCCGCAGCGCCCGCAGTGGGGCCGATCGCCGATCCACCGGGCCCCGGCCCCTGGCGTCGTACCGCCGGAAGCGCGCGCCGCTGCACGGCGGGCGCGGCGGGGCCCTTCGTCAGCAGAGGCGGCCGAGACGCGGTCGGACGGGCAGTCGGAGGCACCGGAGTGACCCGGGGCCCCACGGGCCGGGACACCCGGACGGGATGGGCGCGCTCCGCACGCTGTACCGACCGCTCCGCACGCTGCACCGCCCGACCAGCGTCAGCCGCCCGCCTGCCCACAGCCGGCCGCCCACCCTCGCTCGGCCCCCCACCCCCGGTCGGCCGCTCAACCCCGGTCGGCCGAACCTCATCGGGCGCGGCGCTGATCGGGGCGCCGTACGTGTGGTCGTACGCGTCGTCGTAGCCCTCGGCGGGAGCCTCCACGGCCGTGCCGAAGGCCGGCCCCTGGCCCAGGGGTTCCGCGTCCGCCCTCGCCACCGGCAGGGTGAGCGAGGGCAGTTCCAGCCCGGACGTGGGCCGTGCCGAAGCCGTGAGGACGTCCTTGATCAGCCCGCTCGGGGCGTCGGGCAGGACGGCGTGCGACAGCGACCCCGTGAAGGACGGGTTCTGCCAGGTGGTCAGCCGCCCGCCGAACCCGGCGTCGGCGACAGCGGCGTCGCGCACGGCGGCCCGCTGGATCGGCGCCAACCGCACCCACCCCGCCACCGGAACACCGGAACCGCCCGCAGGCACCGAGTCACCAGAAGACCCCGAACTCGCGGAACCCACCGAACTCCCGGACCCCGCAGAACTCCCCCCGACGTCAGCCCCGCCCCCCACGGGGCCGCGCCCGGCAGTCGCCTGCCCTCTGGGGCCCCGACCGGCGGGACCCGCACCACCCCTGAGGCGGTCGAAGAAGCCCACCGCTCAGACCTCCGCCCCGCCCCTGGTCACCAGGGACGCGATCTGTTCCGTGAAACGGCGGCGGTCAGGGTGTTCGAGGTCCAGGATCTCCTCCAGGCTCCAGTGGAAGTGGTAGGCGACGTACGCGATCTCCTCGTGCAGCCGGTCGGTCGCGTACGTCACGATTCCCCCAGGCGGCTCCCGCCGAGCTCGACCTCGAAGGGCTCGGAGCAGTGCGGGCACTCCACGGCGGCACGGGTGTGGCCCTCCGCGTTGACCTGGCGGTAGAAGTCCTGAAGGAACGCCAGATCGGAGGCGAACATGTTCTCCACGATCCCGTCGTGCACCATCGGCAGCGTGCCGAGCCGGGTGATGACCCGGCCCAGCAGCACCACCGACAGGTACGCCGGGTTCTCCTGGACGCGGACGTCGCGCAGCGGGATCAGCTCGTCCCGGGCGGTCGCGAGACGCATCACGCCGTCCCGGTGGACCGTCCCGGACTCGTCGACGTAGCCGCGCGGCAGCTCGAAGGGGAACTCTGTTCGCAGCTGCTGCCGCACCGCCACCGGCTCCGGCACGGATGCCGGCCCGGGGGCGGAGACGTGCGCGGAGCCGGGGGCGGAGCCACCGGGAGAGGCCGGGGCGTCCGCCACGGTGGCCGGCCCCGGGCCCGTCGCCGGCGCCCCCAGGGCCGTGCGTCCTGCCGTACGCCGCATTACTCGATGACCAGTTCTTCGAAGACGATGGTCACGGTCTCGGTGAGCGCGGACGCCTCGCCGGCCTTCAGGGTGCTCGCGTCGACCTTGCTGCACCAGGCGTTGCGCATGTTGTAGCGCTTCACCGGGTTGTTCTGGAAGTCCATCATGATGATCGACGCGTTCTTGCGGGCCGAGCTCATCTGCCCGGCGATCGAGTCGTTGATCCACTGTGTGAACGAGGCGGACTGCGTCATGCCGCGCACGACGGTGCACTGACCGCTCCGCTGCACACCGGGCAGCAGGTTGACCTCGGGGCGGCCCTGCGCGGAGTTCTGCTGGTAGGTGATGACGTCCTGCTCCAGGGAGAGGCCGCTGACCTCGGCGAGGTACTCGACCATCACCCCGTCGATCTGGAGGCCGAAATTGTGTGAGGTGAGGCTGTCGGCCTGCATGAGACTCATGGGTTCGCTGTCCTTCTGAGGAGTCGCGTGGGAGAGGAAGGGGGCGGACTGCTACGGAGGGTCGGCGCCTACTCCTCCAACTCCCCGCTGCCGCTGGAGAACTGGGCCAGCCGGAAGATCACGAACTCGGCGGGCTTCACCGGGGCGATCCCGATCTCGCAGATGACCCGGCCGAGGTCGACCGACTCCGGCGGGTTGGTCTCCGCGTCGCACTTGACGTAGAACGCCTCCTCGGGCCGCTGCCCGAAGAGGGCTCCACCGCGCCACTCGTTGACGAGGAACGCCGAGACGTTGCGCCGGATCCGGGCCCACAGGGCGTGGTCGTTCGGCTCGAACACCACCCACTGGGTGCCGATCAGGATCGACTCCTCCAGGTAGTTGAAGTACCGGCGGATGTTCAGATAGCGCCAGGCCGGGTCGGAGGACATCGTGCGGGCGCCCCAGACGCGGATGCCGCGGCCGGGGAAGGCGCGGATGCAGTTGACGCCGACGGGGTTGAGGAGGTCCTGCTCGCCCCGGGTGATCTGGAGTTCGAGGTCCACCGCTCCGCGCACGACCTCGTTGGCGGGCGCCTTGTGCACACCGCGCTCGAAGTCGTTGCGGGCCCACACGCCGGCGACGTGGCCGCTCGGCGGGACCGTGCGGGACTGGCCCGACGCCGGGTCGAAGACCTTGATCCACGGGTAGTAGAGGGCCGCGTACTTGGAGTCGTAGCCGGCGGTCTCCTGCCGCCAGACCCTGATCTGCCGGGCGTTGAGGTCGGGCGGCGGGTCGATGACGGCGACCCGGTCGCCCATCAGCTCGCAGTGCGCGATGAGCCCCAGCTGGACCGCCTTGACGGCCTCAAGGTCGATCGCGCCGCGCTGGTAGGCGGCCATCAGGTCGGGCACGGCCACCATGGAGATCTCGTCGACCGCCTCCAGGCCCCCGAAGCCGGTGCGGTCGGCGGAGTCCCCGAGGTACTCGCGCGGGCCGGGGTGCGTCTCGTCCGCGCCGGTCGCGGCGGGCGCCGGGGCGGGGGTCGCGGGGGCCGCCAGCGCCACGGTCTGGTTGTCGGGGCGTACCAGCTGCGCGGCGGGCGCCGCCTCCTGGAGGGAGATGAGCTTGGAGCGCTCCTTGACCTGGGTGACGACGTAGTTCCGGCCGCCCTTCTTGGCCGTCACGTCGAAGGTCTCCGCCGCCTTGTCGCCGTCCTTGACGACCAGCCGGAACCGCTCCGCCGGGCCCTCGCCCTCCGGGTCGGTGACCTCGACGCTGAGCGAACCGCCCGCGATGGCGGCCACGGTGAAGGTGCCCAGCCGCTGCGGCTCGCCCGCCGGGAGGGCCGCCGGGGCGGCGGAAGCGGTGACGGCGGCCGGGGTGCCGCCCCCGGCCGCCCCACCGTCCGTGCCGCCGACACGGACGACATACGCGGCGCTGCCGCCGTTGTTGAAGAACCCGTACACCGAGTGCGCCAGGTAGTACCCGTCGGTGAACTCACCGAAGGCGGCGACGTACTGGGACCAGTTGGTCACCAGGGTCGGCTCGTTCAGCGGGCCGGTCGGGGCCAGGCCGACGAAGGCCGCCACCGAGGTGCCCACCCCCTCGATGGGGCGCGAGCCGCTGGCCACCTCCTCGACGTAGACGCCGGGCGACAGGTAGGACGGCATGCTCTGCGCTCCTCGGGGTACGAGACAGTTCGTCTGTCACCCTCACGCGCGAAGCGCGTCCCCCGAAACGTCCTCCGGTGCCTGTCCGGGGGCATTCCCGTTGCCCGCAGGGGCATCCCGCCCTGCCTGGGTGACCCTCGGCCCACCCGCTCTGCCCGCGAGGCTGCCCTCGCGGCTCTGCCACGGCCGGGCGCCCTCCGGTAGCCCTGGGAAGCACGTACGTCCGGTACGTACCCAGGCCGTCGAGGGAGCCCCGTGCGCGCGCAGGACAAGGAGACCGACCAGACCCGGGGGCGGGCCGGCGCGGGCCGCACCCCCGCGCCGGGCCCCGCCGCCGGACTCCTCGCGCTGCAACGGGCGGCCGGCAACGCCGCCGTGGCCCGGGCGGTCGAGGAGCAGCGGCACGAGCACGACGCCCACTGCGGTCACGGCCCGTCGGTGCAGCGTTCGGCGGTGCACGAGGTGCTGCGCTCACCGGGACAGCGGATGGACGAGCCGCTGCTGAACGAGATGCAGGGCCGGTTCGGCGGCCAGGACTTCAGCGACGTACGCCTCCACACCGACGCGGCGGCCCTGGACTCCGCCGCGCAGATCGAGGCGCAGGCGTACGCCTCGTACCCGCACGTGGTGTGGGACGGCGGCGACAAGGAGGTCCTCGCCGAGGAGCTGGCCCACATCGGCCAGCAGAAGCGCGGCCCCGTGCCCGGCACCGACAACGGCGACGGCCTGATGATCTCCGACCCCCGCGACTGGGCCGAGGTCGAGGCGCGGCAGACCGCGCGGGAGGCGATGAACGGACCGGCTCCCGTGCAGCGGTCCACGGCCGAGGCCGCCCCCGCGCCTCGGGACGGCGGGGACGCGGGCCGGCCGGCCGTGCAGCGGTCACCGGCCGCCGGCTCCTCCTCCAGGACCAGCGGCGGCCGGGTCACCAAGGCCAAGGGCCGGGCCGGTGCCAAGGGGGCGTCCGTCAGCCCGTCGGACGCGGTCAAGCAGGCGCTGATCGCCCTCGGCTGGGAGGCCCACGGCGCGAACCAGAGCCTGACCCTGCACAAGGTGGACCGCTCCCGGGCCACCGACGAGCAGAAGGCGGCCGCCGCGGGCACCAGCAAGAAGGGGCAGATGTACATCCCCTCCGAGCAGGGCGTGGCACCCCGCAGCTACGCCGGTGAACGCACCAAGCAGGTGCTGCGCTGGATCTCCACCGTCGTCAACCGGGCCATGCTGCAGAAGAACGAACGGCCCGAGGAGGTGCAGGCGGGCATGGAGGTGACCGAGGCGCCGGACGTGGAGGCCGCGTTCAAGCTGTTCGTCTCCACCAACCGCGTCAAGGTCAACAACGTGCTGCGCGAGGGCGCGGGCACGAAGGCCGCCAAGGAGTACATCGTCGAGCTGCTGGAGACGGTCGTGGGGCAGACCGACCGCGAGACGCGGCACATGAAGAAGCTGAGGAGTCTGCTCGCCAAGGAGGCGGAGTCCACGCCCCCGGAGTTCTGGGACGTCCTCCAGGCGCTCACCGGGCCGATGACGGTGCCGGTGCCCACGAAGGACGGCAAGCACGCCGAGCGCACCATCATCGGGGCCGCCGCGCCGGGCAGCATCTCGGACGACCACATCGCCGGCGTGAAACGCCCCTGCGTCAGCTGCTTCATCGAGCTGTACGCGGGCTCGACGATCCGGCCCGGCCCGGCATGGGTGAGCGGCGCCGCCAACACCGACATCGCGGACTTCAGCGTCGAGAAGGCGGCCCAGCTGGCGAAGCGGATCGACGACACCGTGAGCGGCACGTTCGCCACGCTCCTGCTGCGGTGCGAGGAACACGACGGGGAGACGACGCAGGTACCCGTCGGGGCGACCTGGGACTACAACACCGACTCCGACTCACCGGCCAGCTCCAGCGACCGCGAGCCGGACCCCGCCGAGCGCATGGACACCAGCGCCTGACCCGCCGGGCCGGCCACTCATCCGCCCTTCCGCCTCTCCAGTTCTCCAGGGGACAGCCGTATGCGAGCACACCAGGACCACGACCCCGCCCGGCAGCCGCGGACGCCCTCACCCCGGGCCCCGCTCACCGGGCCCCGTGCCGTGTCGGTGACGTCCCTCCAGCAGTCGGCGGGCAACGCGGCCACCGTGAAGGCGCTACGGCAGGGGGCCTCCGGCCCGGTGGTGCAGCGGGCGGGGAAGGACGGGTCGCCGACCCGGCCGTCCTCCCAGGGCTCCGACAGGCCGTCCTCCCGAGGCTCCGACAGATCGTCCGGCTCCGCGAAGTCGATGACCCCGGCGGACGCCCGCAAGATCCGGTTCATCCAGGACAAGCAGCAGCTGTGGAGCCGGATCAACGGCATCCGCGCCCTCGCCGAGATGGACTCCTTCAAGCAGGGCGTCACCGCCTTCCTCGCCAACATCGAGCGGGACCTGGAGAAGGCCGACACCGACGAGACCACCCCGATCGACCACGCGGCCATCGGCGCCGTCATCGCCGGGTTCCAGCACCGGACGGTGCAGGGCAACAAGGTCCAGTACTCCTGGTACAAGCAGAACCAGACCAAGGAGGGCTTCTTCGACATCCTGGACCGGCACGCCGACGCGTCGGCGCAGCGCGGCCAGCTCTGGTCGAAGATGGGCTCGGCGCAGGCCACCGAGGACGTCAGCGTGGGCCGCGGCACGGTCCTGGAGGCGTCCATCCAGGGCCGGATCTTCGACGGTCTGCTCTTCGGCCTGCCGAGCTGGAGCGCGTCACCGGCCCTGGGCGAACTGTGGCGGCTCCTGTCGCAGACGTACGTGGAGGGACTGAAGGGCTGGGTCACCGCCCATGTCCTCGACGGCACCACCCAGAAGAGCGTGCTCACGACGATCGAGTGGCCCCGGCTCAAGGCGCAGATCGCGGCCAACCAGGTCGACGGTCTCGACATCATCGTGTACCGCGCGGTGCCCGGTCCGGGCGGCTCCGACCACGTCCTCGTCCCCGTCGACTCCTTCCCGGTCCGCACCCAGGACGAGTTCGACGCCGTACCCAAGGCTCCCGTCGACGGCACCGACGAGACGGCCCGCGCGGAGTGGGAGCGGACGCAGCGCCAGGTCGACCTGGAACAGCGGAAGGCGCTGGTCCGGGTCTACTCGCGGGACGACGAGATCGAGCGGATGAACCACTACGTCACGGAGGTGCTCGGCAGGAAGCACGGCCCGGGGCTCGTCTTCCGCACGTCCACGACTCCCCGGAACACGCCCGCGGGAACCTTCGCGCCTTCCCCGACCGGGTCCGGCCCCGGATCTCCGTGACCCAGGACGACCAAAGGGGCACCGCCCGGCGCCCGTTGGGGAACGAACCGTGCCCAGGAGCCACCTGACCGGCGGGATCCCCCTGGCTAGCGTCCAGGTGGTGAGCCTGTGGACTCCCTCGAACGCCCGTCCGCGACTGTGGACCCGGGTGCCACGACACACCGATGACCAGGAGTGGCCGACCGTCCGCTCCTCGAAGGGCTGAACGTTGAACCTGTGGACCTCCCTGGAACCCCCGTCGGCCACGGTGGATCCGGGCGCCAGCACGACCGTGCGGCTGAAGTTGCGCAACACCGGCGATGTGGTGGACGAGTACCGTTTCGAACCGGTGGGCGACATCGCGCCGTGGGTGACGGTGGAGCCGCAGACGCTCCGTCTGTATCCGGGGACGACGGGGACGGTGGAGCTGTCCTTCGCCCCGCCGCGGACATCGGACGCGACGGCCGGGCCGAACCCGTACGCGGTGCGGATCACGCCGACGGAGCATCCGGAGGCGACGACGGTTCCCGAGGGGAACCTCACCATCACCCCGTTCACGGAAGTCCGCGCCGAGTTGGTGCCGCCGACGGTGAAGGGCCGCCTGCGGGGCCGCCCGAAACTGGCGGTGGACAACCTGGGCAACACCAAGGTCACCGCCTCGGTCAGTGGCAGCGACACGGGTGATCAGCTGTCGTACGACATCCATCCGAGCAACGTGCAGATCGAGCCCGGCCGGGCCGCGTTCGTGAAGGCGACGCTGAAGCCGCGGCAGATCATCTGGTTCGGGTCGAAGGAGGAACGGCCCTACACCTTCGCCGTGAAGCGGTCGGGGGCCGTGCCGCTGGACGTCGAAGGCACGTACGTCCAGCGGGGCTTCCTGCCGGGCTGGCTGGCGACCTTCCTCGGCCTCCTCCTCGCGTTGGCGATCACCTTCGTCATGCTGTGGATCACCCACAAGCCGCAGGTCCGCAGCACCGCCACCGAGAAGCTCGACAAGGCCGCCGTCAGCACCGTGCCACCCAGCCCGCAGGCACCCCCCTCGCCCGCGCCGCCGCCCACCTCCAGCGCTCCCGCCGCGCCCCCGCAGACCGCCGAGCCGGAGAACGAGGGCGCCGGCGGCGGCAGCGGCGGCGGCTCGGGCGGCGGGTCCGAGGAGAAGAAGAAGGCCCCGAAGCCGACCGCCGCCACCGCGGTCCGCAAGCTCGCCGCGACCGATCCGGGCGGCAGGCACATCTGCTACCGGGCCTTCGTGGCGGGCAAGGGCTGGACGGCACCGGAGTGCGACGGCGACATGGCCGGCACGGTGGGCCAGAACCGGCCGCTCACGGCCCTGAACATCGCGGTGTTCGGTGTGGGCGGCACCGCGAGCGCCGCCTTCGTCCACAACCCGCAGTCCACCGACGGCCGGGGCCACTACGTCGAACCGTGGTCGGGCGCGCCCGACGGCAGCGACAACTACATCGGCGACAGCAAGAAGGACGCCCCCGCCCTGCTGGGCTTCACCCTCAACGTGGACGACGGCGGCGGCGCGGTCTGCCAGGCCGTCCACCAGCGCGACAAGGGCTGGGCCGGCATGGCCTGCGACAAGCCGAACGAGGGAGACCGCTGGACCTTCGGCGGCACCCTCGCCAACGACATCTGGGTGGAGGCCGTCCGCTTCACCGTGTGAGACACCGCCGGCCGGGCTGCGCCCCGGCGACCCCGTCTTCCGCTGCCTGCCCTGGCTGTGCGGGGGCGGGGCGGGGGCGAGCCCCGGGCCCCGTACCCGTACGCCGGCCCGGCCGAACGGCGGCTACCAGCCGCCCTCGCCCGGCACCAGCCGCCCGGCCTTGCGGTACTCGCGCTCCGCGCCGTCCCGCAGGTCGGCGGAGGTGACCTGGTCGCCGCGCCCCGCCGCCGCGTAGGCGGCGGTCACCACCGCGCTGCGGATGGAACCGCCGGCCAGCTCGAAGTCACGGGCCACCCCGCCCGGGTCGGTGTCGTCGGCGCACGGCACCGACGCGAGGCTGTGCCGCCACAGGGCCAGCCGCTGACCGGCGTCCGGGAACGGGAAGTCCACCACCATGTCCAGCCGCCGGGTGAACGCCTCGTCGATGTTGGCCCGCAGGTTGGTGGTGAGCAGCGCGATGCCGTCGAACGCCTCCAGCCGCTGCAACAGATAGGCGCTCTCCATGTTGGCGTACTTGTCGTGGGAGTCCTTGACCTCGGAGCGCTTGCCGAACACGGCGTCCGCCTCGTCGAAGAGCAGCACGGCGTCGGTGCGGTCGGCCTCCGTGAAGATCCGTTCGAGGTTCTTCTCCGTCTCGCCGACGAACTTGTCGACGACCGAGGACAGTTGGACGACGTAGAGGTCCAGGCCGAGATCCGCGGCGACGACCTCCGCCGACAGCGTCTTGCCGGTGCCGGACTCGCCCGCGAAGAGCCCCAGCACGCCGTGGCCCCGGCCGCCGCCCGCGCTGAGCCGCCAGTCCCCGAGCACCCGGTCGCGGTGCCGGGCCCGCAGCGCGAACTCCCGCAGTTGGGCGAGGGGCTTGTCCGGCAGGACGAGGTCGCCCCAGCCGACGTCGGGCCGGATCCGGCGGGCGTGCCGTTCCAGACCGGACGCCGACTGCTGCCGGGCCGCGCGCCGCAGATGGGCGGCGGTCACCTCCGTACCGTCGAACGCGGCGAGGTCCAGGGCCGCACGGGCCGCCCGCTCGATCCGGTCCCCGCCGAGCCGGTACGGGGCCACGGCCGTGGCCAGGTCGAACCCCGGCCCCTCCGCGCCCGCGCCGAGCGCGGTCGCCCAGGCGTCCGCGGCGGCCGCGTACGGGCGGGGCGCGTCGAGGACCAGCGGGTCGACGTCGGCCCACTGCGGGTCGTACGGCCGGGGATCGACGCACACCACGGGTGGGTGACGGTGCCGCGCATCGCGCACACCGGCCGGGACCAGTGCGCGCAGCAGCGGGCCCGGACGCTCGGGCAGGGGCGACACGACGATCGCGCGTCCGCTCAGCCGGGCCTCGCGCAGCAGCCGGGGGAGGAGGCCGGACCATGGGTCGCCGTCCTGGGCGGGCTCGGTCGGAGGGGTGAGGTGCAGGGCCTCCAGGCCCGCCGCGCGCAGGGCGGCCGCCGCGCACAGCAGCCCGTCCCCCTCGCGGTGCTCCCGCAGATGGACGGCGAGCGGACCGGCGGCCAGTCGGGCGGCCAGCTTGGCGGTGAACGCGCCTCCGGGCACGAGCGACTCCGCGGGCGGTGGCAACGGCCGGACATGAGCGGCGAGCGCGGCGTCCGGGGTGTCGTCGCCGAGCAGATGCGCGACGAGCCGCTCGGGCACGGCCAACGCCCGGCTGAGGAACGGGCGTTCGGGGTCCTCGACGGTCAGCAGGCCGAGCGCGCCGAGCGGCGCCGACGGGTGGAACCGGGCCCGCCCCGCGGCGCGGTGCACCGGCACCCCGCACAGATCGAGGGCGAGCCCCACGCTCGCCCGCCGCCGGCTGACGTCGTCGTTCAGATACCCGTACAGCTGCTCGAAGGAGCGGTCCACGTCGGGGGCGAGCGCGATGAGCAGGATCCCCGTGTCCAGCTCGTCGAGCCCGAGCCGCCCGGCCAGCCGCGCCAGCCGGTCCTCGGGCCCGTCGTACGCGGCCCCCGCCCCTTCGGCGCCCGGTGGCACGGAGGTCAGCAGATGCCGTACGGCCTCCTCGGAGAGGTAGAGCCCGCGCAGCGGGTCGGAGGCGGTCGGGTCGACGGCGGCCCGCCGGTCCACCAGCCGTGACACCCGCTCACGGAGCCGGCCCAGCCGCACCAGGAGGGGATCGTCGGTGGCGCCCCGCCGGGGCGCGGCGGGGCGCGTCGCTCCGTCGGGTTCCACGGGGGCGTGCGTGCTCACTCGGCCCGCTCCACCGGGACCACGGGGCCGCTGCCCGTCGCGGGGGCGGGCGCCAGGTGCCGCGGCCGGTGCCGCCGCTCGGGCGAGTCGGACGTCGTGCCGTCCATGGTGCGGACGCGGACGGCCGCGCCCTCCGTGACCGGGGGACCGGCGTCGTACTCGGGGAAGGCCGGGAAGGGCGCCGTGACCACGAGGTCGAGGGACGGCTTCAGCTCACCGCCCAGCGCGGACCAGATCTCCGCGAGGGAACGGGACTCCGTGTGGAGCCCGGCCACCGTGAGCGGCACCGACAGCCCCAGCGCGCCCAGCGCGCCCGGCAGTTCGTCCGGCGGCAGCAACTCGCGCGGCAGCAGCGTCGCCAGCACCGCGGAGAGCAGCCGGTGTTCGTCCTGCGGCTGCTTCGTCCAGGCTGTGACCAGGTACGACAGCCGGAACCAGCGGGGCGGCTGACGGCGCCGCACCACGATGTCACGCTCGTCGCGGACGGGCATGTGGCCCCGCTGCCGCCGGGAGACGTCCTCGCGGATGTCGTACAGATACGTGTTGATGGTGGGCGCGTTGCGCCGGGCCGCCCAGTCGCGTGTCGGTGCCTCGAAGGACACCTCGATACCGGAACCGACCAGGGCGCCGCTCCCGATCAGCCCCTTGAGGACCTCGTCCACCTCGTGGATCACCGTCGTGCTCCCGTGCCGTGCGCCCTGTCGTCCGTCCGTCCGCCGATCGTGCCCCGAGCGGGGCCCGTCCCCGCAGGCACGCCGGGGACGACCCGGGGGCAGAGCGCGCTGCCCGGCGGGCCCGATGCGACTGCCTGTTCGATCAGAGGTAGCCTTCCCGGAGGGCATACGCCACGGCATGCGCCCGGTTGCGCAGGTGCAGTCGGGTGGTCAGACCATGCATCACGTTCTTGACGGTGCGTTCGGAGTAGGAGAGCTTGCTCGCGATCTCACCGGTGTCCAGTCCCTCGGCGACGAGCCGCAGTACGTCGATCTCCCGCGGCACGAGGCCCGACACGGGCGCACCCGGCCGGCCGGTCACGGAACGCTGCAACGAGCCGACCTGGTTGATCAGTCGCCCCAGCAGATCGGCGGGCAGATCGCCGTCACCGCGCGAGGCCGCGAGCACCGCCTGCGACAGCCGGTGCGCGGTCGCCTCGTGGCGCCACACCACGGCCCCGACGCCGCACTCGATGACGTCGAGCAGTTCCGTCTCACGGATCGCGCTCACCACCAGCACCGCCCGCGCGCCGTCGCTGCGCACCAGTCTGCGGAGCGTCGCCAGCAGGGTCTCGTCCGGTGTCTCACCGATCAGGACGGCCACCGTGCCCGGCCTCGGCTCACCGCCCTCGACCAGGTCGATCACCGGGTGCCCGCCCAACTGGCTGAGCACCCCCGCCCGGGAGAGCGGATCCGGGGTGTGGACCACGACCGGGATCCGGCGCCGCGCCATGGTCGTGGCCGTCTCCGTCTCCGCCGTCGGTAATGAGCTGGGCAACCGATTCTCCTGTGTGCGCGTGGGGGGAGGCTCCGCCGACCGGACCACCGGCCGGACGACCGAGCGGACCGCCGACCGTAAGACCGACCTGATCACCGGCCGGGCTACCCGCCGGTTCGCCTGCCGGATCACCGTGCGGGCCGCGGACCGGGCCGGCCGACGGTGCCGGATGCACCGCTGGGGACCAGGTGACCGATGGGCTCGAACCACACTTCTGTGCGCCGACCTCCGTGCGCAATCGTGGAGCACCACGAGATCGACCACGAGATCGGCCACGACACCTCCACGGCGGCCCCCTTCACCGCCGTCCCCCGTCCGTGACCCCGCCGGCCCCCGTACCCGACCCGCCCGGTGCCGTACGACCCGGTCGGCCGGAACGGGCGCACCGAGTCCGACCGGAATCGGTGCACCGCGGCGGGCGTCGGCCCGTCTACCGAACGGAAGACGACACATCCACGACAGGAGGCAGTGATGTGCGCACCGGAACGGCTCCTCGAACGCCGTGACACCCTGGAGCTGCTGGCTGCCGAGGCCGCCCGCGCCCGCGCGGGCTCCGGCCGTCTGATCGTGCTCAGGGGGGCCACCGGCACCGGCCGCACCGCGCTCCTGGAGGCCGCGGCGGAACAGGCGGCGGCACAGGGCATGCGGGTCCTGCGGGCCCGCTGCTCGCCGGAGCACACTTCCATCCCACTCGACACCGTCTACCAACTCCTCGCCCACGCACCCGAGTTCGGCGCCGTCGCGGGCGAGGCGCCGGACCCGCCCGGCACCCCGCCGCACCGGGGCAGGTCCGCCCGGCTGTGGCGGCTGCTCCGCTCCTACGCCGACGAGACCCCGCTGCTGATCGCCGTCGACGACGCGCACCTCGCCGACACCGCGTCCCGGCGCTGGCTCGTCGAGGCCGTCCGCTGGATCGACCACTTACCCGTGCTGCTCGTGGTGACCGAACGCAGCCAGTACGACATCGACCCACCGGCCGACGGCCTGACGCACGCCCTCTCCTCCGCCCTCGTCCACACCCGCACCCTCGCCCCGCTGAGCCCCGACTCCGCCGCGGAGCTGGTCCGTTCGGCGCGGGCCGGCGACACCGCACCGGAGTGGGTCGCCGACTGCGTACGGGCGGGCGCCGGCAACCCCCTGCTGCTGAGCGCCCTCCTCGACGACCTCCAGTCCACCGACCAGGACACCCTCCCGGACACCTGCGCCGCCCTGTACCCCGGCTCGTACGCCGCCGCCGTGTCCTGGTGGCTGGACAGCGCCGGGCCCGCCACCACCGAGGTCGCCCGCGCGCTCGCCGCGCTGGACGAGGACGGCCCCGGCACGGCCGACGCCGACCTGCTCGCCCGGACGGCGGGCGCCGACCCCGGCCGCGTACCGGGCTGGCTCACCGCCATGACCCGTCTCGGCCTGCTCCGCCCGGACCCCGAGGGCCGGCCCCGCTACGCCCATCCGCTGCTGCGGGACGCGGTCCTCGGCGGCTGGACCAGCGCCGCACGGCAACGCGCCCACCAGCGGGCGGCCGAGGCGATGCTGCGCCGCGGCGACCACGCCGAGGCCGTCGCCGGGCAACTGCTGCGGGCCGGTCCCGTCGGCGACACCTGGGCCACGGCCGCCCTGCTCGACGCCGCCGATCTGGCCGCCCGCGACGACCGCAGCGACGACGCCCTCGCCTATCTGCGCCGCGCCCTCGACGAGCCGATACCGCCCGCACGCCGCGCCGCCGTCCTCACCGAACTGGGCTCCCTGGAGTACGCGACCGTACGCTCCACGGCCGGGATACCGCGCCTCGCGGAGGCGATGCGGCTGCCCGGCCCGCCCCGCGACCGGGTGCGCGCGGCGGTCGCCCTCGGCACGGCGCTCGCCCGCCGCGGCGAGGCCCGCGCCGCGATCGACGTCCTGCGCGGACTGCGTGACGAACACCTGACGGGCCACCCCGACCTGGCCCGCACCGCGCAGACCGCGTCCGCGCTGCTGTCCGACCACGACCAGGGCGTACGGCAGGAGGTGTACCGCTGGCTGCGCGAGACCGCCGAACGGTCACCCGACCTCGTCGGCACGGCCGGGCAGGCCCTCCTGGTGCGCTACGAGTCGACGGCGGGCCTCACCTCGGCGGAGTCGGCCATGGACCGCGTCCGCGCCCTGCTCGCGCAGCCCGCCGACCCGCTGGAGGAGGCGTTCCTGCCGGGCACGGCGGCGGCCGTCGCCCAGTGGGCCGACCAGCTCGACGAGGCCGAACGCCTCGTCCGGCGCGGCCTCGCCGGCCAGCGCGCGTCCCTGCTCCACCCCATGCACACGGCCCTGCTGAACGTACGGATCGACCTGGCCGCCGCGCGCGGCGCCTACGCGGAGGTCCTCGCCGACCCGGAGGTGCGCCGCCCCGACGGCACCCCGCCGACGTCGGCCAACGCCCTCGCCCACGCCGTCGTCGCCCTCGTCGAGACCGGCCGCACCGAGGAGGCGGCCCGCCTCGCGGACGGCTTCGACCTGCAAAACGCCCCCGACAGCTGGGAGTTGAACCGCTTCCTCTACGCCCGGGGCGTCCTGCACTCGGCCCTCGGCGACCCGGCCGCCGCGCTCGACGACTTCCTGGAGTGCGGCCGCCGCCAGGCGGCACGGGATGTGGTCAGCCCCGTCGTCACCCCGTGGCGGACCGCCGCCGCCGAGTGCCAACTGGCCCTCGGCCGCCCCCGCGAGGCCCTCGCCCTCGCCGAGGAGGACCTCTGCCTGGCCCGCGTCTGGAACACCCCCCGCGTCCTCGGCCGAGCCCTGCGCACCCTCGCCACCGCCACGGGCGGCCGCCGGGGCATCCACCTGGCCGACCGCGCGGTCCGCATCCTCCACCAGGACGCGCACACGCCCCCGCGCACGGAGGAGCCGCCGCCCGCGTCGCAGACGGAATCCCACGCCGGAACGACGGGCGACGACACAGGCATGCCGGGCGCGGCCAGAGGAACGCCCGGCGCGGCCGAGACGGAACTGATCGCGGCGTTGACCGCGCAGGGACGGCTGCTCACGGAGGCCGGGGAACGGACACGGGCCCGCGACGCCCTCCGGGAGGCGGCCGCCCGCGCCGAACGGCTGGGCGCGGTCCGCGCCCGGGCGGCGGCGGAGGAGGCCCTGCGCGAGGGCGGCGCCCGCCGCACGACGACGGCACTGACCGGCCCCGACGCGCTGACCGCCGGAGAACGCCGCATCGCCGAACTCGCCGCGCAGAGCCGCACGAACACGGAGATAGCGGAGCTCCTCCACCTGGCCCGACGCACCGTCGAGACCCACCTGACCAGCACCTACCGCAAACTCGGCATCCGCCGCAGGGCAGAACTGAACGCAGCCCTCACCCCACCCGGTGGAGGTGACCGGTAGGCGTCAGCACTCGATGATGTTGACCGCCAGCCCGCCCCGCGCCGTCTCCTTGTACTTGACGCTCATGTCGGCACCCGTGTCCTTCATCGTCTTGATGACCTTGTCGAGGGACACCTTGTGGGTGCCGTCGCCGCGCATCGCCATGCGGGCGGCGGTCACGGCCTTCACCGCGGCCATGCCGTTGCGTTCGATGCAGGGGATCTGGACGAGGCCGCCGACCGGGTCACAGGTCAGGCCGAGGTTGTGCTCCATGCCGATCTCGGCCGCGTTCTCGACCTGTTCGGGGCTGCCCCCGAGGACCTCCGCGAGCGCGCCCGCCGCCATCGAGCAGGCCGAGCCGACCTCGCCCTGACAGCCCACCTCGGCGCCGGAGATGGAGGCGTTCTCCTTGAAGAGCATGCCGATGGCCCCGGCGGCCAGCAGGAAGCGGACGACGCCGTCCTCGTCGGCACCGGGGACGAAGTTGATGTAGTAGTGCAGAACCGCCGGGATGATGCCCGCCGCCCCGTTCGTGGGCGCCGTCACCACCCGTCCGCCGGCCGCGTTCTCCTCGTTCACGGCCATCGCGTAGAGCGTGATCCACTCCATCGAGCGCGCCAACGGGTCGCCCTCGGCCCGCAGCTGACGGGCGGAGACGGCGGCACGCCTGCGCACCCGCAGACCGCCGGGGAGGATGCCCTCGCGGGACATGCCGCGCGCGACGCACGTCTGCATCACCCGCCAGATCTCCAGCAGCCCCTCGCGGATCTCCTCCTCCGTGCGCCAGGCACGCTCGTTCTCCAGCATCAGCGCGGAGATCGACAGACCCGTCTCCTTCGTCAGGCGCAGCAGCTCGTCGCCCGTCCGGAAGGGGTACTTGAGGGCCGTGTCGTCCAGCTTGATGCGGTCCGCGCCCACCGCCTCCTCGTCCACGACGAAGCCGCCGCCGACCGAGTAGTACGTCTTCGAGAGCAGCTCCGCGCCGGACGCGTCGTACGCCCGGACCGTCATGCCGTTGGCGTGGTACGGCAGCGTCTTGCGGCGGTGCAGGACCAGGTCCTGGTCGAAGTCGAACGGGATCTCGTGGTCGTCGAGCAGCCGGATCCGGCCCGACTCCTTGATGGACTCCACGCGGTCGTCGGCCGACTCCACGTCCACCGTGCGCGGCGAGGCGCCCTCCAGACCCAGCAGGACGGCCTTGGGGGTGCCGTGGCCGTGCCCGGTCGCGCCGAGCGAGCCGTACAGCTCGACCCGTATGGAGGCCGTCGCGGACAGCAGCCGCTCCTTGCGCAGCCGGCGCGCGAACATCCGGGCGGCCCGCATCGGGCCGACCGTGTGGGAGCTGGACGGGCCGATGCCGATCGAGAACAGGTCGAAGACCGAGATGGCCACGGTGACTCCTCAGAACGGGGGTTGTGCGAGGGGGCGGGGCCCCGCGCCCACTGCACAGTGCGCGCGGGGCCCCCGAAGAACGGGGCGGTGTGCGTGCCGGTGAGCCCGGGTCACGTCCCTGAGCGGCGGCCGGAGTCCGGACGGTTCCGGCCGCCGCCGGGGGTCACTTCCCCAGGGTGGGGTAGAGCGGGTGCTTGGCGGTGAGGGCCTTGACCCGTGCCTTGAGGGCCTCGGTGTCGTAGGACGGCTTGAGGGTCTCGGCGATGATGTCGGCGACCTCGGTGAAGTCGGCGGCGGTGAAGCCGCGGGTGGCGAGGGCGGGGGTGCCGATGCGCAGGCCGGAGGTGACCATCGGGGGGCGGGGGTCGTCGGGGACCGCGTTGCGGTTGACGGTGATGCCGACCTCGTGGAGGCGGTCCTCGGCCTGCTGTCCGTCGAGGTCGGAGTCGCGCAGGTCGACCAGGATCAGGTGGACGTCGGTGCCGCCGGACAGGACGTTGATCCCGGCGTCGCGGGCGTCGGGCGCGGTGAGGCGTTCGGCGAGGATCTTCGCGCCCTCGACGGTGCGGCGCTGGCGGTCCTTGAACTCCTCGCCGGCGGCGACCTTGAAGGAGACGGCCTTGGCGGCGATGACGTGCTCCAGGGGTCCGCCCTGGAAGCCGGGGAAGACGGAGGAGTTCAGCTTCTTCGCGAACGTCTGCTTGGCGAGGATGATGCCGCCGCGGGGGCCGCCGAGGGTCTTGTGGGTGGTGGAGGTGACCACGTCGGCGTGCTCGACGGGGTTGGGGTGCAGGCCGGCTGCGACGAGACCGGCGAAGTGGGCCATGTCCACCCACAGGTACGCCTCGACCTCGTCGGCGATCCGGCGGAAGGCGGCGAAGTCGAGCTGGCGGGGGTAGGCGGACCAGCCGGCGATGATGACCTTGGGGCGGTGTTCCTTGGCGAGGCGCTCGACCCCGTCCATGTCGACCAGGCCGGTGGTGGTGTCGACGTGGTAGGGAACCACGTTGAACTGCTTGCCGGAGAAGTTCAGGCGCATGCCGTGGGTGAGGTGGCCGCCGTGGGCGAGGTCCAGGCCGAGGATGGTGTCGCCGGGCTGGGCGAGGGCGAAGAGGGCGGCCTGGTTGGCGGAGGCGCCGGAGTGGGGCTGGACGTTGGCGTACTCGGCGCCGAAGAGGGCCTTGACGCGGTCGATGGCGATCTGTTCGGTGACGTCGACGTGTTCGCAGCCGCCGTAGTAGCGGCGGCCGGGGTAGCCCTCGGCGTACTTGTTGGTGAGGACGGAGCCCTGGGCCTCGATGACGGCGAGCGGAGCGAAGTTCTCCGAGGCGATCATCTCCAGGGTGGACTGCTGGCGGTGCAGCTCGGCGTCGACGGCGGCCGCGACCTCCGGGTCCAGCTCGTGCAGAGACGTGTTAAGAAGCGACATGGGGCTACGACCTCTCAGCCGGTGATGAAGGCGGTGTACTCGTCGGCGGAGAGCAGGTCGCCCGGCTCCTCCGCGACCCGTACCTTGAACAGCCAGCCGCCCTCGAACGGGGCGGTGTTCACCAGCGACGGGTCGTTGACCACGTCCTCGTTGACCTCGGTGATCTCACCCGACACCGGGGAGTACAGGTCGCTGACCGACTTCGTCGACTCCAGCTCGCCGCAGGACTCGCCCGCGGTCACCGTGGAGCCCACCTCGGGAAGCTGGGTGTAGACGACATCGCCGAGCGCGTTGGCCGCGTGCTCCGTGATGCCCACCGTCGAGACGCCGTCCTCGGCGGCCGACAGCCACTCGTGCTCCTTGCTGTAGCGCAGCTGCTGGGGGTTGCTCATGGCCTGAATTCTCCTGTACGCGAGGGAGTGGTGATGAATGAGGGACTGCTGAAACCGCTGTTGAACAGGGCGGATGTGCCCTTTGTCACGCTCGGGCGCGCTGCCGTGCCGTTCCGCACGACGACGCCATGCCGCTTCTGAACGACGGTGAGCCGACTACGACGGTGTCACTTGGACCGCTTGTAGAACGGCAGCGCCACGACCTCGTACGGCTCGTGGCTGCCCCGGATGTCCACAGCGACCCCGGTGGTGCCCGGGGCGGCGTACATGGCGTCGACGTACGCCATCGCGATCGGCTTGCCCAGGGTGGGGGAGGGGGCGCCGGAGGTGACCTCGCCGATCACCTTGCCCTCGGCGACGACGGGGTACCCGGCGCGGGGGACCCGACGGCCCTCGGCGATCAGGCCGACCAGGACCGGCGGCTCGTGGTTGGCGTTCTCGGCGGCCTCGCGCAGCGCCGCGCGCCCCACGAAGTCGCCCTCCTTCTCGAACTTCACCACCCGGCCGAGCCCGGCGTCGAAGGGGGTCAGCTCGGTGGTCAGCTCGTGCCCGTACAGCGGCATGCCCGCCTCCAGGCGCAGGGTGTCCCGGCAGGACAGCCCGCACGGCACCAGGCCGACGCCCTCGCCCGCCTCGGTCAGCGCCTGCCACAGCTCGACGGCGTGCTCCGGCTTCACGAACAGCTCGAAACCGTCCTCGCCGGTGTACCCGGTGCGGGCGATCAGCGCCGGGACGCCGGCCACGGTGCCGGGCAGGCCCGCGTAGTACTTCAGGCCGTCCAGGTCGGCGTCGGTGAGCGCCTTCAGGATGCCGGGGGACTCGGGGCCCTGCACGGCGATCAGCGCGTACGCGTCCCGGTCGTCGCGCACCTCGGCGTCGAACCCGGCCGCGCGCTCCACCAGCGCGTCCAGCACCACCTGGGCGTTGGAGGCGTTCGCGACGACCATGTACTCGGTGTCCGCGAGGCGGTAGACGATCAGGTCGTCGAGGATGCCGCCGTCCTCGCGGCAGATCATGGTGTAGCGGGCGCGGCCCGTCTTCACGCCGCCGATGTTGCCCACGAGGGCGTAGTCGAGGAGCGCGGCGGCCTGCGGGCCGGTGACGGTGATCTCGCCCATGTGGGAGAGGTCGAAGAGCCCGGCCCGGGTCCGTACGGCGTTGTGCTCGTCGCGCTCGGAGCCGTAGCGCAGGGGCATGTCCCAGCCCGCGAAGTCGGTCATCGTCGCGCCGAGCGAGCGATGCAGGGCATCGAGCGCGGTACGGCGCGGTCCGGCGGTGGGGCTACTGCTCATCGGATCTGCTCCCAGGGCATGACGGGCGAGGACGGTCCTCCCCATCTGTCATCGGAACCTGAGAGGTTCACCTCGACCGTACGTTCTGATGACGCACCGGTGGTCGCGGTTTGCACCTTGGGTGGAGCCACTGGCGCAGCGGCTCGCTTTTCAGATGTGCCTCGCCCGCGCGGTATCTGGGCCTGAGAGATTCAAGGGAGGGACTTGCTCCTTCGGCGCCCCAGCGAGACTGCTGGGAGCTCTCCCGCGCGGATTCAAGCGGCCGGTATGCAGTTGGCGCGCACATCATTGCACGCATCGGCGCGGCACGGCAGGGGGAGGCTCCGGGACAGGGAGACCGCGCACGGGACAGGGGCAACGGTCCGTAGCACTCTTGTGGCAATACGAGGACTGAATCAGGAGCCATCGGGCATTACCTTCTCTTTACAGTCTGTGGGGATGGGTCTCCCGACCCCTGGGGAGGACGATCACGGTGAACAGGACCACGGCGTACGCGACGACCTCGGGCCTCGCCCTGCCCGAGCAGCCCGCCGGCCCGGCCGCCGCGGCCTGCGGCCCCTTCCCGAGGGCGGTCGTCCGCGACCTCAGGGAGCGTTCCGGGCGGAGCCCGCGCGTGCTCTCGTTCGGGGCGAACGACCTCGTGGTCGTCACCGGGCTCCCCGGCAGCGGCAAGTCGACCCTGATGCGGCGCGCGGTGCCGGGGCCGCGGATCGACTCCCAGGACACGCGTGACCGCTTCGACGCGCGCCTGGCGCGCGTCCTGCCGTACGCCGTGTACCGGCCGTTCGTGCGCCTCGCGCACTACGCCGGCCTCCGGCGCGCGCTGCGCTCCGGTGAGGGCGTCGTCGTGCACGACTGCGGGACCCAGACCTGGGTGCGGCGCTGGCTCGCCCGGGAGGCCGTCCGCAGAGGCGGCACCCTCCATCTGCTGCTGCTCGACGTCACCCCCGGCGAGGCGCGCGACGGGCAGCGGGAGCGGGGACGCGGGGTGTCCCGGTACGCCTTCGCCCGGCACAGGGGCGCGATGACCCGGCTGCTGCGGGCCGTGGAGGAGGGGCGCCTGCCGGAGGGCTGCGGGTCGGCGGTGCTGATCGACAGGGACGCGGCGGACGCGCTGAAGCGGATCGGCTTCGACGGCTGACAGCGGACCCCCTCCCGCCAGGGGGCCGGCGGCCGGCGGTCGGGCCGTCCCCTTTGTCGGCGGGTGGCATTAAGGTGCAGGGACAACAGCATCACGGAGTAAAGCGGTAGGCGGCAGATGGACTTCCCGGCGGACTTCCCGGCACAGGCACACCCCCATGGACACGGAGGGTGGCCCGGCAATGAGCTGGAGGAGGTGCTCTCCGCCTCCCTCGGGGTGCCGGGGGCCGGCCCGCGGATCGTGGAGGTGCTGGCCCGCAGCTTCGTATGGGTGCCGCTGCCCGAGGGCGGGGGACCGCACAGCCGTGAGCTGGATCTGCCGACGATGGAGCTGGACGGCCAGGTGTACGTGCCGGTGTTCAGCTCCGAGGAGCAGTTCCGCCAAGTCGTCGGCAACCACATGTCGTACACGATCGCCCCGGCCGTCGAGTTCGCCCGCGGACTGCCCCCGCAGGCCGGCCTCGCCCTCAACCCGGACGGGCTCGTGGGCATCCCGCTGCCGCCGCCCGCCGTGGCCGAGCTGTGCCGGGCCGCCCGGACCCCGCTGGACGGGTCGGCGAGCGGCGCCCGGGTCCGCCTGTTCGAACCGGACTGGCAGGACGACCCGGTGGACTTCCTCGCCGCGGCCTCCGCCGAGTTCGCCGCCACCGGCGGTGTCCTGACCGCCCGCCGCTGCCTCGCCGCCATCGAGACCGCCGACCCCGTGATGTTCATCGGCGTCGACCTGGTCTCCTGGGAGGCCGACCGTACCCTCCTCCTGGACGCCCTCGGCCGTGCCCTCGGCAAACAGCCGGTGGCCTGGCCGGTCAACATGGTCTTCCTGGACGTGGCCCAGGACCCGGTGGGCCACTGGCTCCGCGAGAAGGTCCGCCCCTTCTACCAACAGGGCTACTGACCCCGAGTACCGAGGGCCGCGGGCCCGTGGCGGCGGTGCCCCCGCCGCGGGGCGCGACCAGCCACGACGACAGCGGGGCCCGTGACGTACGGCAAGCCCCGAGCCCACACCGGCTCGACCCGCACACGACCTAAGCTGGATTTCCACAACCGGGGTCCCACACCACCATGGTCCAAACCGAAGGGCGGCTGACGTGAGCGCGAGCGGCACGGCGACCGGGCAGGTCGAGCACATGCTGCGCCAGGTGACGCCGGGGCGTTACGACGCCTACGAGGCGTTGCTGCGTGCCCTCGCGACCCCCGCCACCGGCCAGGTCTGGATGCTCCTGTGGCACGGCCAGGCCGGCTCGCCGGACGCCCAGTACGGGAACATGGAGGTGGACGGGTTCAACTACGCGCCCTGTGTCACCTCCGCCCAGGAGCTCTCCGCCAGCGGCTGGAACCGCAGTTACGAGGTCGTCGACGGCCTCGACGTGGCCCGCACGCTCTACCCCGACCACTACGGACTCTGGCTCAACCCGCACGCGCCGGGCGGCGGCGTCGGCATCCCCTGGCTGGACCTGCGGCGGATCGCCACGGGCCTGGAGCGGCAGCCCGCGGGCCCGCTGCGGCTGTCCGAACCGGCCATCGAGATCCCCCAGTTCTACGCCCTGCTCACCCAGAACGCCCACCGCACCCCGGCCGTGCGCTCGCTGCGCCGCGCCTGGGTGCAGCCCTCGCTCGGCGCGCCCTATCTGGCGATCGGCCTCGATGTGTACGACACCTCGCCGCCCGCCGTCGACTCGGTGCGCGCGATGATGCAGCAGTCCGTCGGCGCCGTCCCGGACGGACTGCCCGTCTCCACGGTCGCCATGTCCGACGAGTACGACCCGGTCGCGATGTGGCTGCGTGTCGCGGCCCGGCCCTTCTACGACCGCGAGGCCCACGGCGCCCCGGCCCAGGCCCCCGCCGCCGGCGGCTACGGCTACCCCGGCGGCTACTGACCCGGAACGGCGGGAGCCCCCGGAGCCGGGGGCTCCGTCATGCGTTCACCTGCCCCCGTGCCGGTGAACGCCGCTCATTCTTTCTTTTGCGCTTCTCCGGAAATCCGCCGGAATTACGGCTTCGGCGTGCAGGACGCCTGCCGCGTGCGGCATTGCGCTTGCCCGGGTCGACCGTCATGCGGTTGGTCATGGTGCGGCCCTTGGCGACGGACTTGGCCACCTCGTACGTGGTCTTGGCCTTGACGACCGGTCCGCGGGAGGCGTAGCACGACGCGCCGAGCCTGATCACCTCGGAGCGTGGTCGTCGCGAGAGTCGGGGAAAGCCGCCCTCAAACGAACCTCGAATACCCCGGGAATGGCCGACGGATTGACCGGCGGCATGTGTTCTTCGCCCGAATTGCCGCAGCCCCGAACGGGGTGATTGCGGGTGATCTGGACATGATGAACCCATGATGTGACCTGGGTCACTTGTCACGGTGCGTCCGGTGCCGCTCACGCGTATGCGCTGTTCGGATTCCGGAACCCTGCTGGCCACATCACGGTTACGCATACATTCGCCGCCGGGTCTGGTGCCTGATCGCGCCACCGTTGAAGACTCCCCCAGAGCGGTGGGGGGTCGGCCGAACGTGCTGTCCATACGGTGGTGTTCAGTGCCGTATGCGCCTCTCCCTCCGAACCGCCCGGCGAGACAGCGACGTTGACACCGGGTCATGAGCAAGAAGCAACGCGACAGAACGACGGCAGTAGTGGCAACGGACCGCACCGCAGACCCGGGCGGCCGCCAAGCACAGTCGGCAACCACCGGCACGGGCAAGCACGAGGGACGATGACCGCACCCATTGAGACGACCGGATCGCAGGCCGAGGCACAGCCCGAGGCCGTGCTGGAAGGTGTCGAGGCCAAGAGGATCGAGGGCCGTTCGCTCGGCCAGATCGCCTGGACCCGCTTCAAGCGCGACAAGGTGGCGGTGGCCGGCGGCGTCGTGGTGGTCCTGCTGATCCTGATCGCGGCCCTCTCCCGGCCGCTGCAGTCGCTGCTCGGACTCGACCCCGACGCCTTCAACCAGGACCTGATCGACCCCAACACCTCCCTGCCGAAGGGCGACTTCGGCGGGATGAGCTGGGACCACCCGCTCGGCGTCGAGCCGAAGTTCGGCCGCGACATCCTCGCGCGCATCCTGGAGGGTTCCTGGGTCTCCCTGGTCGTCGCCTTCGGCGCGACCCTCCTGTCGAACGCCATCGGCACCGTGCTCGGCCTCCTCGCCGGCTACTACGGCGGCCGGGTCGACTCGATCATCAGCCGGCTGATGGACACCTTCCTGGCGTTCCCCCTGCTGCTGTTCGCCATCGCCATCTCCGCCACGCTGCAGGGCGGTGCCTTCGGTCTCGAAGGACTCCCCCTGCACATCTCGGTGCTCATCTTCGTCATCGGCTTCTTCAACTGGCCGTACCTGGGCCGCATCGTGCGCGGTCAGACCATGGCGCTGCGCGAGCGGGAGTTCATCGACGCCTCGCGGGGGATGGGGGCCGCCGGCCCGTACATCCTCTTCAAGGAGCTGCTGCCCAACCTCGTCGCGCCGATCATCGTCTACTCGACACTGCTGATCCCGACCAACATCATCTTCGAGGCGTCGTTGAGCTTCCTCGGAGTGGGGATCCGGCCGCCGCAGGCATCTTGGGGCGGCATGCTCAACGAGGCGAAGGACTTCTTCGAAGTCGACCCGCAGTTCATGATCGTTCCCGGCCTCGCGATCTTCATCACGGTGCTGGCCTTCAACCTCCTCGGTGACGGCCTCAGGGACGCCCTCGACCCCCGCAGCCGCTGACGTCTGCGGTCGCAGGCACCCGTCGCGTCCTGCTCAACTGTCCAACTACGAAGGGGAAACAGACCATCATGCGAAGGTCAGCAATGGCCGCGATCGCGGCCGTCAGCAGTGCCGGCTTGCTCCTGTCGGCCTGCAGCAAGGCCGACGACAGCTCGGACGACGCCAACAAGGGCGCGGGCGCCAACGCCGCGACCAAGGAGGTCGTGAACGCGTCCACCAAGAAGGGCGGCACGGTCACCTACGCGAGCTCCGACGCTCCCGAGTCCCTCGACCCGGGCAACATGTACTACGCGTACGGGTTCAACTTCAGCCGCCTCTACGCGCGTCCGCTGATGACCTTCAAGCCCGGCCCCGGCGAGAAGGGCAACGAGCTCGTCCCGGACCTCGCCGAGGCCGCGGGCGTGCCCAGCGACGGCGGCAAGACCTGGACGTACAAGATCCGTCAGGGCGTGAAGTTCGAGGACGGCACGGTCGTCACCTCGAAGGACGTCAAGTACGCGGTCGAGCGCTCCAACTTCGCGCGTGACGTGCTCTCCTCCGGCCCCAACTACTTCCAGCAGCTGCTGGACGGCGGGGACAAGTACAAGGGCCCGTACAAGGACAAGAGCGAGAAGGGCATCGCGTCCATCCAGACGCCGGACGACAACACCATCGTCTTCAAGCTCAACAAGCCCTTCGCCGACTTCGACTTCCTGGCGAGCCAGCCCCAGACCGCCCCGGTGCCGCGCGCCAAGGACACCGGCGTCGACTACACCAAGAAGGTCGTGTCGACCGGCTCGTACAAGTTCGAGAAGTACGACGAGGGCAAGCAGATCGTCCTGACCCGCAACCCCGAGTGGGACGCGAAGACGGACCCGCTGCGCAAGCAGTACCCGGACAAGATCGTCGTGAACCTGAAGGTCAACAAGGCCACCATCGACAAGGATGTGATGGCCGGCGACACGATGATCGACATCCAGGGCACGGGTGTCGACACCCAGACCCAGGCGCAGCTCGTCAACGACAAGGACAAGCTCGCCAACACGGACAACGCGCTCGGTGGCCGCCTCATCTACACGGCGATCAACACGCAGCAGAAGCCGTTCGACAACGTCGAGTGCCGCAAGGCCGTGCAGTACGCGATCAACAAGGTCGCCGTGCAGACCGCCATGGGCGGCCCGATCCGCGGTGACATCGCCTCCACGGTCCTGCCGACCGACATCCCGGGCTACGAGAAGTACGACCTCTACGCCACCAAGGACAACAAGGGCGACGAGGGCAAGGCCAAGGAGCACCTGAAGGCCTGTGGCCAGGAGAAGGGCTTCAAGACCGCCATCTCCGCCCGTACCGACCGCCAGGGTGAGGTCGACGCGGCCACCGCGATCGTCGGCGCGCTGAAGAAGGTCGGCATCGACGCCGAGATCAAGCAGTTCCCGTCGGGCAAGTACTTCTCCGACTACGCGGGCGTGCCGAAGTTCAACAAGAAGCAGAACATCGGCCTGATCATGATGCAGTGGGGCTCCGACTGGCCGACCGGCTACGGCTTCCTGCAGCAGATCGTCCACGGCAAGGCCATCGGCCAGTCCGGCAACACCAACCTGTCGGAGCTGAACGACCCGGAGATCAACAAGCTGCTCGACGACGCGATCGGCAACACCGACGAGGCCGCCCGCACCGCCGCGTACACCCAGGTCGACAAGAAGGTCATGGAGCAGGCCGCCATCGTGCCGCTGACCTACTTCAAGGTCCTGCTGTACCGCTCGCCGTACGCCACCAACGTGGTGTCGTCGTCCGCCTTCAGCGGTCAGTACGACTACCTCAACATCGGTACCACCAAGCAGTAGCCCCGGAAGGCAGGTGAAGGCATTGGCGCCCGCGGGTTCGTCACCCGCGGGCGCCGGCGCCGGTCCTCGTGATCTCGTACATCATCCGCCGGACGATCGCAGCGGTGATCCTGCTGCTGGTCGTCACCGCGGTCACCTTCGGCATCTTCTTCATCCTGCCGAAGCTCGCAGGGCAGACCGCCGACCAGCTGGCGCAGCAGTACATCGGCAAGAACCCCACGCCCGCGGACATCGCCGCCGTCAAGGCGAACCTCGGCCTGGACCAGCCGGTGTACGTCCAGTACTGGGAGTTCATCAAGGGGATCGTCTCCGGCGCCACCTATGACCTCGGTCCGACCACGGTCCAGTGCAACGCCCCCTGCTTCGGCTACTCCTTCAAGGACCACCTGGAGGTCTGGCCGCAGCTGACCGAGCGGCTTCCGGTCACCCTGTCGCTGGCCGTCGGCGCCGCCGTGCTGTGGCTGGTGGGCGGCATCGCCGCCGGTGTGGTCTCCGCGCTCAAGCCGGGTTCGTTCTTCGACCGCTCCGCCATGGGCGTGGCGCTCGCGGGCGTGTCCCTGCCCATGTTCTTCACCGGTCAGCTGGCGCTGCTGCTGTTCAGCTACAAGCTGGAGATCTTCGGCAGGACGTACGTCCCCTTCACGGAGAACCCCTCGCAGTGGGCCAACACCCTCTTTCTCCCCTGGTGTTCGCTGGCCCTCCTCTACTCCGCCATCTACGCCCGGCTCACCCGCTCGGGCATGCTGGAGACGATGAACGAGGACTTCATCCGCACCGCGCGGGCCAAGGGCCTGCGGGAGCGCAAGGTGGTCGTCCGGCACGGTCTGCGGGCCGCGCTGACCCCGCTGGTGACGGTCTTCGGCATGGACATCGGCCTGCTGCTCGGCGGTGCCGTCATCACCGAGACCGTGTTCTCCCTGCACGGCATCGGCGAGTACGCGGTCCAGTCGATCACCGCCAACGACCTGCCCCCGATCCTCGGGGTGACCCTGCTCGCGGCGTTCTTCGTCGTCTTCATGAACCTTGTGGTGGACCTGCTGTACGCCACGATCGACCCGCGGGTGAGGCTCTCGTGACCGAACTGTCCAAGACCGGGGCCGCCGTCGGCGAGCCCGTACGCAGCGGGGACGCCCCCGACGCGTTCCTCAAGGTGCGCGACCTCAAGGTGCACTTCCCGACCGACGACGGACTGGTCAAGTCCGTCGACGGCCTCTCCTTCCAGCTGGAGAAGGGCAAGACCCTCGGCATCGTGGGCGAGTCCGGCTCCGGCAAGTCGGTGACCTCGCTGGCCATCATGGGTCTGCACCGGCTCGGCGCGCGCGGCAAGAACGTGCGGATGTCCGGCGAGATCTGGCTCGACGGCAAGGAACTGGTCTCCGCCTCACCCGACGAGGTCCGCCGGCTGCGCGGCCGCGAGATGGCGATGATCTTCCAGGACCCGCTGTCCGCGATGCACCCGTACTACACGGTCGGCAACCAGATCGTGGAGGCGTACCGCGTCCACCACGACGTCGACAAGAAGACCGCCCGCAGGCGCGCCGTCGAACTCCTCGACCGCGTCGGCATCCCGGAGCCGAACAAGCGGGTCAACAACTACCCGCACGAGTTCTCCGGCGGTATGCGCCAGCGCGCCATGATCGCCATGGCCCTGGTCAACAACCCCGAACTGCTGATCGCCGACGAGCCCACCACCGCCCTGGACGTGACCGTCCAGGCGCAGATCCTGGACCTCATCCGCGACCTGCAGAAGGAGTTCGGCTCCGCGGTCATCATCATCACGCACGACCTCGGCGTGGTCGCCGAGATCGCCGACGACATCCTCGTGATGTACGGCGGCCGCTGCGTGGAGCGCGGACCGGTCGACGACATCTTCTACCAGCCGCAGCACCCCTACACCTGGGGCCTGCTCGGCTCGATGCCGCGCATCGACCGTGAGCAGACCGACCGGCTCATCCCGGTCAAGGGCCAGCCGCCCAGCCTCATCAATGTCCCCTCGGGCTGCGCCTTCAACCCGCGCTGCCCCTACGCGGACGTCCCCAAGGACAACGTCACCCGCACCGAGCGCCCCGAACTGCGTGAGGTCGGCGGCAGGCACTTCACCGCCTGCCACCTGTCGCAGGAGGACCGCACGCGGATCTGGAACGAAGAGATTGCGCCGAAGCTGTGAGCGAGACTGAGACCCGGGCCGCCGTGCCGGCCCCGCGCGCCGAAGAGAAGCCGCTGCTCAAGGTCGAGGGCCTGGTCAAGCACTTCCCCCTGAAGAAGGGCCTGCTCCAGCGGCAGGTCGGGGCGGTCAAGGCCGTCGACGGCATCGACTTCGAGGTGCGCCGGGGCGAGACCCTCGGTGTCGTCGGCGAGTCCGGCTGCGGCAAGTCGACCATGGGCCGGCTCATCACCCGGCTCCTGGAACCCTCCGGCGGGCGCATCGAGTTTGACGGCCAGGACATCACGCACCTCAACACGTCGGGCATGCGTCCGCTGCGCCGTGACGTACAGATGATCTTCCAGGACCCGTACGGCTCGCTGAACCCCCGGCACACCATCGGCACGATCGTCTCGGCGCCGTTCAAGCTCCAGGGCGTCGAGCCCGAGGGCGGTGTGAAGAAGGAGGTCCAGCGCCTTCTGGAGCTGGTGGGCCTCAGCCCCGAGCACTACAACCGCTACCCGCACGAGTTCTCCGGCGGTCAGCGCCAGCGCATCGGCATCGCCCGCGCCCTCGCCCTCAAGCCCCGTATGGTCGTGGCCGATGAGCCGGTCTCCGCGCTCGACGTGTCCATCCAGGCGCAGGTCGTCAACCTCATGGACGACCTCCAGGACGAGCTGGGTCTCACGTACGTGATCATCGCGCACGACCTCTCCGTCGTCCGCCATGTCTCGGACCGCATCGCGGTGATGTACCTCGGCAAGATCGTCGAGCTCGCCGACCGGGACGCGCTGTACCAGTCGCCGATGCACCCGTACACCAAGGCCCTGCTGTCGGCGGTGCCGATCCCGGACCCCAGGCGGCGCGGCGCCAAGAGCGAGCGCATCCTGCTCAAGGGCGATGTGCCCTCGCCGATCTCGCCGCCGAGCGGCTGCCGCTTCCACACCCGGTGCTGGAAGGCCACGGAGGTCTGCCGGACCACCGAGCCGCCGCTCGCCGAGCTGAAGCCGGGCCAGCGGGTCGCCTGCCACCACCCGGAGAACTTCGACGACCAGCAGCCCCAGGACGTCGTCCTGCTGACCGTCGCCAAGGAGGCGGGCGAGCTGGTGCCGGACGAGGTGCTGGCCCAGTCGGCGAAGACCTCGGCGGCGGTCGCGGCGGAGGTGGAGGCCGTGGCGGGCGCGGAGGCCGCGGAGAAGGCCGGGGCTCCTGCCGAAGGGCCCGCCGAGACCGAGGTCGCCAAGGAGACCGGCGACAAGTAAGAATTAAACAAGTAAGACGAGAGCGAGCCCCCGCCTTGCAATGTAAGGCGGGGGCTCGCTGTTGCGTCACAATATGAGGGTGCTCCAGCAACTGTTCACCCCGTCCGTCCAGCACGCGCTCGATCTGATCGGCATCTTCGTCTTCGCGATCTCCGGCGCGCTGCTGGCCGTGCGCAAGAACTTCGACGTCTTCGGCATCGCCGTCCTCGCCGAGGTCACCGCGCTCGGCGGCGGGCTCTTCCGGGACCTGGTCATCGGGGCCGTGCCGCCGGCCGCCTTCACCGACCTGGGCTACTTCATCACCCCGCTGTTCGCCGCCCTCCTGGTCTTCTTCCTCCATCCGGAGGTCGAGCGCATCCAGAACGGCGTGAACGTCTTCGACGCGGCCGGCCTCGGCCTGTTCTGCGTCACCGGCACGACGAAGGCGTACGAGTACGGTCTCGGACTCACCGCCTCGGCGGCCCTCGGTCTCGCCACGGCGGTCGGCGGCGGTGTGCTGCGGGACGTCCTCGCCAACGAGGTGCCCTCGCTGCTGCGCTGGGACCGCGACCTGTACGCGGTGCCCGCGATGGTCGGCGCCTGCCTGGTCGTCCTCTGCATCCGCAATGACGCGCTCAACCCCTTCACCTCCGCCTTCGCGGCGGCCTCCGCCTTCGCGCTGCGGCTGCTGGCGATGCGGTACCACTGGCGGGCGCCCCGGGCATGGAACCGGCGCTCGGCGGCGACGGAGGAGGGCTGAGCGCGGGCTGCCGTCCCGCCCCAGAAGCAAAAAAAGCTACCGCTTAGTAATCACCTGTTGTACGGTTCACCCATGCCCGAAGCAGCTTCCGTACAGGCCACCGTCGGCGACAGCGAGTTCGACCGTGACACCGCGGTCACCCGGCGGGAACCCGGCGTCTACGACGTGGACCTCTCCGCCGGCTGGACGATCATCAGCGCCGTCAACGGCGGCTACCTCCTGGCCGTGCTGGGCCGCGCCCTCGCGGACACGCTCCCGCACGCCGACCCGTTCACGGTCTCCGCGCACTACCTGACCGCCTCGCAGCCCGGCCCCGCTGTCATCCGAACGGACGTCGTCCGCACCGGCCGGACCCTGTCGACCGGCCAGGCGTCCCTCTTCCAGTACGACGACGAGGGCCGCGAGATCGAGCGGATCCGCGTCCTCGCCTCCTACGGCGACCTCGGCTCCCTCCCGGACGACGTCCGTACGACGGCGAAGCCGCCCGCGATCCCGCCGATCGAGCAGTGCTTCGGCCCCCAGGACGCGCCCGCCCCGGTCCCCGGCAGTTCCGCCATCGCCGACCGGCTGTTCCTCAAGCTGGACCCGGCGACCCTCGGCTGGGCCCTCGGCGCACCGTCGGGGAACGGCGAGATGCGCGCCTGGTTCGGCCTTGCCGACGGCCGTGACGCCGACCCCCTCTCGCTGCTCCTCGCGGTGGACGCGCTGCCGCCGACCGCCTTCGAGCTGGGCATCTCCGGCTGGGTCCCGACGGTTGAACTGACCGTGCACGTCCGGTGCCGCCCGGCGCCCGGACCGCTGCGCGTGTCCATCACCACCCGCAACCTCGCCGGCGGCTTCCTGGAGGAGGACGCCGAGGTCTGGGACAGCGCCGACCGCCTGGTCGCGCAGTCGCGGCAGCTCGCCCGCGCCAGGCTCGCGGGCTGAGAGGGGCGCCGACCCGTCCGGTCGGCCGCTCCTGCCCGTCGGGCACCCTGGTGCGGTGAAGGCCGACCGACTGCTCTCGATCCTGCTGCTGCTCCGGACGCGGGGCCGGGTGCCCGCCCGCGAACTGGCCGAGCGGCTGGAGGTGTCGGTGCGGACCGTCCACCGGGACGTCGAGGCGCTGTCGGCGGCCGGGGTGCCCGTCTACGCCGAGCGCGGGCGGCACGGCGGGATCGAGCTGCTGCCCGGCTTCCGCACGGATGTCACGGGGCTCACCGCCGACGAGTCGCGGGCCCTGTTCGTCCTGGCCGCCCGGGGCGCCCACTCCGCGCTCGGGCTGGACGCGGCGCTGGGCTCCGCGCTGCGCAAGGTGATGGCGGCGCTGCCCGCACCGCACCGGCCGGCCGCCGAGACCACCGGCCGGCGCGTCCTCGTCGACGCCGCCCGCTGGAGAGGCGGACCGCGCGAGGCCGTGGACCCCGTGGACTTCGCGACCCTCCAGGACGCGGTGTTCACCGACCGCCGGCTACGGCTGCGCTACCGGCACGGCGGACAACGCGACCCGCGTGCCTACACCGTCGACCCGTACGGCCTCGTGGCCAAGGCGGGTGTCTGGTACCTCGTCGCCGACCTGCGCGGCGGGCCGAGGCTCTTCCGGGCGGACCGGGTGCGGTCGGCGACCGTCCTCGACGACCCCGTCCGCCGCAGACCGGGCGTCGAACTCGCCGACGCCTGGGAGGCGCTGCGGCGCCAGGTGGAGGAACGGCCGGGCGGCATCGACGTCACCGTCCGTGTCCGGCGCCCCTTCCTCGACATGTTCCTGCGGCTCCAGGCGGCCTGGCTGGCGGGGCCGCCCGACGACGACGGCGAGAGCGAGTGGGTGACCGCGCGACTGTCGTACGGCCTGCTGGGCGAGGTGCGCCAACTGCTCGTGTTCGCCGACCGGCTGGAGGTCCTCGCGCCCCCGCGGGCGCGGGCGGAACTGGCCGCCGCGGCCGCCTCCGTCACGGCCCTGTACCACCGGCCGTGCCCGGCCGGGGAGTGAACGCCCAGGTGGGGCGGGGGTGTTGGTGATCGCGTCGGCGCGGCGGGCCCTCGCTCAGTCGAGCCAGTGGCGGCAGCCGATGCTGATCAGCCGCATCCGACGGGCCGCGAGGCGCGTCACGCGTTCGCGCTCGGCGCCGGGGGCGTCGTGTGCCTCCAGGAACAACGAGGCCGTCACGAGCATCTGGTCCACGTAGAGACCGGCGAGCATCAACCGGTCGTCGTCGCTCCACCCGGCGGTCTCCGCCCGCTTGCCCAGCTCGTCGCCGACCTCCTCGGCGAAGCGGGCCAGTTGACCCTGGATGGCCTCCCGCACCGGCTGGACACCCCCGTGTCGTTCGCGCGCGATAAAGCGGACGTGAGCGGGGTACGCGTCCACATGACGGGCGATCAGCTCGACGGCGCGCTGGATCAGTTCGTCACTGTCGCCGACCGCCGACATCAGATCCCCGAGGACGGGGTGCAGGCTCCCCAGGGCCTCCTCGACCAGCGCGACACCGAGGTCCGCGGTCGAACCGAAGTGCCGGTAGAACGCGGTCGGGGCGACGCCCACGGCCCGGGTCACCTCCCGGAGGCCCAGGCTGCTGAGGCTCTGCTCCTCCAGCAGGGCGAGCGCGGCGTCCATGAGCGCCTGCCGGGTCCGCTGCTTCTGCGCCTGCCGGATGCCGAAGGTGTGACTCATGCCATGCAGTTAACAACTGTTCTCTGTAATTGCAAAGCCGGGCAGCGCGTTAGACTTCGGAGTCAGTGAACAAGTGTAACCACAACCGTTCACTGAACTGTAACGACGAACCGTCGCCCACGAAACGAGAGGCACTCAAGCCATGTTGTTCCTCGTCGCC
This sequence comes from Streptomyces sp. NPDC030183, assembly GCF_055573455.1. Lineage (NCBI taxonomy): Bacteria > Bacillati > Actinomycetota > Actinomycetes > Kitasatosporales > Streptomycetaceae > Streptomyces > Streptomyces sp. NPDC030183. Next base: position 85,387 of record NZ_JBVIBK010000031.1, read on the forward strand.
GCACTTCTGCTGCTGGGGATCGTCCTGGGCACCGTGGCCCACGTTCCGCTCTCCGTCTCCCTGGTCGCCGCGGCCGTCATCGGCGTCTGGCTGGCGGTCTTCGCGTACCGCGAGCGCCACGCCCGTCGTGGCCGGACCACCAACTGACCCGTCCCGGACACCCGTTGGAACCCGTCCACCCGTAGGGAGCTGACCGCACCATGCACCTCACCGCCGCACCCGAGACCCGCCCCGCAGCCCGCCGCCGAGGTCGCGACGCCGACGGCATGGCCGTCGCGTCCTTCGTCCTCGGACTCCTGGGCCTCCTCGTGCTCAACCTCTTCCTCGGCCCCATCGCCATCGCCCTCGCCGCCGTCGCCCTGAAGCGCGGTACGACGAGGCGGGGCCGGGCGTTCCTCGGCCTCGGTCTGGGCGTCGCCGACCTGGTGATCCTCGCCGTCCTGACCCAGACGACGAACACGGTGTCCTGGAGCTTCTGAGCCGCGCGCAGGAGCGGCCGAGGCGGGCGCACGGGGCCCCCGTAGAATCGGGCACACCATGGCTTACCTCGACCACGCGGCGACGACCCCGATGCTCCCCGAGGCGGCACAGACGCTGACCGCCCAGCTGAGCGTCACCGGCAACGCCTCCTCGCTGCACGCATCCGGCCGCAGAGCCCGCCGCACGGTCGAGGAGGCCCGCGAGACCCTCGCGGAGGCCCTCGGAGCCCGCCCCAGCGAGGTCGTGTTCACCTCAGGCGGCACCGAGGCCGACAACCTCGCCGTGAAGGGGCTGTACTGGTCCCGCCGCGGCGCCGACCCGGCCCGCACCCGGGTCCTCGCGAGCCCCGTCGAGCACCACGCCGTCCTGGACGCCGTCCACTGGCTCGGCGAACACGAGGGCGCCAAGGTCGAGTACCTCCCCGTCGACAGCCACGGACGCGTCCACCCCGAGGCCCTGCGCGAGGCCATCGCCCGCGACCCCGACGACGTCGCCCTCGCCACCGTGATGTGGGCCAACAACGAGATCGGCACCCTCATGCCGGTCCGCCGACTCGCCGACGTCGCCGCGGAGTTCGGCGTCCCGCTGCACGCCGACGCCGTCCAGGCGTTCGGCCAGGTCCCCGTCGACTTCGGGGCCTCGGGCCTCGCCGCCATGACCGTCTCCGGCCACAAGATCGGCGGCCCGTACGGCATCGGCGCCCTGCTCCTGGGCCGCGAGTACAGCCCCGTACCCGTGCTGCACGGCGGCGGCCAGGAACGCCATGTCCGCTCCGGCACCCTCGACGTCCCGGCGGTCGCCTCCTTCGCCGTCGCGGGGCGGCTCGCCGCCGAACAGCAGGAGTGGTTCGCCCGGGAGATCGGCTCCCTGCGCGACTCCCTCGTCGACGCGGTCCGCGCCGCGGTGCCGGACGCGCTCCTCGGCGGCGACCCGGTGGACCGGCTGCCCGCCAACGCCCACTTCACGTTCCCGGGGTGCGAGGGCGACTCCCTGCTGCTGCTCCTCGACGCCCAGGGCATCGAGTGCTCCACCGGTTCCGCCTGCACCGCCGGTGTCGCCCAGCCCAGCCACGTCCTCCTCGCCACCGGCGCCGACCCCGACCTCGCCCGCGGCACCCTCCGCTTCTCCCTCGGCCACACCTCCACGGAGGCGGACGTGGAAGCGGTCGCGAAGGCGATCGGCCCGGCGGTGGAGCGCGCCCGCAACGCGGGCCTGACCTGACACCGGGCTTTCGGCGCGGGGCACCGGAGTGCCTTGTCCGCGTCGTACGTCAGGTGCTCGCCGAACCCCCGCCCGAGCCCCGCGCCGCCGCCGCGCGGACCAGCTTCATGTAGCGGTCCCAGTCCCAGTGCTCTCCGGGGTCCGTGTGGTCGGTGCCCGGCACCTCGACATGGCCGATGATGTGCTCCCGGTCGAGCGGGATGTCGTAACGCGCGCAGATCCGGGCCGTGAGACGGGCGGACGCCTCGTACATCTCGTCCGTGAAGTCCTGCGGGCGGTCGACGAAGCCCTCGTGCTCGATGCCGACGCTCCGCTCGTTGTAGTCGCGGTTGCCCGCGTGGTACGCCACGTCCAGCTCGCGGATCATCTGCGTGACATGGCCGTCCTTGCGGACGATGTAGTGCGAGGCCGCACCGTGCTTCGGATCCTGGAAGACCTTCACGGCGCTGGCGAAGCTGCCCTGGGTGACATGGATGACCACCATGTCTATGCCGAAGTCGTCCGGCCGGTCCGCCAGCCGCCAGTTCGCGTCCGAGGCCGCCACCCACCTCGCGCCCGCGTAGTCGACCTCGCCCTCCTTGCGCGGCTTGGTGACGCCCGGCACGCGCCACCACGCGCGCGTCAGCTCGTCCCGCGCGACGACGGCCGTGCCCACGGCGGCCACGGCCGTGCCGATCAGCAGGGCCCGGCGGCCCACGCGCCGGTCCCCGTCCTTGCCCCTGCTCCGGGAAGCACCCTCCCCGGACGCCCTTCTCGTGCCCACGAGCCGTCAACGGATACTCGCGGGCTCCGGTTCCCGGCGCCCCGTACCCTGGATGCGTTATGACTGACACCTCGCAGCGCCCCCGCCCCCTCCGTGTCCTCGCCGCCATGTCCGGCGGGGTCGACTCCGCCGTGGCCGCCGCCCGCGCCGCGGAAGCCGGGCACGACGTGACGGGCGTCCACCTGGCGCTCTCCGCCAACCCGCAGTCGTTCCGCACGGGCGCGCGGGGCTGCTGCACCATCGAGGACTCCCGCGACGCCCGCCGCGCCGCCGACGTCATCGGCATCCCGTTCTACGTGTGGGACCTCGCCGACCGCTTCCGCGAGGACGTGGTCGAGGACTTCATCGCCGAGTACGAGGCCGGCCGCACCCCCAACCCCTGCCTGCGCTGCAACGAGAAGATCAAGTTCGCGGCCCTGCTCGACAAGGCGCTCGCCCTCGGCTTCGACGCCGTCTGCACGGGCCACTACGCCAAGGTGATCGTCCACGACGACGGCACCCGCGAGCTGCACCGCGCCTCCGACATGGCCAAGGACCAGTCGTACGTCCTCGGGGTGCTCGACGAGAAGCAGCTCGCCCACGCCCTGTTCCCGCTGGGCGACACGGTGACGACCAAGGACGAGATCCGCGCGGAGGCCGAGCGCCGGGGCCTCGCGGTCGCCAAGAAGCCCGACTCGCACGACATCTGCTTCATCGCCGACGGCGACACCCAGGGCTTCCTGGCGAGCCGTCTCGGCAAGGCGGAGGGCGACATCGTCGACGAGTCCGGCACCGTCCTCGGCACCCACGAGGGTGCGTACGGCTACACCATCGGCCAGCGCAAGGGGCTCCGCATCGGCACCCCGGCGCCCGACGGCAAGCCGCGCTACGTCCTCGACATCTCGCCGGTGAACAACACCGTCACCGTCGGCCCGGCCTCCGCCCTCGACGTCGACGGCCTGACGGCGATCAAGCCCCGCTGGTGCGGCGCCGCGCCCACCGGCCCCGGCACCTACACGGCCCAGCTCCGCGCCCACGGCGGCGAGACCGAGGTGACCGCCGAGCTGATCGACGGCGACCTCCACGTCCGCTTCACCGAGCCGGTCCGAGGCGTCGCCCCCGGCCAGGCGATCGTCCTGTACGACGGCACGCGCGTGGTGGGCTCGGCGACGATCGCGTCGACCACGCGCGCGAAGGCGGGCGTCGCCTGAGAGCCGCCCCCGGCCCCGGGGGCGCTTCTCTGTCACGAAGGATCACGAACGCCTCCCTCCGGGTAGCCATCCGCCCGCGGACGGCGCAGGCTGTTGGTGAGTTCCCCTAAAGCCTGTCTGACGATTCGGGTCGTCGCCCGAAGGGGCGGCCCCGCGGCGTCACGTGCGTGCTCTCGGGGCGCCGGCCCCAGACCCACGTACGTCCAGTACGTGGGTCTGGGGCCGGCGCGGCGAGAGTGCGTGCACGGCGTCGCGCGGCAGACGCGAACTGTCGGACAGGCCCAGGGGCCGCAGGAGCCCAGGAGGTCGCCGTGACAGCCACCGACCCGGCCGGAAGCCCGCCCGGAAAGCCGACGGCCGGCCGCCCGGCCGATCCGGCGAGGAACCGCCGCAGCCTCACCCACCGGGTCCGCTACGCCCTGCGCCACCCCAGGCGGGTGCCGGCGCACGCCCGCCGGGTGGCGCGCGACACCTGGCTGCGGCTCAAGCACCGTGACCACATCGCCTACTACCGGGCCGTGATGGCCGCTGACACGGCCCGCAGTCCCGAGGCCGCCGTCGGGCACAACCCCTCCGCCGAGAAGTGGGAACGCGTCGGCCGGATGCAGTTCGAGTACCTGCTGGGGCACGGTCTGGAACCCCGGCACCGGATGCTGGAGATCGGCTGCGGGAACCTGCGCGCCGGACGCCTGTTCATCGACCACCTGGACGCCGGCAACTACTACGGCATCGACATCTCGCCGGCGATCCTCCTGGAGGCCCAGCGCACCCTCGTCCGGCAGGGCCTCCAGGCCAAGCTGCCCCATCTGACGCTCGTCGCCGACCTGACCTTCGCGTTCCTGCCCGACGCCCACTTCGACGTCGTCCACGCGCACAGCGTGTTCTCGCACTCACCGGCGCACGTCATAGAGCAGTGCTTCGCCCATGTCGGGCGCGTCCTCGCCCCCGGCGGCTTCTTCGACTTCACCTTCGGCCGCACCGAGGGCGAGGAGCACCACGTCCTCCACGAGGACTTCTACTACCGCACCGACACCCTGGTGGAACTCGCGGCGAAGTACGGCCTGGACGCCCGCTTCATGGACGACTGGGAGGAGCTCCCGCACCGCCAGTCGAAGATCCGTCTGAGCGTGTCGGTGGCACGCCCTAACGTGGCCCCATGAACATCTGCGTCTTCCTCTCCGCGGCCGACCTCGCCGACCACTACACCCGCCCCGCGCGGGAGTTCGCCAAGCTCATCGGCAAGGGCGGCCACACCCTCGTGTGGGGCGGCTCGGACGTCGGGCTGATGAAGGTGGTCGCCGACGGCGTGCAGGAGGCCGGCGGCAGACTCCTCGGCGTCTCCGTGGAGTTCCTGGCGGCCAAGGCGCGGCCCGGCACCGACGAGATGGTCATCGCCCGCGACCTCGCCGAACGCAAGCGGCTCCTGCTGGAGAAGGCCGACGCGGTGGTGATCATGGTCGGCGGCACCGGCACGCTCGACGAGGCCACCGAGATCCTGGAACTGAAGAAGCACGGGCACACCGACAAGCCGGTGGTGCTCCTCAACACGGCGGGCTTCTACGACGGCCTCAAGGAACAGTTCCACCGCATGGAGGACGAGGGCTTCCTGCCCCGCCCCCTCACCGACCTGGTGTTCTTCGCGGAGGAGCCGGTGGGGGCGATGGCGTACCTGGAGGAGAGCCGGGGGATCGCATAGCCGAGGAGCGCGCGGGACAGGCGAGGAGCGCCTGACGGGCGGTCGAGGGGCGGCTGAGGGGCGGTCGAGGGGGCCTGCCGCGCACCGCTCGTCACGGGGTGATGCGAGCATGACCGCATGGCTACTCATGTGATCACCGGAGCGGGTTCCGGCATCGGCGAGGCCGTGGCCCGCCGTCTGCACGAGCGCGGCGACGACCTCGTGCTGCACGCGCGCGACGCCGGCCGCGCGAAGGAACTGGCGGCGCGGTTCCCGGGGGCGAAGACCCTGGTCGGCGATCTGGCGGACCCGGACAAGCTCTCCTGGGCCTTCTCCCACCAGACGCTGCCCGACCGCGTGGACTCGCTGCTGCACATCGCCGGGGTGATCGACCTCGGCCGGGTCGGCGACCTCACACCCAAGTCCTGGCGCCACCAGCTCAACGTCAACCTCATCGCCCCCGCCGAGCTGACCCGGCACTTCCTGCCCCAGCTGCGCGCCGCCCGGGGCCATGTCGTGTTCGTCAACTCCGGCTCCGGACTGCACGCCTACGCCGACTGGTCGGCCTACGCCGCGTCCAAGCACGGTCTGAAGGCCCTCGCCGACTCCCTCCGCCACGAGGAGCACGGCAACGGGGTCCGGGTCACGACGGTCTACCCCGGCCGCACGGCCAGCCCCATGCAGGCGAAGGTCCACCAGCAGGAGGGCAAGGAGTACGACCCGTCCCGGTGGATCGCGCCGGAGTCCGTCGCCACGACGATCCTCATGGCGTTGGACCTCCCGCGGGACGCCGAGGTCAACGACTTGACGGTCCGCCCCGGCCACTGAGCTGTCGCTGCGGGGCGCCATGTAACGGGGCGCCTCGTAACTCGGGGGCGGCTGTTGCGGGGCGGCTGCGAGTGCGTCGTGGTTTCTCGCGCAGCTCCCCGCGCCCCTGAAGGGACGGGCCTGCGGCCCGTCCCTTCAGGGGCGACCAGCCCCCACCCACCCGCACGTCGCATACCTCGCCCCCCGACCACCTACGCTTCGACACGTGAACGAACACTTCGACTTCGGCCCCGCCACCGGCCTCGGTTCCATGCCCGGCGGCGACGCCAGAGAGGCCGCCAAGACAGTCACCGGCACCTTCGAGTGGCCGGACACGGGCATGCCGTACCTGCCCGAACTCCCCGCCCGCGGACCCGGCGCCGACATGATCGGCCGCACCGCCGGTCTGCTCGTCGAGCTGTACGCGCGCGTGGAGCCCAGCGGCTGGCGGCTCGGCGACCGGCCCGGCAGGGACACCAAGCGGGCCGTCTCCTGGCTCGGCGAGGACCTGGACGCCCTGGAGGAGTTCACACAGGGCTACGAAGGCCCGCTGAAGGTGCAGGCCGTCGGCCCGTGGACCCTCGCCACCGCACTGGAGCTGAAGAACGGCGAGGCGGCCCTCTCCGACCCCGGCGCCTGCCGGGACCTCGCCGGCTCGCTCGCCGAGGGCCTGCGCCTGCACCTCGCCGAGGTTCGTCGCCGCGTCCCCGGCGCCCGCGTCGTCCTCCAGCTCGACGAACCCTCCCTGATCGCCGTCCTGCGCGGGCAGGTGAGGACCGCCAGCGGCTACCGCACCCACCGCGCCGTGGACCGCCAGCTCGTCGAGGCCACTTTGCGTGACGTCATCGGCGTCCAGACCGAACCGGGGGCGGTCGTCGTGCACTCCTGCGCCCCCGACGTACCGTTCGCGCTGCTCCGCAGGGCCGGTGCGGACGCGATCTCCTTCGACTTCTCGCTGCTCACCGAGCGTGACGACGACGCGATCGGGGAAGCCGTCGAAGGCGGCACCAGGCTGCTCGCCGGTGTCGTGCCGACCACGGAGGGCCCGTTGTCGGACCCTGCCGGTAGCGTCATGGGTGTCAGGACGTTGTGGCGCAGGCTGGGGCTGCATCCGGGGCTTCTCGCGGACGCCGTCACGGTCACTCCGTCGTGCGGGCTCGCCCGGGTCTCCCCGGCGTACGCGCGCCGGGCGCTGGCCCACTGCGTCCAGGCGGCGAGATCCCTCGCGGACAACCCAGAGTAACGGGAGGACAACACGGTGGCCGGCGACAAGGACGCACAGCCCACATCGGTACCCGCCGAGGCAGCGGTGCCCGCCGAGGCCCGCGAGAAGCACGCGCGGCTCGCCGATCAGATCGAGGAGCACCGCTTCCGGTACTACGTGAAGAACGACCCGATCGTCAGCGACGCGGAGTTCGACGAACTCCTGCGCACGCTGGAGGCGCTGGAGGACGAGTACAGCGAGCTGCGCACGCCGGACTCGCCGACGCAGAAGGTGGCCGTCGAGTACGAGACCGACCTCGCCGAGGTGGAGCACCGCGAGCGCATGCTCTCCCTCGACAACGTCTTCGACGACGAGGGCCTCGCGGCCTGGGCCGAGCGCGTCGCCAAGGACGTCGGCACCTCCGACTACCACCTGCTGTGCGAGCTCAAGATCGACGGCCTCGCGGTCAACCTGACGTACGAGGACGGCAGGCTCACCCGGGCCGCCACCCGGGGCACCGGGCGGACCGGCGAGGACATCACGCCCAACGTCATGACCATCGCCGAGATCCCGCACCGGCTGAAGGGCGACCGCGTCCCCCGGCTCGTCGAGATCCGGGGCGAGGTCTACTTCCCGATGGAGGCGTTCCAGGGCCTCAACGAACGCCGGGTGGCGGCTGGCGAGAAGCCGTACGCCAACCCCCGTAACTCCGCCTCGGGTTCACTGCGCCAGAAGGATCCCAAGGTCACCGCCACCCTGCCGCTGCACATGGTCGTCCACGGCATCGGCGCCCTGGAGGGCTTCGACGGCGGCTTCACCCGCCTCTCCGAGGCGTACGACCTCCTCAAGTCATGGGGTCTGCCCACCGCCGAGCACAACAGGGTGGTCGACGACCTCGACGGCGTACGGGAGTTCATCGCCTACTACGGCGAGCACCGCCACTCCGTGGCGCACGAGATCGACGGCGTGGTCGTCAAGCTCGACGAGATCCGGCTGCAGGGGCGTCTCGGATCGACGGCCCGCGCACCCCGCTGGGCGATCGCGTACAAGTACCCGCCGGAAGAGGTCAACACCAAGCTCATCGACATCAAGGTGGGTGTCGGCCGCACCGGCCGGGTCACCCCGTACGCCCAGGTCGAGCCCGTCACCGTGGCCGGTTCGGAGGTCGAGTTCGCGACCCTGCACAACCAGGAGGTCGTGAAGGCCAAGAACGTCCTCATCGGTGACACGGTCGTCATCCGCAAGGCCGGTGACGTCATCCCCGAGATCCTCGGGCCGGTCGTGGCGCTGCGCGAGGAGAACGAGACGCGCCCGTTCGTGATGCCGACCGAGTGCCCGGAGTGCGGTGAGCCCCTGGCGCCGGCCAAGGAGGGCGACATCGACGTGCGGTGCCTCAACTCCCGTAGCTGCCCGGCCCAGTTGCGTGAGCGTCTCTTCTACCTCGCCGGCCGCAAGTGCCTCGACATCGAGCACTTCGGCTACGTCGCCGCCGCCGCGCTCACCAAGCCGCTGGAGCCGTCCGAGCCGCCGCTCGTCGACGAGGGCGACCTCTTCGACCTCACCATCGAGCAGTTGCTGCCCATCAAGGCGTACGTCCTCGACCAGGACAGCGGCCTGCCCAAGCGGGACCCGGAGACCGGCGAGGAGAAGCACGCCATGGTCTTCGCCAACAAGGAGGGCGGGCCACGCAAGAACGCGCTCGCGATGCTGGAGAACATCCAGGCGGCCAAGAACCGGCCGCTCGCCCGCATCCTCACCGGTCTGTCGATCCGGCACGTCGGCCCGGTGGCCGCCGAGGCGCTGGCGCGCGAGTTCCGCTCCATCGACGCCATCAGGGCGGCGAGCGAGGAGCAGCTCGCCGCCACCGAGGGCGTCGGCCCGATCATCGCTGCCTCCCTGAAGGAGTGGTTCGCGGTGGAGTGGCACCAGGAGATCCTCCGCAAATGGAAGGCCGCCGGCGTCCGTATGGAGGACGAGAGGGCCGGCGAGGACGAAGGACCCCGCCCCCTCGAAGGGCTCACCGTCGTCGTGACCGGCACGCTCGAACACCACACCCGCGACGGGGCGAAGGAGGCCCTGCAGAGCCGGGGAGCGAAAGTGACCGGCTCGGTTTCGAAGAAGACCTCGTTCGTCGTGGTCGGAGACAACCCTGGGTCCAAGTACGACAAGGCGATGCAGCTCAAGGTTCCGGTCCTGAACGAGGACGGTTTCGCGGTTCTGCTCGAACAGGGACCGGAAGCGGCGTCGGAAGTGGCGCTTCCGACCGAGGAGTAGGGGTTGAAGGCCACCCGTTCGGCGCATACCAGATGCATATGGGTGGCCGGTCGCATTCGGGCAACCGTCGTCGACCGCTGCCCGTGAATGCCTTGTGCGGCCTACTGTTGAGGTGTGCGCCTGCCGTGCCCGGACGCGTGGCGGGTTCTCGGACGCGGTGCCGCCCCGGGTTGTCGGGAGCAACGGGCCGCGTGGCGTGGGCACCGCCGGCTGTGAGAGGGACGGGAATGGAACCGACCGAGAGCGTCGCCCCGGACTCCCGGCTGCGTCTGCGCCGGGTGTCCGGGGCCTGGCGACGGGGGCGCTCCCTGCTCATGGGGGGACGCCCGTTCGAGGGAACCCGCCAGCGGGTCGGAGGCCAGGCGTCGACGGCGGCCCCCCGATCGGAGCAGCCGGCCGGCCGCGCGGCCGCCGGCCCGCCCGGCCTCCTCGTCCCCGCCCCCGCCCAGCTCACCGCCGGCACCGGAACCGGCACCGCCCCACCCGTCACGGCCACCCTCGTCGGCGGCCGCGGCCACGGCCTGCCGGGCCACGACAGCGAGCGTCATCCGTCCTGGCCCGCCCTGCCCGCCGCCATCGTGGGCGTCGCGGGAGCGATCCTCGGCGCCGGGTTCTACCGGGCGTTCGCCGGACAGCACGCGCTCTTCCCGTCCGGCGCCGTCGGCTGGTCCCTCGCCCTGCTCACCGGCATGATCGTCGGCCACCTCGTCGCCATGGGCCGTGCCCGCTGGTGGGGCGGCACCGGTTCCGGCGCCGCCCTCACCCTCGCCGTCCTGCTGCTCTACGGTTGGCTCCCGGCCGGCATGGTCAGCCTCACCGTCGTCGTCCTCGTCGGCATCGCCCGCCGGGGCCGCTGGCGGCAGGGCGTGCTGCACGGCGCGGTCGACATCCTCGGCATCGGCGCCGGAGCCCTCGTCCTGCGCGTCTTCGGCCGCGTCCCCTCGGTCGAGCAGCCCTGGGACCCGGAGACCTGGAACCTGTACGCGGCGCCCCAGGTGGCGCTCGTCGCCATCGCCTACCTCGCCGTCACCCGCGCCCTGCTCTGGTACCTGGCCGCACCGCGCGGCGGCGTCCCCACGGTCGCCCGGACCGCCCTGGTCCGGCAGGGCCTCGTCGCCATCGCGCTGTTCGGGATCGCACCCCTCATCTGTGTCGTCGCCACGGCCCAGGCCCTGCTGCTGCCCCTGTTCGCCATCCCGCTCATCGCGCTCGACTCCACCCTGTGGATCGCGCGCGCCCGGGCGGAGGAGCAGCTCCGCGACCCGCTCACCGGCCTGCCCAACCGCCAGTGGCTGCTGGAACGCACCTGGACCGCCCTGGACGACGCCGAGCGCATCGGCGCGCGCTCGGCCCTGATGCTGATCGACCTCGACCGCTTCCGGTCCGTCAACGACACCCTCGGGCACCTCGCGGGCGACCGGCTGCTGCTGCAGATAGCCGACCGGCTGCGGGTCGCCCTGCCGCGCGGAGCGGAGGCCGCACGGCTCGGCGGCGACGAGTTCGCCGTCCTGCTGCCCGTCGCCGACTCCACGACCTCCGCCTCACGGGTCGCCCGCAACCTCGTCGCCGCCCTCGGCTCCCCGCTCGACCTCGACGGCCTCACCCTCGTCCTGGAGGCCAGCGCCGGGCTCGCCGTCTTCCCCGACCACGCACTCGACGCGGAGGGGCTGCTCCGGCGGGCGGACGTGGCGATGTACCAGGCGAAGCGGGACCGCACCGGCGTCGAGGTCTACGAGTCCAAGCGGGACTCGAACACCCCGGACCGGCTCGGACTCCTCGGCGACCTGCGGCGCGCGCTCGACGCGCAGGAGGTCGAACTGCACTACCAGCCGAAGGTCCGCTTCGACGGACAGGTGGCCGGGCTGGAGGCGCTCGTGCGGTGGGTGCACCCCGAGCGGGGGAAGGTGCCGCCGGACGAGTTCATAGCGATCGCCGAGTCGTCCGGGCTGATGCCCCACCTCACCGAATACGTCCTGGAGACGGCACTCGGCCAGGTGGCGCGCTGGCGCGCCCAGGGACTGCACGTCCCGGTCGCCGTCAACGTGTCGCCCCGGGACGTCCACACCCCCGGCTTCGCGGGCGCGGTGGCCGCGCGGCTGGCCCGGCACGGAGTTCCCGCGGGAGCGCTCCAACTGGAGATAACGGAACACGTGCTGTTGGAGGACCCGCAGCGGGCCGCGGACACCCTGGCCGGGCTGACCGGTCACGGGGTGAAGATGTCCCTCGACGACTTCGGGACCGGGTACTCGTCGCTGGTCCACCTGCGGCGGCTGCCCGTGAGCGAGCTGAAGATCGACCGGTCGTTCGTGGCGCGGCTCGCCGTCGACACGGAGGACGCGGAGATCGTGCGCTGCACCGTCGACCTCGCGCACTCCCTGGGTCTGCTCGTCGTCGCGGAGGGCGTCGAGGACGACGAGACATGGGAGCGCCTGCGCGACCTGGGTTGCGACGCCGTCCAGGGGTGGCTGGTCGCCGCGGCGATGCCACCGGAGGAGACCACGGCGTGGCTCCGGGCCCGGGGTTCCCGAGGCTGGCAGCGCCCCGCGGCGGCCCTGCCGGCGGCGACGGCGGACGAGTAACCGCGGGGGCGCCTAGTAGCTAGGGGCCGCGGATGGTTGGCGGGTGCGGGTGAGTATGGGCCGTTCGCGCAGTTCCCCGCGCCCCTGAAGGGAACGGGCCTGCGGCCCGCCCTTCATCCTGAAAAGCACGGGGCGCAGCCCCGGTCGCTTTTCAGGGGCGCGGGGAACCGCGCGAGAAACCCCCACTCACCCGCACCCGCCAACGCACCCGTACCTCCCACCCCCTAGGCCCTGTCGTCACATTCCCACCTACCCCGCGACGCCAGGCACGCGCTCTCGACGCACCGGGCCCTGACCCGAGTACGTCCAGTACACGGGTCAGGGCCCGGCACACCGAAAGAACACACC
>NZ_JBVIBK010000032.1:0-96515 GCF_055573455.1 Streptomyces sp. NPDC030183
CCCGTGTACTGGACGTACTCGGGTCGGGGCCCGGTGCGTCGAGAGCACGTGCATGGCGTCGCGGGGTAGGTGGGAATTTGACGACAGGGCCTAGGGTCGGACGCATGAGTGACGCGGCGCACAGGCCCCCTACGACGTGGCCCTGGACGCTGTCCGGGGCTACGCCCGCACCGACGCCGTCGCGGTTCGCGAGGCGCTCGCGGGGCTGGACGCGAGGGGCTGGGAGGAGGTGTACGCCGTCCTGAACGGTCTGCTGCGCTCCCCCGTCGGCATCATGCAGCCGGCGGGCAGGCACCGGACGCCGGACGATCTTGTCCGGCGCACCGACATGGTCTCCGCCGCGGCCCCGCCCCACTACGAGTTCGCCATGGCCGAGGCGACGCGGGCCTGGGCGCGCGGGGACCAGTCGGTGATGCGGGCGTTCGCGCACCGGGACCTCCCGGGTGCCGTCCACATGACGGCCATGGGCGTCGCCGCATTGGGTCTGGCGCTGTGGGGCGGGACCGGGCTCCTCGACGTCCTGGAGGAGTTCCGCGCGACCGCCGACACCTCCACGGACGACGGGCCGGTCCGACGTCCGCCCCCAAGTCGCCCTGGCTCGGGGCCCTTTGTTGGTCGTGCGGGCGGGTGAGACACTGAGCGCCGCGGGATCAGGGGAGCTTACGGGGGCGTGATGGGGCAGGCGGTGACCGCCGCGGCCATGCTGCGAGTGGCCGATGTACACAAGTCGTACGGTCGAGGCGCGAGCGCCGTGCACGCGTTGCGCGGTGTCTCCTTCGAGGTCCCCCAGGGGGAACTCGTGGCGCTCAAGGGGCGCTCGGGCTCGGGCAAGACCACCCTGCTCAACATCGTCGGCGGTCTGGACGAGCCGGACAGCGGGCGCGTCACCGTCGACGGGCTGGACCTGGGGGACCAGGGTGAGGACGCCCTCCTCGCGCTGCGCCGGGAGCGCATCGGCTTCGTCTTCCAGTCGTTCGGGCTCATCCCCATCCTCACCGCCGCCGAGAACGTGGGCATGCCGCTGCGATTGCGGCGGGCCGACCCTCGCGAGCGGCAGGAGCGGGTCGATCTGCTGCTGTCACTGGTGGGGCTCGCCGACCAAGCCGCGCAGCGCCCCGGAGAGCTGTCGGGCGGGCAGCGTCAGCGCGTCGCCATCGCCCGCGCCCTGGCCAACAGTCCCTCGATCCTCATCGCCGACGAGCCGACCGGCCAGTTGGACGCGGAGACCGGGCACTCCGTGATGGAACTGCTGCGCGCGGTCGTCCGCAGCGAGCAGATCACCGCCCTCGTGGCCACCCACGACACGACCCTCCTCGACCTCGCCGATCGTGTACTGGAGCTCAAGGACGGCGAGGTCACCGAGTCCTAGGCCGAGTAGTCGTGGCCGTCACGGTTGTCGTGGCCGTCACGGCGGTCGCGGTTGTCACGGTCATCGCGGTTGTCACGGCCGTCGCGGTTGTCGTCCGGGCGGACGGCGATGTGGTCGGGCTCCAGTTCCAGGGCGACGCGGTCGCGCATCCCCAGGGCGCGGGTGTACTCGGCGGGCAGCTGGAGGCGGCCGGCCCGGTCGAGCATGGCGTACTCGCGGGCGACCAGGTTCTCCTGCCCGGTGGCGGAGTCGACCTCGCTGTGGCGCAGGACCTCCGTCGACGTGCGGCCGTCCCGGATGGCGACGGTACGGCGGACCTCGGTGGCCACGGACTGGTCGTGGGTGACGATCACGATGGTCGTCCCCAGTTCCTCGTTCGCGGTGCGGAACGCGGCGAAGACCTGTTCGGCGGTGTGGGAGTCGAGTTCGCCGGTGGGCTCGTCGGCGAGCAGGACCGCGGGATCGTTGACGAGGGCGACCGCGAGGGCGACACGCTGCTGCTGGCCGCCGGACATCTGGTGCGGCCGGCGGTCACGGCAGTCGGCGACGTCCAGCAGGTCGAGCAGTTCCATGGCACGGTCCGCCCGGGCGCGGCGCCCACCCCGGGTTCGGGCCAGTTGCAGGGGCAGGGCCACGTTCTGCGCGGCGGTGAGATAGGGCAGGAGGTTGCGTGAGGTCTGCTGCCGGACGAAGCCGACGGTCGTGCGACGGTAGGCGAGACGCTCCTTGGCGGACATGGTGACCAGGTCGTGGTCGGCGACGCGGGCCGCGCCGGCGGTGGGTCTGTCTAGCCCGGCCAGAATGTTCATCAGGGTCGACTTGCCGCTGCCCGACGCCCCGACCAGGGCCATCAGCTCCCCCTTGCGTACGAGGAGGTCGAGGCCCTGCAGTGCCTGGACCTCCACGCCGTCGGCGGTGAAGATCCGCACCACCCGGTCGCAGGTGATCAGGGCGTCGTGACCGTAGGCGGCGGCGGCGCGCGCGGCGAGGGCACGGTCGGCGAGCTCGTGGAAGGTCGGGCTGCTGGTCATCGACTGCTCCGCATCTCGTTGTCGCCCGCTCTCTGGTTGTCGCCCACTGCCTGGTTGTCGCCCACTGCCTTGTGGTCTGCCACTGCCTGGTGGTCTGCCACTGTCCGGTTGTCGCCCACTTCTAGCTGTCCCCCAGCCTCAGATCGCGCACCGAGCCTCGCCGGCCGGACCACCATGCCTGGCCGGCGGGCACAGCGACGGCCAGGATCAGCACAGTGAGCGCCGGCACCGCCAGAGAGAGCGGGTCGGTGCGCAGCGCAGCCCCTTCGCGGCCGGCCGGGGAGGCCAGGGCGATGGTGGCGAGGTCGATGCCGGGCGACAGCAGGCGGATGCCGGCCCAGCCGGTCAGCACGCCCCCGGCCGCGGCCAGGACCGCCTGCGGGAGGGCCATGAGGATCAGCAGCCGCCGGCCCTGGGACCGGCTCATGCCCATCGTGCGCAGGCGGGCGAGCAGGGCGCCGCGTTCGGGCGCGGTGCGCAGCACGGTCAGCAGCAGGGCGAGGACCGCGTAGCCAGCGCCCGCGGCGACCGCGACGCCGTACAGGCGTTCCGCACCCGACTGCAGCGGTGAGTCGACGTACCGCGCGCGTTCCTCCGCGCGCAGCCGGACGGCCGCTCCCGTGCCGTTCGCCGCCTCGCGCAACGCCCGGCCGTTCAGGGTGTCCCCGGTCAGCAGCAGGGTCGTCGCGCGTGCCGTTTCGCGGGGAAGGCCGGTCCGGTCCACGACCAGGAAGTCGTCGTTGATCACGGCCGGGGTGTGCTCCCGGACGAGGACGATCCGGACGGTGACGGAGGTGCCGTCCGGGAGCAGGACGTCGTACGGGCCGGTGCCGTACTCCTCGGCGACGCGGGGGGAGGCGATGGCGGGCAGGGGCCGGTCGGCGGTCGACGTCCGTCCGCCCGTCCCGTCGGCGTCCTCGTGCCGGAGGCTCGCCGCGTCGAACGACCCCAGCCCCGTGCGGTGCGAGAGCCGAGCGTAGGCGGCGGGGTCCACACCGGCCAGCGGTACGGGCTGGGAGCTCTGCTGGGGCTTCGCCTCGTGGATGACGCCGGCCGCCGTCACGTCCCGTACGCCGGGCAGCTGCCGCAGGCGCTCGGGCAGGGCGCGCGGGAATGGGCCGGTGGCGGTCTCGACGCGGCCGTCGGCGCCGACGTCGAGGAGCGCGGCCCGGTCGCGGGCCTCCGCGACCCCGGCCAGGACCGAGCCACCGAACGCGGCCGTCGTCAGGGCGCTGAGCAGGGCGAGCAGCGGCAACACGGCGAAGCCGGGGGCGCGGGCCACCTGGGCCAACGACAGCGGGATCACCAGGCCGCGCAGGCGAGCGGCCGCCCTGCTCAGTGCGCGCAGCGGCAGGGGGTACAGACGGGCCAGCAGCAGGGCCGCGACCACGCCGGTCAGCAGCGGGGCGGCGGCCACCAGAGCGGTGCCGCCGGATCCCTGGCGGCGCAGCGCGGCGACCGCTCCCGCCGCGATCACCAGTACGGTCGCTTCCCCCACCGTCCGGCGGCGCGACGGCCGGCTCGCCGTGAGGTCCTCCCTGCCGTCGTGCGTCCGTACCTCGCGGTGCGCCGCCGCGGCGCGCAGCGGGAGCGCGAGGCAGGCGAGCAGGGTGACGGCGAGGGCGGCGGCGACGGCGGGCGCGGTGCGGGCGCCGGGCAGGAGGAGCAGTGCGGCGGTCAGTCCGAGGGCTCCGGCCGGGAGCGCCACCACCGCCGTCTCCGCCAGCAGCCGCCCGGCGAGGCCGGGCAGTGAGGCGCCGCGGGCCCGGAGCAGGGCGAGTTCCGTGCGCCGGCGGTCGGCCGCCACGCCGCCGGCCATGGCGAGGACGATGACGGCGAGACTGCCGGTCCCGACGGCGGCGAGGAGCACCAGCGGCTCGATCCCCGACCGCAGCCGGGCGTGGTCCGCGAGGACCTCGTCGAGATGGGTCCGGGCCTCCAGGCGGTCGTCGACGACCGCCCGCAGGTGCTGCAATCCCGGGCCCGACTCGAAGGCGGCGACGGCGGACGCCAAGCGGTCGAGGTCATGGCCGTGCAGGGCACCGGCTCGGGGGGCCACGTGCCAGTAGCGTTCCGGGAAGCCGGGGGTGCCGAGAAGGGCCGGGCCGGCGTCGGGGGCGAGGAGCAGTCCGCCGAGCCAGTACACCTCCTTCAGCGGACTGTCGGGCACGTGACTCAGCACGGGTTCGCGCAGCAGTGGCTGGACCGACCAGTAGGCGCTCGCAGGGGCGCGCGGGACGACGATCCCGGTGACCCGGACCGCGAGCGGGGCACGCTTCACCCCGGGTACGTGGATCACTGAGCCCACCCGGATGTCGAGTGTTCGGGCCGTGTCCACGGTGACGGCTGCCTCGACCCGCGCCGTCGCCGCGGTCACCGGTTCGCGCGAGGCGCGCGGAAACCGGCCGGCGCTGAGCCGGGCGTGGGTGGTGAGGTCCTGGTGGGCGGCGAGCATGAGCTGGGCGGGCAGACCGGAGGGCTTGGGGAGCCAGGGGTCGGACGTCTCCAGGGGCACCGTGGTGCGGACACCGTACGAGGACTGCTCGGGGTCGGGAACCAGCGGCGCCGTCGCGGTGGCGAAGATCTCGGCCTTCGCCGCGGCCAGCGGGCCGGGGCGCAGCGCGACCTCCATCTCCTTGATCGTTTCCAACCAGGGCGGCGGCGCCTGCAGTTGCACGGTCCTCTGGTCGGGTGCCGCCCGCTCGATCGCCCGGCGCAGCCCCGCGTCGCCGTACCGGTCGACGGCGCGTGGGTAGGCGGCGGCCAGCGCCGCGGTCACGGCCACCAGCAGCGCGAGGGCCACCGAGGTACCGGCGAAGGCCCTGAGCCGGGTCCGCAACCCGGCCCCCGCATGCGGCGCCGCCCCCTTGCCCTGCGGTGGCACCGCCCCCGCCCCCTTGTCCCCCGGGGGCACCGGCTGCGCGCTCACTGGGTCACCTCGTCCCTGAGAGTGGTCGTCACGGGCCGCGCCCGGCGCAGGGCGAGGGCCACGGTCACCAGGGTGGGGCCCGCCGCCAGTGCGGCCAGCAGGGCGGCCAGGGGCGGGAGCGGGAGTTCGACCAGCACCGGCGGGAGCGGCCGGGTGGCCTGCCCGGTCAGGACGACGAGGGGCACCAGCGCGTACGTCAGCACCGTGCCCAGTGCCGTGCCGACCAGCAGCGCCAGGGCCACCAGCACGCCGTGCTCGGCGGCCACCAGCCGGGCGAGCCGACGGCGCGGCGCCCCGAGGGCGCGCAGTACCGCGAACTCGCCGTCCCTGACCCGGATCACCCCCGCCGCGCTCACCGCGAAGCCGAGGGAGGCGAAGAGCACCGTCACCGCGGCCGTCGCGACCAGCGCTGCTTCCGGGGCCGCGCCGAACGGGTCGTCGCGCAGTTCCTCCGCCATCTCGTCGCGCACCATCACCTGCTCCGGTTCGACGTCGGGCAGGGCCCGTACGGCCGCCGCCGTCGCACCGGGCGCCGTCGTGCGCAGCCACCACTCGGTGGGCTTCAGGCTGGTCCCGTGGCGGGCCTCCAGGACGCGGTTGACGGCCCGCAGGTCGACCAGCAGGGCCCCGCCGTCCCGCGCGGTGGCCTCGGTCGTGGGCAGGGCGCTCGCGGTGCGGACGACGCGTACGGGGACCGACCCGCCCTCGAACGACACCTGCACGCGCTGGCCCTCACGCGCACCGGACGCGGTGAGGTACCGGTCGGTGGCGACCGCGACGATCTCGGGCGCCTCGGGCTGGGCGACCTTCAGCCGGATCTCCAACGGCGGGGCGGGCGGCGACATGTCCGGCGGCTGGTACCCCGTGGCGTACGTCATGGTGACGGGCGCCGTCGAGGCGATCCGGGGCGGGGTCGCCCGGGCGTCGTCGTCGGGGACGGAGGGCGGGTATGCCTCGATCGCGGTCGTCCACGTCGTGGGCAGGGTGAGCCGACTGACGTCGCCGTCGCCCGCCGCGGCCGTCAGCGCGTCGAGGACGAGGCGGTGCCGTTGGGGGCGGTCGATCGGCTGCTGTGTACTCAGTTCGAGTCCGGTCAGCGTCAACGGGCCCCGGGTCCCGTTCGGTGCGGGGGTCAGCCGGTGCGGGCGGCCGTCGGCGGCGAGGTGGCCGGCAGGTAGCTCGTAGGAGGTGCCGTGGCGGTCCCGCAGCGTGAGGGTGACGTCCGCGCCCTGTCCCGGCACGACGCTGTGCAGGGCGGCGGTGAGGGTGAGCCGGGTGGTGCCCGCCGGTATCTCCACGCCCCCGGACGGTGCTCCGCGTGGCGCGAGCCCGGTGAGCAGCGGACCGTCCGCCAGGTCGCCGCGTGCCAGCACCACTCCGGCCGCCTCCGCGGTGTCCAGGGCGACGACGGTCGCGGTGCGGCTGCCGGAGAGCGACACCGTGCCCCGTGCGGCGGGGGCGGCCGCGTCGACGTGCGGGAGGTGGGCGTAGACGTCCCCGCGGCCCACTCCGTCGCCCGCGGGGGCCAGGACGCGCACGTCGGCGCCCACGCGGAAGTCGGCCTGGTCGGCCTGGGAGCGCTGCCAGGAGGCGCCCTGCCCGATCGCCGTCACACCGAGCGCCACGGAGATGACCAGGAGCAGCACCGGACCGGCGCCGCGCATCGGCCGGCGGCTGAACTGCCAGCCGACCATGGCCGTGGTGAGCCCGCGCCCGCGGGTGAGGAGTCGCTCGCCGACCCGTGCCAGCAAGGGCAGCAGCCGCAGCACCAGGACCGTTCCGGCGAGCAGGACCAGTGCGGGGGCCACGACCAGGAGCGGGTCGACGTCGAGGACGCCCTCGCGGTCGGCGGTGACGGCGCCGGAGCTGCGGCCGCCGAGCAGCCAGAAGGCGACACCGGCCACGGCGACCAGGGCGACGTCCGCCCCGGCCCGCAGCGGTGCGGGCAGCGCCGCGGCACGTGCCGTGGCGCCCGCGAAGGACGCCCGCCACGCCGGGACGGCGACCGCCAGCGCGCAGAGCGCGGCCACGCCGGCGGAGACCGCCCACACCGCGGGTCGGCCCGCGGCCGGCAGGTCGACGTGGACCCCGGTCCGGCCCAGCGTGCCCTGTCCGACGAGCAGCCGTGTCAGCGGTCCCGACAGCAGCGGCGCCGCCACCACCGCCGGTAGGGAGATCAGGACGGCTTCGAGCGCGGCCAGGCCCGCCAGGCGTGCCCGGGTGGCGCCGCGCGCTCGCAGCAACCGGGTCTCGGCCATGCGCTCGGAGCTGAGCAGACCGGCGACGAGCAGCAGGGCGCAGGCGGCGAGCAGTCCGAGCTGGGCGGCGACGATCAGCATGCTGGACCGGGTGACGAGCAGGGAGCGTTCGACGCGGTCCAGGACCTCGGGCAGCCCGGTGGCCGCCGCGGTGGCGCCGCTGAGCTCGGGCCGCTCGCGCAGCTCCGCGCTGCCCGAGCGGACGCCCTCGCGCAGCGCGCCGATCCGCTCGGTCGTCAGTGCGGAGTAGTCGGCGGCGACCAGCCAACCCGACGCCCCGACGCTCACCCGGCCCGACGTCGGCACGCCGGGGGCGGTGAGCAGGGGCCCGTAGGTCGTGTAGCTCGACGCCTTCACGCCGCGGCCGCCCAGGTCGTCCAGCTGCCAGTAGGGCGCCCGGAGGTCGAGCGGCCGGTAGACGCCGGTGACGAGCAGCCGCACCGGCGGCCCGTCCAGCTGGTCGGTGACGGTCAGCCGGTCGCCGGGCTTCACCCGGAGCCGCTGGGCGGCGCTCTGCGGGAGGGCGACCTCGACGGGCCCGGCGGTCACCGCGTCACGGGGGAGCCGCCCGGCGACGGTCCGCACCTGTGTGCGGTCCACGGCCGCGAAGTGCGTGAGGTCAGGGTTGCCGCCCCGCTCGGAGGCCGGCCGCAGTGTGGACGGCAGCGCGTAGGGGCCGGAACGCAGCAGGGTCCGCACCCGTACGGGCAGCCCGGCGAAGATGGTGCGGGACTCCGCCCGCACGGCGTCGTCGGCCGCCCGCCGCCCCTCGGCCGGTACATCGGCCTTGACCACCAGGGCGGCCTCGGCGGCGGTGCGCTCCTCGGCGAGTGACCGGCGCAGCGCCGCGTCGCCGATCGCGCCCGAGTAGGCGGTGAGCGCGGCCAGGACGGCCGTGGTCAACACCACGGTCAGCAGTACGGCGCCGAGAAGGGCGCGATGCGCCCAGGCCCGCAGCACGATGAACCGCAACACGCCTGCCGGCACGGCTCGTTCCCCCACCAAACCCCCCGTTGCCCCCGGTACCCCCCGGTACCCTCCGCACGGACCGGGTCCGCCCTTCGGCGTCGGCGATGTGCGGGTGCAAGAGGCAATCCTACGACCGACTTTGGTCGCTTCGTGATCGGATTTGCTCTACGACTCGCCCCAACTTGCCTGCGTGAGACGGCACTTGCCACACCGTGCCCGGCCTCGGGGAGGACCAGCCCGTGACGTCCGTGGTCACCGGCCGCAGGTCTCCTCCGGCATGGTGCCAGGGCCGTAGGCGGCCGCCCACCGCGTGACGAACGACTCGCAGCCGGTCACGAGGCCCACGCGGGAGGTCTCCGGACGATGTCCCCCGCGTAGCCGCTGGGTCACGCCCGGACGCCCCGTCGAAGCGCCGAGCGGCGAGAGCGGATCTAGGGTGGACGAAGGGACCGGTAACCCGGCCCCGGCGGGCCCGGCTGTCCGGACGGAGGCATGGCGCGTGGAGATGCCCGGGAAGCAGGACGCTCCCACCGCCGCCGTGGTGGTCGACGCGGACGGCGTGGTGAGCGGCTGGAGCGAGGGAGGCAGACTGCTGCTGGGCTGGACGGCGGAGGACGTCGTCGGGCGGCCCGTGACCGAGTTGCTGGCCGGTCCCCCGCCCCCCGGCTTCCCGGACGGCCATGGCGTCGGCCCCGACCCCGCGGGGTTCGTCCCCCTGCGCCACCGGGACGGTTCCACGGTGGACGCCGTGGTGGAGGTCCACCCCCTGCGCGGCACCGGCAGCCGGGCGCTGGGCCACGTCCTGACCGTGCAGCGCTGGGGTCGCCGCCCGGTGATCGCCGACCGGGCCTTCGAGCAGTGCCCCTTCGCGCTGGGCGTCTACGACCCCGAGCTGCGGTTCCTGTGGATCAACGCCTCCTCCGGCCGGGTGATCGCACACTCCGAGGAGCAAGTGCTCGGCAAGAAGTACCGCGAGGTGCTTCCCGAGTTCGACCGCGCGCTGTTTCCCGAACGGGACGACAAGCCCTACACCGACGCGCTCGCCGCAGTGGCGAGGACGGGCAAGGCCACGCGCCTCATCACCGTCTTCCGCCCGCGCGGCAGTGACTACGCCAATGCCTGGGCCACCAGCATCTGGCCCGTCCGGGATGCCGAGGGCAAGGTCCGCGCGGTCGCCAACTGGGGTTTCGACATGAGCGCCGAGTACTGGGCCCGGCAGCGCCTGCTGATCCTCAACGAGGCCAGCGGCGGCATCGGCCGGACCCTCGACGTGCTCGGCACCGCCGAGGAGCTGGCCAGGACTCCCGTGCCGGGCTTCGTCGACCTGGTCACCGTGGACCTCTTCGACGAGGTGCTGCGCGGAGAGGAACCGCCCTCGCCGCCCGCGTTCACTCCCCGCGAGACCATCACCCTGAGCCGTGCCGCCCAGCACAGCGCACGGGACGACGTCCTTCCCGGCCCCGACGCCCCCGAGCCGCCGGGTCACACCCGCGAGCCGGTCAGCCGGACCCCTCAGCCGGTCAGCCACGCACCCGGATCCGTGGCCGCCCGCTGCATGGCCACCGGCAGGTCCACGGTCGAGCTCACCGAGGAATCCGGACAGGGCGGCGAATGGGCCTTCGGGCCCGGGCTCGCCGCCGACCCGGCCCACTGGCCGCCGGGCAACCCGGTGATCGACGAGTCCCTCGCCGCGGCAGGGCTGACCGGCCGGATCACCGTGCCCCTCCGGGCGCGCGGCGCGCTCCTCGGCGTCGTCGCCTTCTCCCGCCGTGACCGGCCCGAGGCGTTCACCGCCGACGACCTGATCCTGGCCGAGGAGCTGGCGGCGAAGGCGGCCGTGGCCATCGACAACGCCCGCCGCTACTCCCGCGAGCGCACGACCGCGCTGACCCTGCAACGCAGTCTGCTGCCGCAGCGGCTGCCCAGCCAGGAGGCGGTCGAGGTGGCCTCCCGCTACCTGCCCGCCGGGAGCGGCTCGGAGGTGGGCGGCGACTGGTTCGACGTCATTCCGCTGTCCGGCGCCCGGGTCGCCCTGGTCGTCGGCGATGTCGTCGGGCACGGACTGCACGCCTCGGCCAGCATGGGCCGGCTGCGCACGGCGGTGCGCACCCTCGCCGACGTGGACCTGCCGCCGGACGAGCTGCTCACCCATCTGGACGATCTGGTCCTCCACCTCTCCAGCGACCACCAGCCCGGCGGCCACTTCCAGCCGACCGGCGAGTCCGGCGCCACCTGCCTGTACGCCGTCTACGACCCGGTCTCCCGCCGCTTCACGCTCGCGAGCGCCGGTCATCCGCTGCCGCTGATCGTCTTCCCGGACGGCAGCAGCATCCCCCTGCCCGCGCTGCCGGGACCGCCCCTCGGCATCGGCGGGCTGCCCTTCGAGGCGACCGAGGTGGAACTCCCCGAAGGCAGCCTGCTCGCCCTGTACACCGACGGACTGGTGCAGAGCCGCGAACGCGACGTCGACCAGCGGATCGCCGAACTCCTGCGCGTCCTGCATCCGTCCGCCACGTCGCTCGAGACGCTCTGCGACACGGTGATGGACGCCATGCTCCTCCCCGATCGCCGTACCGACGACGCCGCCCTGCTGCTGGCTCGTACGCACGCGCTGGACCCGCACCACGTCGCCGACCTCTACGTCGAGGCCGACTTCGCGCAGGTGCCGCAGGCCCGGCAGTTCGCCGTGGACCAGGTGGAGAGCTGGGGTCTGACCGAGGCGGCGTTCGTCACCGAACTGGTCGTCAGCGAGCTGGTCACCAACGCCATCAGGTACGGCGAGCCGCCGATCCGGCTCCGGCTGATCCGTGACACCTCCCTGATCTGCGAGGTCTCCGACGGCAGCAACACCGCCCCGCATCTGCGCCGGGCACGCGCCTTCGACGAGGGCGGACGCGGGCTGCTGCTCGTCGCCCAGCTCACCCAGGGCTGGGGCACCCGGCACACCACCGACGGCAAGACGATCTGGTGCGCACAGGCCCTCCCGTAGCCGACCGCGCGAGAGCAACCGTCCCGTAGAGCGCGCTCAGAAACTCCGGATGATCGTCTTCTCGCGCATCATCCGCTCCAGTTCCGTGTCCGACAGCGGGCGCAGGGTGTCCAGGAGACGGCGCAGGCCGGGTGCGTCGAGGGACTGGCTGGAGACCTCGACCTCCACACCGTGGTGACGTCGGATCACCCTGATGTCGCGGACGCCACCCGGGAGCCGGCTCACCACGCTCATCTCGCCGCGCGCGTCGACCGCGCAGGTCACGTCCTTGGCCGCGAGCTGGGCGCAGGTCGCCGACGGTGTGAGCCCGGAGCGGACCGTCAGACCCACGTACCCGCTCACGTCCGGGTCGTCGGGGCGGTAGTCGACGCCGAAGGAGGCGGGCCCGAGCACGGCGCGGGAGACCCGCATCCCGGCGGGCGCGTCACCCAGGTACAGCAGTTCCGCACGCTGCCGGTAGCTCGCGACCTCGGCGGCGTCGCGGCGCCGCTCCGCCTGCTCCGGGCCGACGAAGCCGCCGTACACCACACCGAGCACCAGCACCGCCAGCGCGCCCGTCCGTACCCACCGGTCCGGCACGAAGAACGCGGCGGCCACGGCGTACGGCACACCCGTCAGGGCGATCCGGGTGCCGGCGCTCCCCAGGTCGACGTCCCCACCGTAGGCGGCCAGCCCCGCCAGGACGCCGAGCGTGCCGAGGACGAACACCAGGACCGCCCAGCCGAACCGTCCCCGCAGGGAGGCGCACATCGGCACGACCGTACGGGCCGGCAGACCCGCCGTGGCCAGCAGCACCACCGCCAGCGGCAGCCCCACCAGGAGGGCCGACAGGGCCGCCCCCGTGCCCCCGCCCCACCCCGCCATCAGCAGCGCGAAGCCGAGCGTCGGCACCGCGGCCGCCATCGTCGCCCAGATCAGAAGAAGGTGGAGTGCCGTCAGCGAACCTCTGCCACTTGTCATGCACCGCAGGCTGCCATCCCGTGTCCGGGCGGACATGAGTTCTCCTACTCAGAACGGCCATGCTCCGAACGGTCATGGGATCCGGCTCCGGGTGCGGCCCCGTCTCGCGGTCGCGCGACCCGTCTCGCGGTCGGGCGACCCCTGCCGGGCGTTACAGAACAGGGACAACTCGGTGCAACCGTGTACCACCCGCCCGCGTCTCCGACCGTGCCCAGCGGATGGGCCGGGCCATAGCGCGACGGAGAGTGACGAGTGAACCGATCCAGGGGATGTGCGAGACGGGTGTCCCAGATGGCCGCCGCAGGGCTGATCGCGGGGCTGGTCGTGGCCTGTGGGCCGAAGGACCTGCCCGCGGGTGAGGCGGCGGGGGGCGAGAAGCCGGGCAAGGCGTCGAAGTCCGCGAGCCCCACACCGGCGAAGACGCCCGGCAGCCCGAGCAAGACGCCCGGCAGCCCGAGCAAGACGCCCGGCAGCCCGAGCAAGGCGCCCGGCACCCCCGGCACGACCCCGTCCGCGAAGCCGAGCGGTACGGCAGGCGGTGCCGCCAAGGCCCTGACCTGCGCGCAGTTGCAGAACGCGTCCCTGGACGGCGGAGGTCTGGAGGGGTACGGCATCGCGGGTGCGTCCCTCAGCGCGGGCCGCTGGGAGGGCCCGGACGGTGTCGTGATCGAGCTGCAATCGCAGTGCGCCATCGGTGACATCACCGGGGACAGCGCGGCCGACGCCGTGGGCGCGCTGAAGATCTCGACCGGCGGCACGGGCAAGTTCTACACGCTGGTCACATGGCGCAACGACGGCGGCACCCCCGTCCCCGCGGCCGCCGCCGAGCTCGGCGACCGCACGCCCGTCGTCTCCATCGCCTTCCCGTCCGCCGGGACACCGCGTCAGGTGACCGTCGTCTACCGGACACGCGGCGACGACGATCCGGCGGCCGTCGTCACCCTCACCCGTACCGCCGTGTACAAGGTCAGCGGGGCCTCCATGGTGGAACTGCACCACAGCGACGCCCCGTACACGCCGTAGCCGAGGACCGACGGCCGGGGACCGAGGACCGACGGCGTACCGGGCCGGGGTCGGTTCGCCGGTCGGTTCAGGGGGCGGGCCGGGGGTCGATCCACAGCGACTCGGAGGTGGCGCACAGGTCGCCCCCGGTCGTGGTGAGCGCGACGCCCATGGTGTGCTTGCGGCCCGTCTCCGACAGCAGCCACGCGTGCACGACGTACCGCTCCCCCGCGGCGACCGGGCGCAGGACCGTGCCCGTGAGGGAGGCGGTGACCGCGCCGGGGCGCTGGGTGCCGAGGAAGCGGCCCGCCCAGTGTCCCGGGCAGTCCAGGGCGCCCCAGACCAGGCGGGCCGGGAGCAGGCCGTCCGGGTCGGCGAAGACCGGGGAGGGGGTCCAGGCGGAGGCCACCACGTCGCGGCCCGGCACCGGTCCGCAGTACAGGCGGAGCCCCCGGTCGGCGGGGCGCAGGCCGCAGCCGAAGCAGTCGGCCACCCCCGGCGGCGGCGTCGCGCGGAACCTCTCCGCGGCGGCGGCCGCCTCGCCCCAGGAGGGCGCGGTCGGCACGTCGAGCGGCAGCTCGGCGGGGCGGGCGGAGGCGAGAGGCCGCTCGGCCTCGCCCAACTCCACGCCGCCGTCCGCCGTTTCGGCGATGCGTACGGGCGTGCCGACCGGCACCGGCCCGCGGAAGTCCACCCGTACCGTGCTCGCCGGGGACCTCTCCGCCAGCACGCCGGCGACATAGCCCCCGAAGGCCACTCCGGGGTAGCCGACGTACAGCTCCGGCACCACGATCGCGTCACTCGTCGTCATGATCCCCACTTCACCACATCCCGGGGACCGCACTCCGCCGACCTGCGGCACGCGGTACAGCCCCGGCTCGCCCCCCGACGAGTCGGACGCGCCGGTCGGCGGCGTCAGGCGTGACGGTCGGCTCCGCCCGGTGTGAGGGCCGGCTGGAACTCCGCCTGCTGGAGTTCCGCGAGCAACTCGCTCTGCCCGGCGAGTAATTCGGTCAGGATCCGGCGAGCGGCGCGCAGCAGGTCGGCCACGTCCCCGCCGGCGAGGGCGTAGCTGACGGTGGAGCCCTCCCGGATGGAGACGACGATCCCCGATCGGCGGAGCACGCCCAACTGCTGGGACAGGCTCGACGGTTCGATCTCGATCTCGCTGAGCAGGTCACGCACGGGGAGAGGGCCGCTCTGCAGCAGTTCCAGAACCCGGATGCGCACCGGGTGTCCGAGCATGCGGAAGAACTCGGCCTTGGCCTGGTAGAGGGGGACCTGCATGAGAATCGCTCGCTCCCTGCCGCGTTCGACGGGCTTTCTCTCGGCGGCGGCCCAGCTGCCACCGCGGACGGCTCGACGGGGGCCGACGCCGCGTGCTGCGTCAATCCTCGCCGATCCGGCCCCGTACACCCATGGCTTTGACCTCATCTGGATATTCCCAGTTGAAGAAGTCTTCAAGTCATGGGCATACGAGGCCGTGATACGCGGCATTTTCTATACGTGGAGATCCGCTCCGACGCGCTTGAGTTGATGGCGAGCCATGGCGAGGTTCGATTTGCCCCTGTCGAGTACGAGGTAGAGGAACAGGCCGTTGCCGGCGCGGCCCTTGAGCGGCTGGATGATGTGGTACTGACTGCCGAGCGTGATCAGCATGTCCTCGATCTCACCCGTGAGGCCCAGGTGCTCCATGGTGCGGGTCTTGGCCCGGATCACATCCGTGTTGCCCGCCGCCGCGACGGTCAGGTCCAGGTCTTTCCCACCCCCCATGGTGCCCAGCGCCATACCGCTCGTGTAGTCGACCAGCGCGGTCCCTAACGCGCCTTCGATCGACGTCATGATCTCCTTCAGCGAGATCTCCACATTGCTCATCCCGGCATCTCCTCCAAGTCACGGCGCGGAAGGGGCATCGCCCTTTCCGCCGGTGCAAGGACCCTACGAAGTGCCCACGAGGTACAGCGCTGTTGTTCGGTTGTTGTTCGGTACTGAATGCGTGAGCCATGAATTGCCGTATGCCATACCGCTTTTGACCGGACGTGTACACGGAGGAGCCGACACCCCGGACGAGACCGAATGCCACGGCTCCGCTCCGGCGAGACGGCGCCCTGCCCTCCGGTCCATGGCGCCGGCGAGGGAAATCGAGGGCAAATACAGGGAAGCGGCGCACGTCCCGGCCGCGAGAGTGCGCCCGGCGCCGCCGTCCGGGACAGCCGTCGAGCGCACCTTGGGATGAGGGGTGGGCTTCGGTGAGGCCCCAGGTCGCCGGGCGTCCGACGGGGGGCCGACGCCGGAACACCGGCAATCGACGGCCGTCCCGCGCACGCATGCGGAGAGGGGCGCACGCCCCCCAGGAAAGGGAATTGTCCATATTAGCTGAGCTTCGCGAACGCTCTTGCCCGAGGCTCACGGTCTGCAGCTTGCTAGGTGCTGCGCCACTTCCTGGCCGGGGCTCCCGATGAGCCCTGGGCGGACCGTCGGCATGCCGGGCAGTCCCGGAACCGGTCGGTCGGGGAGGTGGCAGGGAACCGCCATCTGGCGTGACGTGAGGAGTGGTCATGAAGAAGGCATACGAGGCACCGACGCTCGTCCGGCTCGGCACGTTCCGGAAGGAGACCGGGCTCCTCGGACGCTCGGGCAACGACCGGCTGATCCTGAGCAAGAACTGACGATCGACGGTCCTTGACCCGACGTCATGACTGAACTGCACGAAAGTGCGGGGACGGGCCCCGGCGACGCGCACTTCGCGGTCTTCACCGACCGTGCGGACGCGGCCGCCGTGGCCCGCTCCTTCGCCCGCCCCGGAAGCCGGACCCTCACGCACGCGTCGGGCCGGCCCTGGCTGGTCGGCCACTGGCACGACGACGAGGTCGTCACGGCGAGCGCCGGCACCGCCGCCCTCGCCGTGATCGGCTGCTGCCCCGTCGACGCCGACGAACTGCGCCGCAGAGCGGCGCGCTTACGGGACCTCGCCCAGGTCGACGCGCTGGCCCGCTCCCTTCCCGGCAGCTTCCATCTGGTCGCCGCCCTCGACGGACGGATCAGGGTCCAGGGCACGGCGTCCGGGCTCCGCCTGGTCTTCCACGCCGAGATCGACGGCGTGCGGGTGGCCGCCACCCGCGCCGACGCGCTGGCCGCCCTCCTGGGCCTCGACCCGGACGTCGAGGAGCTGGCCGTGCGGCTGCTCTGGCCCGCCCCCTACCCCCTGTTCGAGACGTCCCTGTGGCGTGCCGTGACCGCCGTACCCCCGCAGGACGCCCTGGTCGTGGCCGCCGACGGGCGGACCGCACGGCACAGCCGGTGGTGGTCGCCGCCGGAGCCGGTCCGGCCGCTCGCCGACTCGGCGCCGCTCGTGCGGGAGGCACTGCGGGAGGCCGTCGACGCCCGTACCGGGCGGGGCGGTGTGGTCAGCTGCGATCTGTCCGGGGGTCTGGACTCGACGTCCGTGTGCTTCCTGGCCGACCGCTCCCCCGCCCGCGTGGTGGCCAGTACGTGGCCGGGACGCGATCCGGCGGACACCGACCTGTACTGGGCGGAGCAGGCGATCGCACACCTCCCCGACGTCGAGCACGTGGTCTGGGACGCCGACGCGTCACCGCTCGTCTACGAGGACCTGCTCGGCATCGACGACCTGCTCGACGAACCCACCGTCGGAGTCATGGACCGCTCCCGGGTCCTGCACCACCTGCCGGGCCTCGCCGCGCGCGGCAGCCGGCTTCATCTGACCGGTATCGGCGGCGACCACGTGGCCTGGTGCTCCGAGGCCTACTACCACCGGCTGCTGCGCACCCGGCCGCTGTTCGCCGTACGGCAGTTGCGCGGGTTCCGGGCGCTGTGGCAGTGGCCGCTCGGCGGCACGGCCCGCGCGCTCGCCGACTCCCGGTCGTACCGGGACTGGCTCGCGGACTCCGCCGGCCGGCTGCGCGATCCGTCGCCCTCGTCCGTCGCGACGGGACTCGGCTGGGGCATGGCGCCCCGTCTCTTCGACTGGGTGACTCCCGAGGCGGAACGCATGGCCCGCCGGGCACTGCTGCGGGCGGCGGCGACGGTGTCACCGCTGCATCCGGACCGCGGTCTGCACAGCGACCTGGAGCAGATCCGGTCGTGCGCGCGCGTCATCCGGCAGTGGGACCGGATGGCGGCCCGCGCCGGACTGCCGATGGCCTCCCCCTTCCTCGACGACCGCGTCATCGAGGCGTGCCTCGCGGTCCGCCCGGGCGAACGGGTCACGCCCTGGCGGTACAAGCCCGTCCTGAGCGCCGCGATGCGCGGCATCGTGCCCGACGCCTGTCTGCGACGGGCCACCAAGGCCACCGCCTCCATGGACGCGTCGAACGGGCTGCGCGAACACCGGGCCGACCTGCTGGCCCTGTGGGAGGAGTCGCGGCTGGCGGAGCTGGGTCTGGTGGACGCGGCCGCGCTCCGCCGCCTCGCCCTGCGGCCCGCCTCGCCGGGCCTGTCCGACGCCATCCTCTACTCCACCATCGCCGCCGAGGTGTGGCTGCGGGGCCTCGCCCCCGGCCGCGCCCACGCTCCCCAGCCCTGACCCTCCGCCCCCATCAGAAAGGTCCTCACATGCCCCTGCGGTTCGGCGCCGACGTCTCCACGGCCGAGACCGACTACGGCACGGTACTGCTGGACGAACGGGCCGGCACCTACTGGGAGTTGAACCCGA
Organism: Streptomyces sp. NPDC030183; assembly: GCF_055573455.1. Taxonomy (NCBI): domain Bacteria; kingdom Bacillati; phylum Actinomycetota; class Actinomycetes; order Kitasatosporales; family Streptomycetaceae; genus Streptomyces; species Streptomyces sp. NPDC030183. Next base: position 18,183 of record NZ_JBVIBK010000032.1, read on the forward strand.
CCGCGACCCTCGTGGTCCGGACGCTGCTGGACGGGGGCGAGGAGGCGGACGCGGCCGCCGCCCTGGTCCGGGAGTTCGACATCGACGAGACACAGGCCCGGCGGGACGTCGAGGCGCTGGTACGGCAGCTGCGCGGCTCGGGGCTGGCCTCATGACGACGCCCAGCGCGCTGGAACGGCCCACCGGTGTGCCCGCGGCCCGGCGTCTGGCCGCCCGCCTCGTCCTGCTCCCGGCCGTCGCCCTCGCCCTCCTGCCACCGCGGCACATCCGCTCCGTCCTCGGCGTCCTGCGGCGCGGCGCCGCTCCCGCCACCGCCCGGCAGGCCGGCAACGCGCGCGACGCCATGTGCGCCGCCAGCCTGTACTGCGCGGGTCCCAAGGGGTGCCTGCCGCGCTCCCTGGGGGCGGCACTGCTGTGCCGGCTCGGCGGGACGTGGCCGACCTGGTGCACCGGCGTACGGGTCGTGCCGCCCTTCACCGCGCACGCCTGGATCGAGGCGGAGGGCCGTCCCGTCGGCGAGGGGGTGCCCGAGGGCTACTTCGCCCGGCTGGTGGCCGTGGCGCCCCCGGCTCCGCCGACGGACCGATGACCGGGGCGACGGTCACGAGCGGCGGCCGGGCCCCGGCCGCCGAGGGGAGCAGGTCCACCCGGGCGGCGGTGGCCCAGATGTACCGGCTCACCGCCGGGCACCGGGACGCCGTGGCCGTCGCCACCGTCCTGACCCTCGTCGGCTCGGCCCTGGGGCTGGCCCAGCCGCTCGTCGCCAAGCAGGTCGTGGACGCGAGCGGGCGCGGGCAGATCATCTGGCCGCTGCTGGCTCTGCTCGCCGCCCTGTTCGCCACCGAGGCGGCGACGGGAGCCGTGGGGGGCTTCCTGTTGGAGCGGATGGGCGAAGGCGTCGTACGGCAGCTTCGGCACGGGCTGGTGGGGCGGCTGCTCCGGCTGGAGATGAGGGAGTACGACCGCCATCGGCGCGGCGACCTCATCGCCCGCGTCACCTCCGACACCACCCTGCTCCGTGAGGTGGTGTCGCAGGCCCTCGTCGACCTGGTCACGGGAAGTCTCGTCGCCGCGGGGGCGATCGTCCTGATGGCGTGGCTCGACCCGCTGCTGCTCCTGCTGGTCGCCGTCACCGTCACCGCGGCGGCGCTGGTGGTGGGCTCGCTCCTCACCGGCATCCGGCGCGCGTCCGAACACATGCAGGACTCGGTCGGTGCCATCGCGGCCGACCTCGAACGGGCGCTCGGCGCCCTGCCGATGGTCCGCGCGCACTGCGCCGAGGAACGCGAGGCGGCGGGCATCGGCACCCGCGTGGAGGCGGCCTACGGGGCGGGGGTGCGCACCGCGAAGCTCGCGTCGGTCATGAGCCCCGCCGTCGAACTCGCCGTCAAGGGCTCCTTCCTCATCGTCCTGGTCGTCGGCGGTCTGCGCGTCAACGGCCAGGCGGGGTCCCTCGGCGACCTCGTGGCCTTCCTGCTGTACGCCTCCTACCTCGCCCTGCCGCTGTCATCCGTCTTCCACGCGGCGGGCCTCATCCAGCGCGGCATGGGCGCGTACCAGCGTGTCGACCGGGCGCTGCGGCTCCCGGTGGAACCCACCGGGCCCCTCCCGGACCTGGCCGCTCCACCGGTGCGGACGGTGACCGAAGCCCCCGCCCCGACGGTCGCGCCGCGCCCCCGGGCCGGGGTTCCCGAGCCCGGGCCCGCCCTCGCCCTGCGCGACGTGCACTTCGGCTACGCGCCCGGTCGGCCGGTGCTGCGCGGGGTGTCGTTCTCCGTCGCGCACCGGCAGCACGTCGCACTGGTGGGGCCGTCCGGAGCCGGCAAGAGCACGGTGTTCTCCCTGGTGGCGCGGTTCTACGAGCCGGACGCGGGCCAGGTGCTCTTCGACGGGCTGCCCGCCACACGGCTCACCCGGGGCGCGTGCCGCCGCCGTATCGCCGTCGTCGACCAGAACGCCCACGTCGTGCACGGCACGCTGCGCGACAACATCGCGTACGCCGTGCCCGACGCGACGGAGGCGGAGATCCGGCGGGTCATGGAACTGGCCCGGCTCGACGAGGTCGCCGACCGGCTGCCCGGCGGCCTGGACGCCGTCATCGGTGAACGGGGCAGCACCCTCTCCGGGGGTGAACGCCAGCGCGTGGCCATCGCCCGGGCGCTGCTGGCCCGCCCGGCGCTGCTCCTGCTGGACGAGCCCACGTCCCATCTGGACGCGATCAACGAGTCGGCGCTCACCAGGGTCATGAAGGACGTCGCCCGGGAGTGCGCCCTGCTGGTCATCGCGCACCGGCTCTCCACCGTGCAGCACGCCGACCACATCGTCCTCCTGCACGAGGGCCGCGCGGTCGCGGGCGGACGTCACGAGGAGCTGCTGGCCGGCAGCCCGCTCTACCGCGAGCTGGCGGCGAGCCAGATGCTCCGGCCGGGCGGGGCCGGCCGGGGCCGGCGCAGTCCTTAACGCGGTCTTGACGCCGCCTTGCCCCGTTTGCCATGGCCTTGGGTTCACTCCTTGCCTACGCTGATGCGGCGGTCTTCCGATGGCCGGAACTGTTCGTATCACCGCACGTCAGGAGCTCCTTCATGGCTGCCACGGAGGCCACCCGTACCATCCGCCTGCGCGCGTGGATGCTGGAGGGCCTGTCCGACCTGGGCAAGAACGGCGGCCGGCCCGCACCGCACGCACGGCCGGAGCCCGGACCCGGGGCGGAGTTCGCGCACCGGGGTCAGCCCTGGTGGCGGGTGATGTGTCTGACGGGCGTCGACTACTTCTCCACGCTCGGCTACCAGCCGGGCATCGCGGCACTGGCGGCCGGTCTGCTCTCCCCGATCGCGACGATCGTCCTGGTGATCGTCACCCTGGCCGGCGCGCTCCCGGTGTACCGGCGGGTGGCCGAGGAGAGCCCCCACGGCGAGGGCTCCATCGCCATGCTGGAACGTCTGCTGACCTTCTGGAAGGGCAAGCTCTTCGTTCTGACCCTGCTGGGTTTCGCGGCGACGGACTTCCTGATCACGATCACGCTGTCCGCCGCCGACGCCTCGACCCACCTGGTGGAGAACCCCCACCTGTCCCACGCCCTGCACGACAAGCAGGTCCTGATCACGCTCGTGCTGATCGCCCTGCTCGGCGCGGTGTTCCTCAAGGGCTTCCTGGAGGCCATCGGTGTCGCGGTGGCGCTGGTGGCGGTCTATCTGGCGCTGAACGCCGTGGTCGTGGCGACCGGTCTGTGGCACGTCGCCACCGAGGGCCATGTCGTCACGGACTGGTCGACCGCCCTCACCGCCGAACACGGCAATGTCTTCGTCATGATCGGTGTGGCGCTGATCGTCTTCCCCAAGCTCGCCCTCGGCCTGTCCGGCTTCGAGACCGGTGTGGCGGTCATGCCGCACGTGCAGGGCGACCCGGGCGACACGGAGGCGAACCCGGCGGGCCGGATCCGGGACACCAAGCGGCTGCTGACGGCCGCCGCCGTGATCATGAGCGTCTTCCTGATCTGCACGAGCTTCATCACCACCCTCCTCATCCCGGAGCAGGAGTTCGAGGCGGGCGGCAGCGCCAACGGGCGTGCCCTGGCCTACCTGGCCCACGACTACCTGGGCAACACCTTCGGCACGGTCTACGACGTCTCCAGCATCGCGATCCTGTGGTTCGCGGGCGCCTCCGCCATGGCGGGCCTGCTCAACCTGATGCCGCGCTACCTCCCCCGGTACGGGATGGCCCCGCACTGGGCGCGCGCCGTCCGCCCGATGGTGATCGTCTTCACCCTGGTCGGCTTCCTGGTCACCTGGATCTTCGACGCGGACGTGGACGCGCAGGGCGGCGCGTACGCGACCGGCGTCCTGGTCCTGATCTCCTCCGCCGCGATCGCGGTGACCATCGCGGCCCGCAAGGCCGGTCAGCGCACCTGGACGATCGCCTTCGCGATCATCTCGGCGGTCTTCCTCTACACGACCGTCCTGAACGTCGTCGAACGCCCCGACGGTGTGAAGATCGGCGCCTGTTTCATCGCCGGCATCGTCCTCGTCTCGCTCCTCTCCCGGTTGGCGCGCGCCTTCGAACTGCGCGTGACGAGTGTGGAGCTGGACGAGGTGGCGGAACGCTTCGTCCGGGACATCGCCCACCGCGGGATCCGCTTCATCGCCAACGAGCCCGACAGCCGGGACACCACCGAGTACCGGGAGAAGATCGAGCAGATCCGCCACGACAACGATGTCCCCGGGGCCGAGGACTGCGTCTTCGTGGAGGTGACGGTGACGGACCCCTCGGAGTTCGAGACGGGTCTGAGCGTCCGGGGCGAGGTGCTGCACGACCGCTACCGCGTGCTGACGCTGGAGTCCTCCTCGGTCCCCAACGCCCTGGCCGCGCTGCTCCTGCACGTCCGGGACAGCACGGGCGCCGTCCCCCACATCTACTTCGAGTGGACGGAGGGGACCCCCTTCGCCAACTTCCTCCGGTTCTTCCTCTTCGGCCAGGGCGAGGTCGCCCCGGTCACCCGGGAGGTCCTCCGCGAGGCCGAACCTGACCGGGCCCGGCGCCCGCGTGTGCACGTGGGCTGACGGGCGCCCGCCGGCCGGGCGCCCGCCGAGCCGTCCTGCTCGGGCGGGTCAGGCGCCGTTCAGCATGCCTTCGCGCAGGCGGGACAGGAGGCGGGAGATCAGACGGGAGACCTGCATCTGGGAGATGCCGAGGCGTTCGCCGATCTCGGCCTGGGTGAGTTCCTCCACGAACCGCCAGTGGATGATCTTGCGGTGGCGTTCGTCGAGTTCGGCGATCATCGGGGCGAGGGCGTGGAAGTCCTCGATCAGCCCGAAGGAGGCGTCCTCGTCGCCGATGAAGTCCGCCAGCGCCGACTCGCCTTCCTCGCTGCCGGTGATCGCCGCGTCCAGGGAGGCCGACCTGTAGCCGTTGGAGGCGAGCTGCGCCTCGACGACCTCGTCCTCCGGCAGGCTCATCAGCTCGGAGAGCTCCTTGGTGGTCGGCGTCCGGCCGAGGCGGCTCTGCAGTTCCTCGTTGGCGCGGGCGAGCTGGGCCCGGGCCTCCTGGAGCCTGCGGGGCACATGGACGGCCCACGAGGTGTCCCGGAAGAACCGCTTGATCTCACCGACGATGTAGGGGACCGCGAAGGAGGTGAACTCGACCTCGCGGGACAGCTCGAACCGGTCGATCGCCTTGATGAGGCCGATCATGCCGACCTGGACGATGTCCTCCATCTCCTCCGGCCCGCGGCTGCGGAAACGGCCGGCCGCGTAGCGGACGAGGGACATGTTCATCTCGATCAGTGTGTTCCGGGCGTACTGGTACTCGGGTGTGCCCTCCTCGAGTACCGCCAGCTGGTCGAAGAACAGCTTCGACAGCTCGCGCGCGTCCTTCGGCGCGACCTTCGAAGGGTCCGCGATCTCCGGAACGTCCGCCGTCCGTCCAGTGGTCTGTACGGCCGTCGCCATCATCCGCCCCTCCCAGTCGGTGCCCTCGTCCTCGCCGGCTTCGGTCCGGCAAGCACGCGCATACCCAGGCGTCCGACCCGCATTCCTGCGACCTCACGATTTTTTTTCGTGCCCGCTCGGCCCGCGGAGAACGCGGCGCGCGGAGGCTTCCAGGTCAGACGGTGAAGCGGTCCGGGTCGGCGGCACGCCAGAGCTGCGCCGGGTCGGTGACCCCCATGGCCGCCATGATCTGCGGGGCGCCGGCCACGGTGGCCTCCTGGAAACGCCGGACGCGGTCCGTCTTGTCCCGCACGTCGAGGGCGCGGGCCCGGCGGGGGTCCTGGGTGGTGACGCCGGTGGGGCCGGTGTGGGTGTGGCCGAGGGCCGGGTAGTTGCGCGGGACGGAGTGCCGGCGCTGTGCCAGGTCCCACGCGCCGAGCGCACCCACGCAGACGAGCGGAACGGCGACCGCCCACCAGTAGGGCGAGGAGATGACCGCTGCGGCCGAGGCCAGGCAGGCGGTCACCAGGGTCAGCACGACGACGGCGAGGCGTGTCACTCCCGCCGCCTTGCCCGCTCACCGGCGGTCATGCGCGGAGCCGCGCGGGAAGCGGTCTCCTCCGGCGCGGACCGGCGGTGGTCGCCGTGCCAGTCGAGGACGAGGACGGTGGCGTCGTCGGTGAGGTTGCCCCGGCAGGCGTCGAGGACCGCGCCCGTCAGTCGGCGCACGACCTCTCTGGGGTGCAGGGCGCGGGTCTCGTGGACGAGCGCGACCAGGTCGACGGCCGCGGCCCCGCGGTCCTGCATACCGTCGGTGAGCAGGATCAGGCGGTCTCCGGGGCGCAGGCGCAGTTCCTGGACGCGGTAGGGGATGGGCGCGGCGACGCCGAACGGCAGGTTGACGGCGAGGTGGACCTCTTCGACGGTGCCGTCGCGCAGCAGCAGGGGCCAGGGGTGGCCGGCGTTGACCAGCTCGCAGAGGCCGGTTTCGAGGTCGACGCACAGCAGCTGTCCGGTGGCCAGGCCGCAGTTGTGGCGCAGCAGCGCCTGGTGGGCCTGTTCGGCCTGCTTGAGGGCGTCGCAGCCGCTGCGGCGTGCCCGGCGGAGCGCGCCGACCAGGAGGGTGGCCAGCAGGGCGGAGTCCGTGTCGTGGCCCATGGCGTCGGTGATGGACAGGTGCAGGGTGTCGCGGTCGAGGGTGTAGTCGTAGGTGTCGCCGCCGATGTCGTCGGCGGGGACCAGTCCGGCGGCGAGGGTGAACTGGGCGGCCTCGCAGCAGGGCGCCGAGGGAAGCAGCTGGTGCTGGATCTCGGCGGCGAGGCTGGTCTCGGTGGTGCGCCGGCCCAGGTGGTAGAGGTCGGTGAAGCGGCGGTCCGTGACGATGATGTAGGCCAGCGCGTGGGCCGCGTCGCGGACCTGTCGCAGCACCGTGTCGTCCGCGGACTGGAGGGTCACCTCCAGCAGGCCGACGCAGTCACCGCGGTTGGTGACCGGTGTGACGACCCGCAGTCCGTCCTGTCCTTCCGGCTCCACGTGCTGGCGCTGGCCGCGGAGCACGCTGTCGTAGACGGTGCCGTGCAGGTCGATCGGCTCGGCGCGGTCCGCGACATCGCCGCCGGTCGCGGCGAGACGTACCAGCCGCTGACCGATGAGGTCGGCGAACAGGAAGGAGACATGCTCCGCACCGAACCGCTTCTGCAGATCGCGTGCCACCACGTCGACGGACTCACCGGGCGGTGCCGCCTCCGCGGCGGCAAGCAACTCGCCCAGTTCCAGGTCTCCACGCTCCACGACAACCTCCCATCGGCTGCCGCAACTTTTTCCCCGAGATTCGGCGACATCACCCGATGTGCGACACGGCACGGCGTCGCGACCGGTCGAATCGTCGCTACTGAGCGTGGCCGCCGGTGATGTCTCCGCCCAGCTCGTCGGGCAGGGCGATGCGGACGGTGATGCGTTTGCCGACCGGTTCCCGCCTTGCCTCGAAGCCGTGTGCGACGGCCATCACGATCTCCAGCCCGTGCTGCCCCACCCGTCCCGGGTCGGCGGCGCGGGCCACCGGCAGGACGGGATCGCTGTCCCACACGGCCACCTCGACCATCGCGCCGGAGATGCGCAGCTCCATCAGCACCGGGCCGGGAGCGTACTTGCGCGCGTTGGTGACGAGCTCGCTGACCACCAGTTGGGTCAGTTCCATCGCGCGCGCCGACACCGGCAGACCGTGCTCGACCCGGACACGGGTGAGGAAGTCAACCGCGCTGTGACGCGCCTGAGCGATGCAGGACCCGTCGCCGTCCAGGGCGACGGTGTCCTGGATCGGAGCGACGTCAGGCATCACACCGCCCTCGCCGTCAGGAACTGATTCCGCCGGGTCCACTTCAATCCCCCGTTCACCTGCCTGCGCGTACCCCGCACCATGGCTCACATGCTCCCTGAGATAGACCCAGGCATTGAACACCTGTTCGCCGTACCATCGTGGCAGGGTGTCGATGTACATCCTGTCGGAACCCGAGCACTCACCAGCGAGAGCAGTCGAGGACACGAGCGGTGACAGACACCCATGGAGCAGCCCGTCCGGACCGGCTGTCGATCGACCTCACGTCCGTCGACGGTGTCCGGGTGGTGATTCTGCGCGGCGAGATCGACCACACGGTCAAGGAGCAGCTCACCGAGGCGCTGCTGCCCGGCGGGGGCGCGGCCGTGCGGACCGTGGTCGATCTCGGCGGTGTGACCTTCATGGACTCCAGCGGCGTCAATGTCCTGGTCGCCGCCCATCACGAGGTGAGCGAGGCGCGGGGATGGCTGCGCATCGCGGGCGCCCGGGATCCCGTACGGCGGCTCCTGCACATGGTCGCCCTGGACCAGGTCATCTCCTGCCATCCCACCGTCGAGGAGGCCCTCGCCGCCTGAGCCGCGACCAGGGTTTCCACGGGCGGTTCGTTGGCGGCGGTCGTCCTCGGGCCGGTGCCCCCAGGCGGTCAGCATGCCGGCCGCCAGCGCGGCGCAGTCCTCGGAGCCCGGGTAGCGGACCGCCTCATGGGGCTGCCCGGCGTCAGGAGCGGCACATGGACTTCGTCCGCCACGGACCGGAGTCCCGCCGTCCGCGGCAGCCACGGGTACGACGGCACCCAGGAGGCATCGGTCCCGATGGCGGCCCGCAGCCCGGCGTGGCCGGCAAGCGGATGGACGTCGACGGCGCCGACGGGACCGCCGTCCAGACCTGAAGCTGCGGGACGGCGCCGACCAGTACCGGTCCGCCTGCACCGACGGCACCCTGCGCTCCCTGGGCAAGTGCCTCGACGCCGTCGGCAGCGGGACCGCCAACGGCACCAAGGTGCGGCTCTGGATGTGCCACGGCGGCGGCAACCGGAAGTGGGAGCCCTGCAACCCGGCGACGGAGCGGGGTGGCGTGCCGGTGGCACACCACCCCGCTGCGCTCGGCTCAGCCTCGTCCGGGCCCGCTGATTTTCCCGCCGTGGAACTCGACCGTCGAGGACCCTCCGGAGCTGCTGTGGAGGGGTCCGTCGGGACCGTCCGTGCGCAGGCGCCAGGGGAGCGGGCTGTCGGTGGAGACGTGGAGCAGGTCGCCGTCGCGGCGTACGTGGAAGCGCGCCGTCTGCCCGGGGCCGTCGGGGCGCGGGATCACGACGGTGCGCTCGGCGCCGTCGGCGAAGGCGTGGACACGCAGTTCGACGCCGTCCGCCCAGGCCGACACGGGCCGTTGGTCGTCGGCGGCGAGGGGGACGACCGAGTCGGGGCGGGCGAGCAGCGGCAGCGTGTGGAAGTCGTGCCGCTCGCGCACCCAACGGGGGCCGGTGACCCGGGCGCCGGTCAGGATGTTGGTCCAGGTGCCCTCGGGGACGTAGTACTCGACGGTGCCGTCGTCGGTGAGGACCGGGGCCACGAGCAGGTCGTCGCCCAGCATGTACTGGCGGTCGAGGAAGGCGGCGGTGGGGTCGTCGGGGAACTCCAGCACCATGGCCCGCATCACCGGGACGCCGCTCGTGTGGGCCTGTTGGGCGGCGCGCTGGAGGTAGGGGGCGAGACGGTGCTTGAGGAGCGTGAACTCGCGGGTGACCTCGACGGCCTCCTCGCCGTAGTCCCAGGGCACGCGGTACGACTTGCTGCCGTGCAGCCGGCTGTGCGAGGACAGCAGGCCGAACTGCACCCAGCGTTTGAAGACGGCGGGCGTGGGAGTGCCCTCGAAGCCGCCGATGTCATGGCTCCAGAAGCCGAACCCGGACACACCGAGGGACAGTCCACCCCGCAGCGACTCGGCCATGGCGTTGAAGTGGGACTCGCAGTCGCCGCCCCAGTGCACGGGGTACTGCTGACCGCCGACGGTGGCCGAGCGGGCGAAGACCAGCGCCTCGTCCTCGCCGCGCTCCTCCCGCAGCAGCTCGAAGACCGCCTGGTTGTAGAGGTGGGTGTAGTAGTTGTGCATGCGTTCCGGGTCGGAGCCGTCGTGCCAGACCACGTCGGTGGGGACACGCTCGCCGAAGTCGGTCTTGAAGCAGTCGACGCCCTGGTCCAGCAGGGTGCGCAGCTTGCCGGTGTACCAGTCGCGGGCGGCGGGGTTCGTGAAGTCGACCAGGGCCATGCCGGGCTGCCACAGGTCCCACTGCCACACGGTGCCGTCGGGGCGCCGTACGAGGTGGCCCGCGCGCATGCCCTCGTCGAACAGCGGCGACTTCTGGGCGATGTAGGGGTTGATCCAGGCGGAGATCCGCAGCCCCCGGTCCTTGAGCCGGGCCAGCATGCCCGCCGGGTCGGGGAAGGTCTCGGGGTCCCAGTCGAAGTCGCACCACTGGTGGCCGCGCATCCAGAAGCAGTCGAAGTGGAAGACGCTCAGCGGGATGCCGCGCTCGGCCATGCCGTCGATGAAGCCGGTGACGGTGGCCTCGTCGTAGTCGGTGGTGAAGGACGTCGAGAGCCACAGGCCGAGGGCCCAGGCCGGGGGCAGGGCGGGACGGCCGGTGAGCGCGGTGTAGCGCTCCAGGACCTCCTTGGGTGTCGGTCCGTGGACCACGAAGTACTCCAGCGCGTGGTCCTCGACGCTGAACTGCACCTGGCCCACCGTCTCGGAGCCGATCTCGTAGCTCACCCTGCCGGGATGGTTGACGAGGACGCCGTAGCCGCGGTTGGTGAGGTGGAACGGGATGTTCTTGTACGCCTGCTCGCTGTTGGTGCCGCCGTCCGCCTGCCAGACGTCCACCACCTGGCCGTTCTTCACGAACGGGGTGAACCTCTCCCCCAGCCCGTACACCAGCTCGCCCACGCCGAGGGCCAGCTGGCCGAACATGTGGTGGCGGCCCGCGGAGTCGGTGACGAACCCGGTGCCCCGCTCACCGACCGAGGTCAGCGTCCGGCCCCCGGCGGTGAAGTCCAGCCGCCAGGGCCCGGAGGTGTCCACGCGCAGGGTCAGCTCGCCGGAGGTGAGCTCCAGCAGCGTGCCGTCCCGCCGGACCTTGCCGGCGCCCTCCTCGACGCCGGGCAGCGCGAACTCCGGGGCCCGGCCCGCCGATCCGGCGTGGTGGGTGGCCCGTACGCCGATCACGCCCTCGGCGGGCGACCAGCACTCGACGGTCAGCAGAGGGCTGTTGAGCGTGTCGCCGCGGTGGCGGATGTGCCGTACCGGGGCGTAGAGGGTCATCCGGTGCTCGTCGGCCCGGACGTCGCAGACCTCGGTGGCGTAGCGGGCCATGTGGCCCGGACGCATCAGCCAGTAGCCGTCGGTGAATTTCATGGGGCGGTGTCCTCCGTCCGCGCGCGGTGCGCGGCGATCAGGGCCTGGTACCAGCGGTAGCTGTCCTTGGGCGTGCGGGTGAGGGTGTCGTAGTCGACGCGGACCAGGCCGAAGCGCTGGGCGTGACCGCGCGCCCACTCGAAGTCGTCCAGCGGGGACCAGACGTAGGAGCCGCGTACGTCCGCTCCGGCGGCGACGGCGTCGGCCACGGCCCGGTGGTGGTCGGCGAGGTAGCCGATCCGCTCGGCGTCCTGGACCCGGCCGTCGGCGGTGACCGTGTCGGCCTCGGTGGAGCCGTTCTCCGTGATCCACAGGGGCGGCAGCGTCGGGTAACGGTTGGTGAGTTCCGTGGAGCAGCTCGGCTCGGCGTTCGTCGGCCACGCCGAGGGCCGGCACGCGCCCGGCACCCAGGAGGGCCCTGGCGCGCCGGCCGCCGCCCACCACCTTCGCCGGCCGCTACCCCGGTCCCAGTGGTAGAGGGCGACGGCGGGTGAGACACCGGCGTCGAGCAGTTCGCCGATGAGCCGGTCGTGGGAGTCCAGGCCCTCGGCAAGGTCGCCGGTGGCGCCGTCCGGCGTGCGGCCGGGGGTGTGACTGAAGGTGTCCCGGATGGAGGGGCCCCTGCCGTCCTCGTCGTGGGCGCCCTCGATCTGGTACGCGGCCGTGGCGGCACCGAACCGGAAACCGGCGGGGAGCGCGGGGAAGGCAGGAGCGCTCATGCGCCGGCTCCCGCGCCACGTCCGGCCGGGGGCGCGCCACCGCGGTCGTGGACGCCGCCGCAGGAAGCGGTCGCCGGGGAGGAGACGGTCATCCATCGAACCCTTCAGGACGCTGGCAGTACAGCCGATTGTCGAAGCGCATCGACGCTGCCACTCATGGCGAGTAGCTGTCAATATCCCAGGCAGGAGGAGCATTTCTTTCGCTCCCGCCTCTTGTTTCGCGCGCGACACCTCATTACCTTCACTTCTTGAGTGAAGCGCTTCGACAGCACAGGGCGGAAGGTCCGCCGCCATGGACGAAAGGGTGTCCGGCTGCGAGGCGCCGACCGGGCCGACGGCCCGTCCTGAACCGGGAGCGGCTCCGTCCGTTCCGGCCCCGCGTGAAACACGGAGCCGCTCCCTCATCCGGTGATGAGACCCGTGTGCGACGCGTCGGCGTCGCCCCTACCCGAGGATCCGGCATGACCACCCGCAGCGTCACCGACCGTCTGGGCGGACTCGCCTTCGGCGGGGACTACAACCCCGAGCAGTGGGACGAACCGGTGTGGAAGGAGGACGACGTCCTGATGCGCCGGGCCAGGGTGAACCTGGCCACGGTCGGCGTCTTCTCCTGGGCCCTGCTCGAACCGGAGGAGGGGCGCTACGACTTCGCCTGGCTCGACGCGCACATCGAACGGCTGCACGCCAACGGTGTCGCCGTCGACCTCGCCACCCCGACCGCCTCCCCGCCGCCCTGGTTCACCCTGGCCCACCCCGACGCGCTGCCGGTCGGGCCGGACGGCATCCGCCTCACCCACGGCAGCCGGGACACCTACTGCCTCGCCGCCCCCGCCTACCGGGACGCGGCCCGCCGGGTCGCCTCGGCGCTCGCCGGACGCTACGGCGACCACCCGGCGGTGGCGCTGTGGCACGTGCACAACGAGTACGCCACGCTCTGCTGGTGCGACCACACGGCCGTCGGCTTCCGGGAGTGGCTGCGCGCACGCCACGGCTCGCTGGACGCCCTCAACGAGGCGTGGGGCACGGCCTTCTGGAGCCAGCGCTACACCTCCTGGGAGCAGGTCCTCCCGCCGCGCGCCACGCAGTGGCACAAGAACCCGGGCCAGGCACTGGACTTCCGCCGCTACTGGTCCGACGAGGTCCTCGCCGCGTACCGCGAGCAGCGCGACGTGATCCGCGCGCACAGCGACCGCCCGGTGACGACCAACCTGATGCTCCCCGCCTACCAGAACCTGGACCTGTGGGCGCTCAGCCGGGAGGTCGACCTGATCGCCGTCGACCACTACCCCTCGGCGCCCGGTGTGGACGCCGCCGCCGACACCGCCTTCGCCGGGGACCGCGCCCGTTCGTTCGGCGGCGGCAGGCCGTGGCTGCTCATGGAACAGGGCACGAACACCGTCTACGAGGGGGACCGCGTCCTCGGCAAGGAGCCCGGGGACATCCTGAGGCACACCCTCGGCCACATCGCGCGCGGCTCGGAGGGCGCCCTGTTCTTCCAGTGGCGGCAGTCCCGGGCCGGCGCCGAGACCTGGCACTCGGCGATGGTCCCGCACGCGGGGCCGGACAGCCGTCTCTTCAGGGAGGTCACGGCGGCGGGCGAGGCCGTCGCACGGCTCGGTGAGCTGGCGGGCTCCACGGTGTCGGCGCCCGTGGCCGTCCTGCACGACTCCGACGCCTGGTGGGCCCTGGAGGTGGACGGTCTGCCGTCGGCCGACCTCGGCTACCACCCGGAGCTGCGCCGCGCCCACCGGGCTCTGTGGGACGCCGGCGTCACGGTCGACTTCGCCCACCCCGAGCACGAGTTGGACCGCTACCGGTTGGTGGTGGCGCCGGCGCTGTTCCTGCTCTCCGACGCGGGCGCCGAGAACCTGCGCCGCTATGTGGCGGGCGGCGGGGTGCTGCTGGTCCACCACGCGGCCGGGTGCGTCGACGACCGTCTCCACGCCCGTCTCGGCGGCTACCCCGCCGCGCCCCTGCGCGAGGCGTTGGGCGTCCGGGTCGAGGAGCACCGAGCCCTGCGGCGCGACGAGCGGATGGTCCTGTCCGACGGGACGCACGGCGCCGTCTGGAGCGAGTCCCTGCGCGCCGAGGGGGCCGAGACGCTGGCCGCCTACACGCACGGCATGCTCGCGGGCGGACCCGCGCTCACCCGGCACCGCTTCGGCACCGGGCAGGGCTGGTACCTCTCCACCCGTCTGGAGGACGCCGACTACGGCGCCCTCATGGCCCGGCTGCTGGAGGAGGCGGACGTCCGCCCTGACGTACCGGGGCTGCCGGCCGGGGTGGAGGCGGTCACGCGCCACGCGCCCGACGGCCGCCGCTGGCACGTCCTGGTCAACCACCGCTCCGACGAGGTGCGGCTGCCGGCACCGGCCCACGACCTGCTCGCCGACACCACCGCGCGCGTACTGCCGCCCGGCGGCTGCGCGGTGCTGCGCAGTCCCTGACGGCTCGGCTCACTGCTCCTTCGGCGGGGCCGTGCTCTCCCGGACGGTGAGGGTGGTCGCGATCTCCAGTCCCCGCTGCGGGACTTCCTCGCCGCGGCCGAGCGCGAGCGCCAGTTCGGTGGCGGCCGTCGCCATCTCGGCGAGCGGCTGGTGGACGGTGGTCAGGGGCGGATCCATCCAGGCCACGGCGGGTACGTCGTCGAAGCCCACGACGCTGAGATCGTCCGGGACGCGCAACCCGAGTTCACGGGCGGCCTGGTAGACGCCGACCGCCTGCATGTCGTTGGCGGTGAACACCGCGGTGGGCCTGTCGTGGCGGGACAGCAACTCCCGTGCCGCCGCGTACCCGTGCTCGCGCGTGAGCTGGGTCCTGACCACCAGGCCGGGTTCGACCGGCAGGCCGGCCTCCGTGAGAGCGGAGGTGTAGCCGGAGAGCCGGGCGAGGCAGAACGCGTGGTCGGGCCCGCTGATCATGGCGATGCGCCGGTGCCCCAGCCCGGCCAGATGCCGGGTCGCCGCCTGACCGCCCCGCCAGTTCGTGGCCCCCACGAACGGCACGTCGTCGGGCAGTTCCTCGATCGGGTCGAGGACGACGAAGGGGATGCCCCGCGCCTTCAGCTGTTCGCGCTCCGCCTCGGAGAGCTGCGCCACCGACAGGACGCACCGGGGGCGCCGGCCGACGGTGTCGTCGAGGGTGAGGCCGGAGGTGTCGTGGAGCCCGAACTCCGACACCAGCACGCCGATGCGGTTCCTGCGGGCCACCCGCTCGACGCCGCGGATGATCTCCACGGCCCACATGCTCTCCAGTTCGCGGAACACGAGCTGCACGAGGTTGCTGCGGTTCTTGGGAGGCTTGCGGTAACCGTGCTGGTGGATCAGCTGCTCCACGCGGGCCCGGGTCTCGTCCGACACACCCGAGCGGCCGTTGAGCACCTTCGACACCGTGGGCACGGAGACGCCGGCGGACTCGGCGATGTACGCGATCGTCACCGAGGCGGGCCCCTCGCCGCGCTCCCCGTGGTCGTCCGCCGAAGGTTGTCCCGCTCGGTTGTCCGGCACGGTCGCCCTTTCTCCTCCCCTGGCCTGCTGCCCCGCCATTCTGGCACCTCGCGCCGAGGGGCCGGAGATCAGCCGGATCCCACCGCCGGCCCGGTCAGCGGTCGAGGTAGAAGCGGACGGTGGTGCCGTCGTGGGCGGTGTGGAAGCGGACCAGGTCGGCGATGTGGTGGACCAGCAGCAGACCGCGTCCGCCCAACTGGTCGCGGGCCGGGGGGCGGCGGCCCGCGAGGGGGTCGGTCAGCCTTCCGCGGTCGTGGACCTCGCAGACGATCTGCTCGGCCTCGGCCCAGATCCGCAGCGTCCCCGATCCGCCGCCGTGCACCACGCTGTTGGTGGTCAACTCCGCGACCGCCAGCGTCAGATCCTGCATCCGGGCCTCGCCCAGGCCGAGTCCGCGGGCCTCGCGCACCGCGAACGCGCGGGCCCACGGGAGGGCTTCCGCGTCGAACGGCAGGGCCGCCGCTCCGGGCGGACTGGTGAGGGGCTGGTTGTAGCGGGCGACGACCTGCTCGGGCGCGTAGGTGTCGCTGGGCAGTTCGACGCCGGAGTCGATGACGACGGGATGCGTGGCGTGGGCGTCGGCGAGCACCGCCGGGGCCAGGGCGTCCGCGTCGTACGGGCAGAGGATCGTCACCTCGCGGCCCCGGAACGCCTCGTTGATGAGGGCCTCGTGCTGGACGCACGCCGGGTACTCCGCCGCCGAGCGGCCGGCCCAGATCGGCTCCCCGATGATCCTGACCCGCCCGCCCGGGTGGGCGTCGGCGAAGGCACGCAGGACGCCGGGGATGATCCGCCCCGGATTGCGGCCCGCCCGCGTCATGTCGAGGAACTCGATCCGGGCGGCGTCGGCGCCCAGGCCGGCCCTGATCAGTTCGAGGTTCGGGCCCGGCACGGCGACCGCGACGGCCTCCCCGGCCGCCAGGCCGTCCCGGAGGAACGGCACGGTGCCCGCCGTGTACTGCTCCGCGCCCCGGTAGAACAGCGCCGGGTGGACGAAGGATTCCCTGTCGGTGGCCGTGGTCATCGTCCCGCCACCTCGATCGTCGAGAGGCCGGGCCAGAACAGGTCGAGGATGCGCGTCAGCTCCGGCGGCGGGCGGTGCACGACGATCCGGCCGCCGGTCAGCCGCTGCGCGGTGACGGCCAGCGCCGCCGCGCCGCCCACGTCGATGGACATCAGCCCGGACAGCTCCACGTGGGAGACGTCCTCATGGGTGCTCGCCACTTCCCTCAGGGCACGTTCCCAGGATGAACGGGTGCTCACGTTGATCTCTCCAGCGGCACGGATCCCGGGACGACCGCACAGCGAACGGATCTCCAGCGCGGCGTCCCCGGGCCGCGGTGCCGGGACCGCATTGTCCCCACCGTCGGCGGCATCCACGTTCCCTCCCTGCCTCAGGTACCGATGAACGACATTCCCCCTGTCTCGCCGCTCACTGCGTCTCGGAAACGACGGACCAAAAGACACGTCATCGTATAACCCGCCGCTCCGCAGGACCTGATGGCCCATCCGTGTTTACCGTTCGGCTTTCGGGACAGTCCAAAGCCTGTCATGGACACACTTGTTCGACCGCCGGGTGCGGCGGTCGACCGGCAGAGGGGGAACCACGTGCTCATCCACACAAGACGCCGGCGCCGTTTACTCGGTGCCCTGGCGAGCGCGGCCGTCGCGCTCGGACTCACCGTGGCGGCGGCCCAGCCCGCCGCGGCGGTCGACGGTACGCCCCGGGCCGTGACCGCCTATCGCCACACCAGCGAGGCCGGTGACTGGATCGGTCAGGGCAGCGCGGTGGCGTACACCCCGTCGACGGCGAGCATCACCGTCGAGGGGGCGCTGGAGGTCGTACGGTTCCGGGTCGAGAACGACAGCGCCTGGTGGGACGGGGTGCTCGCCGCCCCGCACGGCGAGAAGCTGCACCCCGGTGTCTACCGCGACGCCGAGCGGGCGCACTCCGCGACCGGCCGTTCCCCCGGCCTCGATGTGAGCGGGCAGCACCGCGGCTGCAACGTGGTGTACGGGCAGTTCGCCATCCACCAGATCGAGGCCGACGCCTCCGGGGACATCACCCTGCTGGACGCCACCTACACCCAGCGGTGCGAGGCCCCGGACGCCCCCGCGCTCAAGGGCGTCGTCAAGTACCGCGCGTTCCCGCTGTCGTTCAGCTACGCCAGCGACCCGGGCGACTACCCCGGCCAGGGCCGCTCCGGCACCCACACCGGCGCCACGAGCATCTTCTCGCTGCGGGAATGGGGCGTCGACGGCCTGTCCTACGACGCGTCCGGCAAGCGGGAATCCTGGTCGGCGCTGCTCGTCCCGCCCGCGGGCGAGCGTTTCGAGGCGGGACGCACCTACCGCACCGAACGCGGCAGCGGCCCGGGGATCGCCGGCCTTGACGTGTCCGGCTTCGGCGGCTGCAACACCAGTCACGGAACCCTGACCCTCACCAAGCTCGCCCGGAACGCCGAGGGCACGGTCACGGCCTTCGCCGCCACATTCGAACAGCACTGCGAGGGAGCCGAACCCGCACTGCGCGGGACGATCCACTACTACGCCTGAGCGGGCCAGGGGCGCGGACTCTTGGGTGCCACCCCGGGTCCGCGCCGCACGCGCCCTCCCTGAGCGCCTGCCGTTTCTCCTAGTCCACGCGCACGCCCACGATGCAGGTGTCGTCGTCCGTGTCCGACTTGCTGTAGGTGAGCAGGCGGTCCAACTGCTGGTCGAGAGTGGGCGGGACCATGCTCGCGGCCGTCAGCAGCTGGGCCAGCGACTCCTCCACGGACCGGTCGCGGCGCTCGATCAGACCGTCCGTGTACATCAACAAGGTGTCGTCGACGGCCAGTTGCATCTCGTGCTCCTCGTACGTCGCCTCGGGCAGGGCGCCGAGCAGCAGACCCTTGACCAGGGGCAGCGGTGCCGCCTCGCCGCCGCGTACCAGGACCGGCGGCAGATGGCCCGCCCTGGCCCAGCGCAGGGTGCGGGCCTCGGGGTCGTACAGACCGCAGACCGCCGTGGCGGTGACGGCGCCGTTCAGATGGTGGGCCACCATGTTGAGCCAGGACAGCAACTGGGCCGGTCCTGCGCCCGTCACGGCGAGCCCGCGCAGCGCGTTGCGCAGGACGACCATGCTGGTGGCCGCCTCGATGCCATGGCCGGCGACGTCCCCCACGCACAGCAGCACCAGCCCGGACGGCAGCACGACCGCGTCGTACCAGTCGCCGCCGACCAGGTTCTGGGTCTCCGCGGGCCGGTAGCGCACGGCCACCCGCAGCCCGGGGGCCTCCAGCGGGGCCTGCGCGGGGGGCATGATCGCGTGCTGGAGCTGGAGGGTCAGCCGGTTGCGTTCGCTCGCCTGCTGCTCGGTGTGGGCGAGCTGGTCGCGGGTCGCGGCGAGGGCGACCTCCGTCCAGTGGTGGGCGGAGATGTCCTGGTAGGCACCCCGGACGACGAACAGCCGGCCGTCGGAGTCGAGGACCGGCTCGGCCACCACGCGGATGTGCCGGGTGACACCGTCGGGCCGCTGGAGCCGGAACGCCGTGGACGCCGGGCGGCGGTGGTGCAGGACGGTGCGCAGGAACCTGCCGATGGCGACGGCGTCGTCGGGGTGGGCGTGGGCGGCCAGGTCCTCCAGGGGGACCGGGCCCGCGGAGGCGGGCTTGCCGTAGAGGCTGTAGAGCTGGCCGTTCCAGGTGATCTCGCCCGTGAGGAGGTTCTCCTCGAAGCCGCCGATGCGGCCGAGGCGCTGGGCGTGCTGGAGCAGGCTCGCCAGGCGCGCCGTCTCGTCCTCTATCCGCCAGATGAGCAGCACGCTGCCCCCGTGGCGGCTGATGTTGATGTCGGCGACCGCCGCGAGCGGGACGTCGTCCACCAGGGCGGTGAGCCGCATGCGGTGGGCGCGGAACGGCTCGCCCGTGGCGTAGACGCGTTCGACCTGCTCGAAGAGTTCGCTGTCGCCGGCGGCCATCGGGTAGGCCTCCAGCAGCAGGGCTCCGTTGACGGCGCCCCTGGGCCGGCCCGCCGGGTCGAGGAAGCGCCGGTTGACGTGGTGGATGCGGAAGTCGACCAGTTCCCCGTCGGTGTCCAGGTGCGGGACGAGGACCAGCGCGGGGTCGTGGAGGCCGTCGGCCAGGTCCATCAGCTCGGCGACGGCCGGCAGGACGCCGGGCCGGGTGTCGCCGTCGGGCCGCCGCGGGACGTACGTCTCCAGCGTGTGCGCGCACAGTTCGGCGAGGGCCTCGATCTGCCGGACGATCTGCGGGGGCTGCGGCTCCAGCGGTGTGGGCCAGACGATCTCCAGCACGCCGTGGATGCGGCCGGCGGTGCCCGCGGGGACGGCGACACGGCCTCCGTCGGGGTGGTGGTGCTGACCGATGGAGGGCAGTCCGGTCTGCGACAGACAGCCGATCCACTGGCCCGTCCGCTCGCCGAGTCCCCGGCGCGCCACC
Organism: Streptomyces sp. NPDC030183; assembly: GCF_055573455.1. Taxonomy (NCBI): domain Bacteria; kingdom Bacillati; phylum Actinomycetota; class Actinomycetes; order Kitasatosporales; family Streptomycetaceae; genus Streptomyces; species Streptomyces sp. NPDC030183. The sequence goes on from NZ_JBVIBK010000032.1 coordinate 38,019, forward strand.
GTCGCCACGCCCGGCGGCACATATCGCCAGCGGCCCGCCTCCGCCACCGAGAACCCGGCGCTGCCCGCCAGGGTGAGGGAGCCGTCGGCGTCCAGCGCCCAGATGGCGACGGCCTCCGCGCCGAGCGGCGTGAGGGCGTGCTCCAGCAGGGAGTCGGCCACGGCCTGCGCGTCGTGTGCGGCGAGCGCTCCGCTCTCGGCGGTCCGCAGCCGTACGGCGAAGGAGTCGCTCCCCGGTGCCTCGACGGTGTCGCCGCGGTTCGCCGTGGTCGCGAGGAACGCGGTCGTGACCTCCGAGAGCCGGTCGCGGCTGGCCTGGTTGATGACCTCGACGGCGAACTCCAGCGGGGTCACGCCCGCCTGCTCGGTCAGCTCGGCGAGCTGCCGTGCCGCCTGGGCCGGCCCGCAGTGCAGACGCTCGACGAGGATGCCCTTGGCCAGTTCGACCAGGGCGCGGCCGTCGGCCTCCGCCTGGGCCGCCTGCACCTCGCGGCGCAGGCGCTCCACGGTCGCGGCGAGCCGTCCGACCGGGGACGACTGGCCGGTGCCGTCACCTTCCTCCGTCTCCCCCGTCTCCCCCGTCTGCTCCGTTTCCTTCGTTCCGGCGACGGCCACCTCGGCGACGCGGCCGGTGGCGAGCAGGTCGATGCCCGTCGTCGGGTCGTCGGCGGACAGCTCGCCCGACGGGGAGCCGGCGTCCGGCGGGTCGATGGGCTGGTGGAGGTTGCTCACGGTTGGCCTGTTCCTCGGCTCGGGCGTCCGGGGACGCCAGGGGGTCGGCTGGTGCGCGCGGCGGGGCGGTTCCCCGTCACGTGGACAGCCAGCGTCGGACGCGGCCGATGAGGTCGTTGGTGTCGACGGGCTTGGTGACGTAGTCGTTGGCGCCCGACGCGAGACTCTTCTCCTGGTCGCCGGGCATGGCCTTGGCGGTGACGGCGATGATGGGCAGATCGGCGTACCGGTCCATCGCGCGGATCTCGGCGGTGGCGGTGTAGCCGTCCATCTCCGGCATCATCACATCCATCAGGACGAGCGAGATGTCGGGGTGGGCGAGCAGCATCTCGATGCCCTTGCGGCCGTTGTCGGCGTGCAGGACCTGGAAGCCGTGCAGTTCGAGGACCCCGCTGAGGGCGAAGAGATTGCGGGCGTCGTCGTCGACCACGAGCACCGTACGGCCGAGGAAGGAGTCGTCGACGACCTCGGCGGCCGGGCGCTGGAGGTCCTCGCCCCGGACCAGGGACAGCACGTCGCCCGGCTCCTCGGCGGACAGGTGCAGGGTGATCCGTTCGCGCAGCTCGTCCAGGCTGGACAGGAAGTCCAGCGGGCGGCCGTCCGCGCGGGAGCGCAGCGTCTGCTCCTGCGCGAGGTCCACGCGGTGCCCGGTGTGCACGAGGACGGGGACGCTGGCGAGCGCCGAGTCGCCCTCCATGGCCTCCAGCAGCCGGGCGCCCTCGCCGTCGGGCACGCCGAGTTCCAGGACGACGCAGTGGCAGGGGTCGGCGGCCAGGGTGCTCGCCGCTTCCTGCGCGCCGACCGCCGTGATGATGTCGATCGCGCCGAGGGGGTCGTCGGGGTCGGGCGCGATGTCCGCGACGGCGCGTTCCGCGACGAGGGTCAGCAGTCCGCGCGGGCGCTCCTCGACGACGAGGAGGCGCCGCCTGCGGCGTTCGGAGGTGACGGTGGGGGCGGCGTCCGGCCGTGCGGCCGGGGGGAGTTCGGCGGTCTGCGACTGCTCCAGGGGCCGGGCGCCGCCCGCGAGCAGGTCCTCGAAGTCGGCGCGGGCGACGGGGAGGTAGAGCGTGAAGGTGCTGCCCTGACCGGGGGTGCTGTCGACGGTGACGGCACCGCCCAGCAGATGGGCGATCTCGCGGGTGATCGACAGCCCGAGGCCGGTGCCGCCGTACTTGCGGCTGGTGGTGCCGTCCGCCTGCTGGAACGCGCCGAAGATCGCCTCCAGCTGCTGCTGGGGGATGCCGATGCCGGTGTCCTTCACGCGGAAGGCCACGACGGGTCCGCCGCGGAGGACGCCGAGGGGCACTTCCCGGTCGGCGGCGGGCTCGATGCGCAGCTCGACACTGCCCTGCTCGGTGAACTTCACCGCGTTGGACAGCAGGTTGCGCAGGATCTGCCGCAGCCGGGAGTCGTCGGTGAGCAGGTCGGCCGGTGTGCCGGGGGCGGTGGCCACCGTGAAGTTCAGGCTCTTCTGCGTCGTCATCGGCCGGAACGTCGCCTCGACGTACTCCAGCAGCTTGCGCAGCGGGACCCGTTCGGGGGTGACGTCCATCTTGCCGGCCTCGACCTTCGACAGGTCGAGGATGTCGTTGATCAGCTGGAGCAGGTCCGAGCCCGCCGAGTGGATGATGCCCGCGTACTCGACCTGCTTGGGGGTGAGGTTGCGTGAGGGGTTCTGCGCGAGCAGCTGGGCCAGGATGAGGAGGCTGTTGAGGGGGGTGCGCAGTTCGTGGCTCATGTTGGCCAGGAACTCCGACTTGTACTTCGACGCGAGCGCCAGCTCCTGGGCGCGGGTCTCCAGTTCCTGCCGGGCCTGCTCGATCTCCAGGTTCTTGGCCTCGATGTCACGGTTCTGCGAGGCCAGCAGGGACGCCTTCTCCTCCAGTTCGGCGTTGGAGCGCTGGAGCTCGTCCTGCTGCACCTGCAACTCCGCCGAGCGGGCCTGGAGTTCGGCGGTGAGCCGCTGGGACTCCTCCAGCAGCTCGTCGGTGCGGGCGTTGGCCACGATGGTGTTGAGGTTGACACCGATGGTCGGCATCAGCTGGGCGAGGAAGTCCTGGTGGATCTGGGTGAAGCGGGTGACGGAGCCCAGTTCGATGACGCCGAGGACCTGGTCCTCGACCACGATGGGCAGCACCACCAGGGCGCTGGGCACGGCCTGCCCGAGACCGGAGGAGATGGTGACGTAGTCCGGCGGCAGTTCCTCGACGGTGATGGGCCGGTGGTTGCGCGCGGCCTGCCCGACCAGGGAGCGCCCCACGGGGATGCGGTCGGGCCGGTCGCTGTCGTCGGGGTAGCCGTACGAGCCGACGAGCCGCAGTTCGGGGCCGCGTGCGGTGTCCTCGGCGAGGTAGAAGGCCCCGTACTGCGCGGAGACCAGGGGCGAGAGTTCGTCCATGATCAGTTCGGCGACGACGGGCAGTTCCCGGTGGCCCTGCATGAGACCGGAGATCCGCGCGAGGTTGGTCTTCAGCCAGTCCTGCTCCTGGTTGGCCCGCGTGGTCTCGCGCAGGGACTCCACCATGGAGTTGATGTTGTCCTTGAGGTCGGCGACCTCGCCGGACGCCTCGACGGTGATGGAGCGGGTCAGGTCGCCCTCGGCGACGGCGCTGGTGACCTCGGCGATCGCGCGGACCTGGCGGGTGAGGTTCCCGGCGAGTTCGTTGACGTTCTCCGTCAGACGCTTCCAGGTGCCCTCGACGCCCTCGACCTCGGCCTGTCCGCCGAGCCTGCCCTCGCTGCCGACCTCACGGGCGACACGGGTGACCTCGGCCGCGAACGACGACAGCTGGTCGACCATCGTGTTGATGGTGGTCTTCAGCTCCAGGATCTCGCCGCGGGCGTCGACGTCGATCTTCTTCGACAGGTCGCCGTTGGCGACCGCGGTGGTCACCAGGGCGATGTTGCGGACCTGGCCGGTGAGGTTGTTGGCCATCGAGTTGACGTTGTCGGTGAGGTCCTTCCAGGTGCCGGCGACGTTCGGCACGTGCGCCTGCCCGCCGAGGCGGCCCTCGGTGCCGACCTCGCGGGCGACACGGGTGACCTCGTCGGCGAACGCGGAGAGGGTGTCGACCATCGTGTTGATGACGTCGGCGAGGGCCGCGACCTCGCCCTTGGCCTCGACGGTGATCTTCTGCGAGAGGTCACCGCGGGCGACGGCGGTGGCGACCTGGGCGATCGAGCGGACCTGGCCGGTCAGGTTGGACGCCATCACGTTGACGTTGTCCGTGAGGTCCTTCCAGGTGCCCGAGACACCGCGGACGATGGCCTGTCCGCCCAGGTTGCCCTCGGTGCCGACCTCGCGGGCGACCCGGGTGACCTCGTCGGCGAAACCGGAGAGCTGGTCGACCATCGTGTTGATGGTGTTCTTCAGCTCCAGGATCTCCCCGCGCGCGTCCACCGTGATCTTCTGCGACAGATCACCCTGGGCCACCGCCGTGGCGACCTGGGCGACATTGCGGACCTGCGAGGTCAGGTTGCCCGCCATGAAGTTCACGGAGTCCGTGAGGTCGCGCCAGGTGCCCTTCACGCCCTTGACGTCCGCCTGACCGCCGAGGCGGCCCTCGGTGCCGACCTCGCGGGCGACACGGGTGACCTCGTCGGCGAAACCGGAGAGCTGGTCGACCATCGTGTTGATGGTGTTCTTCAGCTCCAGGATCTCGCCCCGCGCGTCCACCGTGATCTTCTGCGACAGATCACCCTGGGCCACCGCCGTGGTCACCTGGGCGATGTTGCGGACCTGCGAGGTCAGGTTTCCGGCCATGAAATTGACCGAGTCCGTCAGGTCGCGCCAGACGCCGGCGACGCCGGGCACCTGGGCCTGGCCGCCGAGGCGGCCCTCGCTGCCGACCTCACGGGCGACACGGGTGACCTCGTCGGCGAACGACGACAGCTGGTCGACCATCGTGTTGACGGTCTCCTTCAGCTGGAGGATCTCGCCGCGCGCGGGAACGTCGATCTTCTGGGACAGGTCGCCCTTGGCGACCGCCGTCGCCACCTGGGCGATGTCCCGCACCTGTGTGGTCAGGTTGCCCGCCATGGCGTTGACCGAGTCGGTCAGGTCCGCCCAGGTGCCCGAGACCCCCGGTACCTCGGCCTGACCGCCGAGCGTGCCCTCCGTGCCCACCTCGCGCGCCACGCGTGTGACTTCCGAGGTGAACACGGACAGCTGGTCCACCATGCCGTTGAAGACCGTGGCGATGTCACCGAGCAGGCCCTCGCCGTCGGACGGCAGCCGGGTGCCGAAATCGCCGTCCCGGACGGCGGTCAGTCCGGCCAGCAGCTGCCGCAGCTCCTGCTCGCCCGGGGCCCGGTCGGTGGCCTCGATCGTCTTGCCGCTCATGGCACCCTCGTTCCGCTCCCCAGGAGCCCTCACTCCGAGGACTCGGAACCCGCGCCGGGCCCCTGGCGGGGCCCGTCCATCCTCGGCGTTTCCGCAGTTCACGGTAGAGCCGAATGAGAAAATCCGGTGAAGGTTAACCCAGTTGTCGCGCCACGACCAAAGCCTGATGGGGAGAACCCGGACGTCCGGAAAATACCCGTGACCGAGGGGAATGGATACGCGAAAGGGGGGCACTCGTCGGGGTTCGGTGCCCCCACCGCGGGTCTTCGGCCTGTTCGCCGGCGTCGGCGCGGACCCTATTTGACGGACCCCGCCATGACCCCCTGCACGAAGTGGCGCTGGAAGGCGAAGAACACGACCACCGGCACGATCAGCGACAGGAAGGCCCCCGGGGCCAGCACATCGATGTTGCTGCCGAACTGGCGGATCTGCGACTGGAGCTCCACGGTCAGGGGCTGGGACGAGCTGTCGGCGAACAGCAGCGCCACGAGCATGTCGTTCCACACCCACAGGAACTGGAAGATCGCGAGGCTCGCGATCGCCGGCCGCCCCACGGGCAGGACGAGCCGGGTGAAGATGCGCCACTCGGTGCCCCCGTCCATCCGGGCCGCCTCCAGCATCTCCCTGGGGATCTCGGCGAAGTAGTTCCGCAGCAGGAAGACCGCGAACGGCAGCCCGTACGCGACATGGAAGAGGACGACCCCCGGGATGGTGCCGAACAGGCCGAGCCGGCCGAAGAGCTTGGCCACCGGCAGCAGACCGATCTGCACCGGCACCACCAGCAGGGCGACCACCAGCAGGAAGAGCGCGTCCCGGCCGGGAAAGTCCAGCCAGGCGAAGGCGTACCCGGCCAGCGCGGCGATCACCACCACCAGGGCCGTCGTCGGGACGGAGATCAGCACCGTGTTCCAGAACGCCTGGGTGACACCTGCGTTCTCCAGCAGTGCCGCGTAGTTGTCGAAGGACAGCTGCCCGGGGCTGGTGAAGGTCGTCCACCAGCCGCCCTTGGCCGTGTCCTGCGCCGACCTCAGGGACGACAGGAGCAGTCCGGCCAGCGGGGTGAGCCAGATCAGCCCGATGACCACCAGAAATGCCTGGACCAGGCTGCTGCCCAGCCCGCGCCGGAGCGCGCCGAGACTCATCGCTGACTCCCTCGGAATCGACGGACGTTGAAGACCATGGCCGGGATCACCAGCAGCAGGAGCAGGACCCCGAGGGCGCTGCCCAGTCCCTGGTTGTTGCCGCCGCCGAAGGACACCAGCCACATCTGGGTGGCCAGCACGGTCGCGTCCTCCTGCACCGGTCCGGGCGCGATGATGTAGACGAGGTCGAACACCTTCATCACGTTGATGACGAGGGTCACGAAGACCACGGTCAGCACGGGCGCGAGCAGGGGCACGGTGATGCGCCGGAACACCTGCCACTCGCCCGCCCCGTCCATCCGCGCCGCCTCCAGCGTCTCCCTCGGCAGCGTGGACAGGCCCGCGCCGATGAGCACCATGGCGAAACCGGTCCAGATCCACAGATAGGCGCCGATGATCGCGGGGGTGACGAGCGCCGGACCGAGCCAGGAGACGCCGTCGTAGGGCGGGGCGAAGTTCGTGCCGGGGAGCACGACGGTGTACGAGCCCTTCTCCAGGTCCGCGAAGCGGAAGGAGCCGTCGGCCGCGGTGGTCGTGCTCGCGACCGTCTTCCCGTCGCGCACCGCCTCGACGGTCATCCGGGGCAGCCCGCTCTCCTCGGGGTCGACCCGGCCGGGCTCTCCGCCCCCGCCGCGGGTGAAGTCGAGGTAGACGACACCGCGCACCTCACCGGGGGCCGCCTCGCGGGCGGCTGCGGCGCGGGCCGGTTCGGCGCCCTCGGGGACGTCCCTGGGCCCGACGCCGACCAGGCCGAGGGCGACCGTGTCACCGGGCGACACGGTGGTGCTGGTGCGGTACGAGCCGTCGGCGCCCCCGGTGAGGCCCTGCCCGTCCCGGGCACGGGCCGTCGGATACGACGAGGATCCCTGGAAGGCGTCGTGGACGCCGACCACCGCCGCGTTCAGGACGCCCTTGTCGGGGTCCTCGTCGTACGCGAGCCGGAAGATGATGCCCGCGGCGAGGAAGGAGACGGCCATGGGCATGAAGAGGAGCAGCTTGAACGCGGTGGCCCAGCGGACCTTCTCGACGAGCACCGCGAGGATCAGCCCCAGCCCGGTCAGCAGGGCCGGCGCCACGACCACCCAGATCGCGGTGTTGCGGACGGCGGTGAGGGTAGCCGGGTCGCGGAACATCTCGGTGTAGTTGTCCCCGCCGACGAACCGGGTGCCGGTGGCGTCGAAGAGGCTGCGGCCCACCGAGAACAGCACGGGGTAGACGACGAGCGCGCCGAGCAGGAGCAGGGCGGGGAAGACGAAGAGGAGGGCGACGATCCGGCCCCGCCGCCGGGCGCGCCGTTTGCGGACGGCGGTACCGGAGGCGGGGGGAACGGCCACCTTCGTGGCAGTGGCGGTCATCGCGGTCAGCCCTTGTACGCCTTGGCCGCGGCGGCCTCCAGCTGCGCGGCGGTCCCCTTCGGGTCGGACGGGTCGCGCAGGAAGTCCTGGAGGATCTTCCACTCGCCGGCGCCCTTGGTCCCGCCGAAGGCGGCCGGGGCCTGGTCGGACATGTCGAAGCGGACGGAGTCCCCGGCGGCTATGAGGGACTCGGCGGTGGTGCGGGTGACGTCGTCGCCGTAGGCGGCGGGGTCGACCTTCTTGTTCGGGGAGAGGAAACCGCCCGCCTCGGCCCACACGGCGGCGGCCTCCGGGGTGGCCAGGTACTCCAGCAGGGCCATGCCCGCCTCGGTGTTCTTGCCGTCCTTGAGGACGACGGCCGCGTCACCGCCGCTGACCACGGGTGCCTTGCCGCCGTCGACCGGCGGGAACGGGAAGAAGTTCGCGTCCTCGCCGATCCTCCGGCCGAACTGGTCCTTGGCGACGCCGGCGACGAAGTCGCCCTCGTAGACCATGCCGGCCTCGGGCTCGGGGCCGAAGACCTTCTCGACGGAGCCGTGGAAGTCGGTGTTGAGGGCGCCCTTCTGCCCGCCCTCCAGCAGTTGCTTGTCGCCGAACAGCTCGCCGAGCGTGGTGAGCGCGTCGACCACACTGCCGTCCGTCCACTTCAGCTTGTGGGCGGCGAGGGCGTCGTACTTCTCGGGGCCTGCCTGGGAGAGGTAGACGTTCTCGAACCAGTCGGTGAGCGTCCAGCCGTCCTGCCCGGCGACGGAGAAGGCGGCGAGGCCCGAGTCGGAGACGGTCCGCCCGGCCTTCAGCATGTCGTCGTAGGACTTCGGCGGCTTGACGCCGGCGGTGTCGAGGGCGTCGGGGCTGTACCAGACGGTCGACTTGTGGGCGGCCTTGAAGTACAGGCCGTAGAGGGTGCCGTCGACGCTGCCGTAGTCCTTCCAGACGGTGGCGTAGTTGGCGTCGACGGACTTCCGCGTGGTGCCGGACAGCGGCTTGAGCCAGCCGTTGTCGGCGAACTGCTGGAGCACGCCGACCTGCGGGACCATCACCACGTCGGGGGCGTTGCCGCCCTCGATCTTGCTGCCGACGACGGTGGAGACGTTGTCACCGGTGGAGACAAACTGGGTCTTGGCGCCGGTCTTCTCGGTGAAGGCGTCCAGCACCTTCTGGAAGTTCTTCTGCTCGCTGCCGGACCAGACGCCGGCGACGGTGACCGTCTGGCCGTTCAGCGCCTTGTCGCCGCCGCCCGCGGCGACGGGTCCGCCGCCTCCGCAGGCGGTGGTGCCGAGCGCGAGGGCGAGGGCGGTGCAGCCGGTGAGCAGGGTGGTACGTCGTCGCATCATCGTTGATGTCCCTTCGGAGCGGGGGAATGGACGGTGTGGGGAGTGCGGGGGTCAGGAAGCGGCGTCGTCGCCGATCCACCAGGCGGCCGTGGAGCCGGGGAGGACCCCGGGCGGGCACGGGCCGCTGGACAGCAGGGGGGTGCCGGCGACGGGCGCCGGGGAGGGTGCCGTACCGAAGTTGACGGCGCAGACCAGGCCGTCGCCGCGGACGAAGCCGAGGACGCCGGGCTGGGTGTCCAGCCAGCGCATGTCGCCCTCGCCGAGCTGGGGCAGGGCGGCGCGCAGCTGGAGGCCGTCGCGGTAGAGGTGCCAGAAGGAGCGGGTGTCGGCGAGCGCGCGGTCGGTGGCGTACTCGGCGAAGTACTCGGGTTGCGGCAGCCAGGGCTTGGCGCCCTCGACACCGGAGGTGAAGCCGAACGGTGACGCCTGGCCCGACCAGGGCAGCGGCACCCGGCAGCCGTCGCGGATCCGGGCGCGGCTGCCGGTGCGGCGGAAGATGGGGTCGGTGAGCACGTCGTCGGGCAGGTCGACGACCTCCGGCAGGCCCAGTTCCTCGCCCTGGTAGACGTAGGCGGCTCCGGGCAGCGCCAGCATCAGCAGGGCGGCGGCGCGGGCGCGGGCGGCGCCGAGACCGCTGCCCTCGACGGCGGGCTCGCCGTAGCGGGTGACCGTGCGGACCTGGTCGTGGTTGTTGAGGACCCAGGTGACGGTCGATCCCGTACCGGCGATGTCCTGCATGGCCTCGGTGATGACCTTGCGGAAGGCGTCGGCGTCCCAGGCGGCGCTGAGCAGGTCGAAGAAGAACGCCTGGTGGAGTTCGTCGGGGCGCACGTACAGGGCGTGTTCGCGTGCCGTGGGGACGGAGACCTCGCCGACGAGGAGCCGCTCGCGGCCGTCCCGCTCGGTGTACTCCTCGCACACGGCCCGCCAGTGCCGCCACACGTCGTGGACCTCGGGCTGGTTCCAGGCGAGCGGGTTCACCGAGTCACGGGTGCGGGCGTCGGCCTCGGGGTCCGGTGAGTCGGGCAGTTCGGGGTGCTTGAAGAGGCCGGCGGCGACATCGATGCGGAAGCCGTCGACGCCCCGGTCGAGCCAGAAGCGCAGGACGCGGTCGAAGTACGCGCCGACCTCGGCCTCGCGCCAGTTCCAGTCGGGCTGCTCGGGCGTGAACATGTGCAGGTACCACTGGCCGGGCCGGCCGTCCGCCTCGGTGACGCGGGACCAGGCCGGGCCGCCGAACATGGCGTGCCAGTTGTTGGGCGGCTCGGCCCCGTCCGGGCCCCGTCCGTCGGCGAAGTGGAAGCGGGCGCGGGCCGCGCTGCCCGGCGCGGAGGCCAGGGCCTCGCGGAACCACGGGTGCTCGCTGGAGCAGTGGTTGGGCACGATGTCGAGGAGCACCTTGACGCCGAGCCGCCGGGCGGCCGCCACCAGCAGGTCGAACTCGTGGAGGTCGCCGAAGAGCGGGTCGACGTCGCAGTAGTCGGCGACGTCGTAGCCGTGGTCGTGCTGCGGGGAGGGGTAGAAGGGGCTGAGCCAGATGCCGTCGACGCCCAGCTTCCTGAGGTACGGCAGTCCGGCCCGGACCCCGGCGAGATCGCCGACGCCGTCGCCGGTGCTGTCCAGGAAGCTGCGGACGTACACCTGGTAGATCACTGCGTCGCGCCACCAGTGACGCGATTCGATGCGCTTGGAGCTCACCCCGGTTGGCCTGTCTGTGCGGGCTGACTGTTATGCATGCATGTTAGGTATGCGTTTCACGGGGGTGTCAACGAATGAACGGCAGGTATCTGGAAGGTGGCCCTTTATATGCGGATATTCCGCCCCAGAACGAGGGGGTTGATGCGCGGGCGTTACCTAACATGTAAGTAGGAAGGGCCGCGCGGCGGGGAAGGGGTCAGCCGCGGCGGGAGATGTCGGCCAGCTCCCGGGTGAGCCGCCGGACCGCCGCGTCGGGCGTCGAGTGGCCCGCCATCGCGTCGTGGACGACCGCCTGCACGACCATGCTGACCTGGTCGTAGCGCGGGCTCTTGGGGCGCGGCGCGGCCGCCAGGACGCTGCGGCGCAGCGTCGGCAGATACGGGAACCGCCGGATCAGCTCCGGGTCCCGGTAGAGGTCCGCGCGCACGGGCGGCAGCGCGCCCCGGGTGAGGACCTGCCGCTGGACGCGCTCGCTGGTGAGGTAGGCGATCAGGCGGGCGGCGGTGTCGGGGTGTTCGGCGTGCGCGTTGACGGCGAGGTTGGAGCCGCCGAGCACACTCGTACCGGGGCCGTCGGGGCCGGGCAGCGGGGCGGCGCCTATCTTCCCGGCGACCGCGGAGCCGGGGGCGGAGGCGCCGACGTAGGCGTAGGGCCAGTTGCGCAGGAAGAGCAGCCGGCCGTCCTGGAACGCCTGCTTGGACTCCTCCTCCTTGTACTCCAGCGCCTCCCGGGGTATCCACCCGTCGCGTACGCCGCGGGCGAGGAACCCGATGCCCTCGCGGGCCGCGGAGCCCACCGTGACGCGTTCGCCCTCGTCGCCGAGGATCGTGCCGCCCGCCGAGTACACCGCCTCGGCGGCGTTGACGGTGAGGCCCTCGTAGGGCAGGAACTGGCCGGCGTAGCCGTCGAGGCCGTGCTCGGGCGCGATGGTCCGCGCGTAGCGCTCCAGCTCGGCCCAGGTGCGGGGCGGCGGGACGCCCTCCTCGGCGAGGATGTCCTTGCGGTAGAGGAGCAGGCCGGCGTTGGTGATGTACGGGACGGCGTAGAGCTGTCCGTCGTACGTCGCCGTGTCCACGACCGGCCGGAGGAAGCTGCCCAGCGGGAAACGGTTGCGCGGCAGCGGGCGGATCCAGCCGGCGGCGGCGAACTCCGAGGTCCAGGTGACGTCGATGTTGAGCACGTCGAAGCGGCCGCGATCACCGCCGCGCAGATCGGTGATCATCTGGGCGCGGGTCTCGTCCGCGGAGTCCGGCAGCTCGACGAGGGTGACCCGCTCGCCGGGGTGGGCGCGGTTCCAGCCCTCCAGGAGGGGGCCGAGGTAGCCGGTGAGGTCGCCCGCGGTGGCCAGGGTCAGCGGACCGCGGCCCCGGAGTCCGCCCTGTGCCTGCGCGCCGGAGGCGCCGTAACCGGCCAGGACGACCGCGAGAACGAGGAGGCCCCTACCGGCGGCGCGTATCCACCGCATAGGTTCCTCCCTGTGCACCCGGCGCCGGGCACCCTCGCCCGGAGTCAGAGGCTATGTATACCCGTTAGGTATGGGCGATACTAGGGCCTGGAACACAATACGAGGCCGCGAGGAGGACAGCTCGAGTGCGCCTGCCCCTCCTGGCCCTGCTGGCGCGCGGCCCGGCCCACGGCTACGAGCTCAAGCAGGACCTTGAGCAACTCCTGGGTGCCGCGTACCCTCAGCCGAACATCGGCCAGATCTATGTGACCCTCGGCCGCCTCGAGAAGTCGGGTCTGATCGAGGGCGAGGAGGTCGAGCAGTCGAGCCGGCCCAACAAGAAGATCTACCGCCTCACCGCTGCCGGGCAGGAGGCGCTGCACGCCTGGTTCGAGGAGACCTCGGACGAGCCACGGGTACGGGACGAGTTCTTCATGAAGCTCGCGCTCGCCCCGCGGACCGGTCTCGCCGACCAGGTCGCCCTGATCAACCGACAACGGCGCCACTACCTGAACACCATGCGCAACCTCTCGAAACTCGCCACGGCCGACCACCGGGACAACCGCATCGCCCAGCTGCTGATCGAGGGCGCCATGCTGCATCTCCAGGCCGATCTCGACTGGCTGGAGCGCTGCCAGGAGGAACTGGAGAAGCCGGAATGAGTGACGCCCCCACTGCCGTTCTGCGGGCCGAGGGGCTCGTCAAGACCCACCACGGGGAGGGCGCGCCCGCCCATGCCGTACGCGGGGTGGACCTGTGTGTGCGGCGGGGCGAGTTCGTGGCGGTCACCGGCCCGTCCGGCGCGGGCAAGTCGACGCTGCTGCATCTGCTCGGCGGACTGCAGCGCCCGGACAGCGGCAGCATCTGGCTGGACGGCGAGCGCACGGACGCCTACAGCGAGGCCCGCTGGGCCGTGGAGCGCCGCCGCCGGATCGGCATCGTCTTCCAGTTCTTCAACCTGGTCTCCAATCTGTCGGTCGCGGACAACGTGGAACTGCCCGCGCTGCTGGCCGGGGTCTCCGCCAAGCGGGCCCGTGCCGAGCGGGCGGAGCTGCTGGCGGAGCTGGGGCTCGCCGGCAAGGAGCGCAGCATGCCGGGCGAGCTGTCCGGCGGCGAGCAGCAGCGGGTCGCGCTGGCCCGGGCGCTGGTCAACCGCCCTGGCCTGCTGCTGGCCGACGAGCCCGCGGGCAGCCTGGACAGCAAGGGCACCCGTGAGGTGATGCGGCTGCTGTCGCGTTTCCACCAGCGCGGCCAGACGATCCTCCTCGTCACCCATGACGCCCGGCTGGCGAGCGCCGCCGACCGGGTGATCAGCTTCTTCGACGGCCGCATAGCCGACGACGTCGAACTGGGCGGCGCCCCGTCGCCCGGCGCGGGCGTGCCCGCCGTGCTGGAGCTGAGGGACTGACGGATGCGAGCCATGTTGCGCTGGGCGCACTCGGACCTGCGCACCCATCGGGGGGAGGCGCTTTTCCTGGTGCTCGCCACGGTCGGCATCGTCACGTCCCTGCTGCTGGCGACGGCACTCTTCGGGTACGCGACGAACCCCTGGCAGCGTCTGTTCACGCAGTCCCGGGGCGCCCATGTGTGGATCCACACCGCTCCCTCGGCCGAGGTGTCCGAGCTGGCCGGGCTGGCGGGCGTCGAGTCCGCGGCGGGGCCCTACCGGACCGCCGACACCACGGTCACGTCCCGCGGCAGCCGCGCCTCCGTGGAACTGCGCGGCACGTCCGAGAGGCCCGAGGTGGGCCGGCCGCTGCTCACCTCCGGCCGGTGGCTGGACCCGGGCCGGCCCGACGGTGTGGTGCTGGAGAGCAGCCTCGCCCGGACTCTGCTCGTCGGCCCCGGTGACGTGCTGTCCCTGCCGGGCGGCAGCGGGAAGCTGACCGTGCTGGGCGTCGCCGACAGCGCCGAACCGCGCTACCGCAAGGGCGAGCGGCCGGGGCTGGTCTGGGCCCCGCCGGCCGCCCTGCCCGGTACCGACGCCGAGCGCGGCCAGGTGATCGGGCTGCGCCTGACGGACCCCGACGACACCGACTACGCCGTCCAGCGGGCCGTCACCCTGCTCGGCGCGGGCGCCGTCAGCGAGGTCTCGGCCTGGCAGCAGGCGCGGGCCGAGGCGGAGGGCGACAACCGGCTGCTCGGACTGGTGCTGGGGCTGTTCGGGCTGGGTGCGCTGGTCGCCGCCGGGCTGGCCGTGCACGGGGCGATCGGTACCCGTATCCGGGGGCATCTGCGGGACATCTCGATCCTGAAGGCGATCGGCTTCACTCCGGGCCAGGTGGTGCGGATCTTCCTGCTCCAGCATCTGGTGTACGCGCTGCTGGGGGCCGTGGCCGCGGCGACGCTCACCCAGGCGCTGGGCCCGCTGCTGCCCGGCCGGCTCGGGGACGCCGTCGACCTGTGGCAGGGCATGGCGGGCCACACCGCCGCCCTCGTCGCGGTGCCGGTGGGAGTGGTGCTGTTCATCGGGGCGACCACCGGGCTCGCGGCCTGGCGGGCGGGGCGCGTGCCCCCGGTCCCGGTACCTCGGGCCGCCGTACCGGCCGGCGGGCGGCTGTCGGGGGCGGCGAAGCGGGCGCTCGGTCTCGGGCTGCCGCCCGCGCTGGTCCTCGGCTGGCACCGGGCGTTCGCCCGCCGACCACGGTCCCTGGCCACGATCGCCCGTCTCGCCCTGCCGCTGACGCTGATCGTGGTGGCGATGAGCGCGTGGACCACCATCGACCGCTTCCACAGCGAGCCGGAGCGGATGGGCCTGGCGGCCGCGCTCACCGTCCGCGCGGACGACGACCTCGGGGACGCGGAGGCTCGGGCGCTCCTGGCGCGCGACCCCGACGTGGTCGCCGCCCATCCCGGCGTCGAGGTGGCAGCCCTGGTGTCGGGCCAGACGGCCACGATCGCGTTGCGGGGCCTCGGCACCGACGCGGAGCCGTACCCGTACACGCTGGCCGAGGGCCGTGCCGCCCGGGGGCCCGACGAGGCGGTGGCCGGGCAGGGCCTGCTCGACCTGCTGGACGTGGCGGTCGGCGACTGGGTGCGGCTCACCGTGGCCGGGCGGCCCCAGATCCTGCATATCGTGGGCCGCAGCATCGAGCCGGAGAACGCGGGCCGGGTCATCTCCACGTCGCTCGACACCCTGCGGGAGAACGACCCCGGGCTCCGGCCGACGCTCTACCAGGTACGGCTGCGCGCCGACGCCGATCCGCGGCGGGTGGCCGCCGAGCTGACCGCCGCGGCCGGTCCGGGCCGGCTGGACGTGCACACGGTGACCAATCCCGCCGACGGGCTGTCGCCGCTGCGCGGTGTCGTCGTGGGCCTGCTGGGCGTCCTCGCGCTCATCGGCCTGGTCGAACTGCTGACTGCCATCGGCGGCACGGTCCGCGAGAGCGAGCGGGATCTGCTGGCGCTGAAGGCGATCGGGCTGTCGCCACGGCAGATCTCCGGCATCACCGTCACGGCCACCGGGTGCACCGCCCTCGCCTCGACGGCGGTCGCCCTGGCGCTGGGACTCCCGCTCGCGCACTGGCTGATCGACGCGCAGGGCAGGTCCAGCGGCATCGGGGCCGGGATCGCCCGGGTCCCCTCCCCCACCGTCCTGTCGCTCTTCACCGCGGCGGCGATCCTGGGCGCCCTGACCCTGGCGACCCTCCCCGCCCTCCGCGCCACCCACCACCGCCTGGCGGACACGCTGAGCGCGGTGGCGTGAAGGGGGCGCGTGGGGGTGGTCGGCAGACCTCGCCTCAGCTACCGCCCACGGCCGGTCGGGGTCGGTCGAGGGCTGGGGCGCGGGTTGCCAGGGCTTCCAGGACCAGGTCGACGGACATGCTGCTGGCCGCCGTCCACGCCAGCGGCCTGCTCGTCGCCCTGTACTACGGCCTCACCGCGCTCGCCTGCGCCGTCCGCTTCCGTTCCTCGCTGCGCTCCGGCCCGCGTGAGGCGCTGCTCGCGGTCGGGGTGCCCGCCGGCCCGCCGGAGGAGATCGCAGCCACGCGGGTCCTGGAGACCTTCGTGGGCCACCGGGTCCACGCGGCGCCCGACGCCTGACCACGAGGACCGGGTTCACACGGCTCCCGACGCCCGCCGGGAGCCGTCGAGGGCATCAGGGCATCGAACCGTCCGAGTTCCAGGCGACCATGAGGAAGACGGCGAAGGCGATGAACGCGGCGAGGAAGAGCACCGCGCCGCACGTGGTCGCGGCGAGCTTCGCCCGGGCCGGGGGCTTGGCGGTGGCGTGCTCCGGGCGCTCCGGCAGATAGTGCACGGTGACGACGTCGCCCTCGACCGTGGTCGACGGACCGCCTTCCTCGTCGAAGCGGATGACACGCCCGTCCCGGGTGGTGAACTCGTAGACGTGGTGCAGTGTCGTGTGCACCGTGTTGTTCCCGCCGCCGCTCGTCGTCGTATAGGTCCTGACGCAGCGCGCCTTCGCGGTGAGTCCTCTGGTCCAGGCGTCGTCGACGCGACGGGAACGGCGGACCAGAGCGACAGCCGCGCCCACCGCGAAAACGATCATGAGGATGGGTACGAGGTTGAACAAAGCTTCCAAGGGATCCCCCGGAGGGCGTACGCCGACTCGATGACGGGCGTACGGGAACATACCGGGACGATCCGCGAACGCTTCCGTACACCGGCCGGAGAGCCCCCGTGTTCACCCACCCATACACCCTGGACGGGGTTTCGCCCGCGGCGGGCCGACGCGTTCCTCTAGGGTCGAAGGCCCTCGTCGAAGGCCCTCGTCGAACGCCCTCGTCGAAGGCCCTCTAGGAAGCACAGGAGGCTCATGAGTACGGCTGTGGTGGTGGGCAGCGGGCCGAACGGTCTCGCCGCCGCCGTGTTCCTCGCCCGGGAAGGTGTCGAGGTCACGGTCCTGGAGGCGGCCGACATCATCGGGGGCGGCACCCGCACCAGCGAACTGACGCCCGGATTGCTGCACGACCACTGCTCCGCCACCCACCCCATGGCCGTGGGCTCCCCGTTCCTGAGCGGGCTCGGCCTGGAACGGCACGGGCTCAGCTGGTGTCTGCCGGAGGTGGACTGCGCGCATCCGCTGGACTCCGGCGCCGCCGGAGTCCTGCACCGCTCCGTGAAGGAGACGGCCGACGGGCTCGGGGGTGCCGACGGACGCCGCTGGCTGAAGGTCTTCGGGCCGCTCGCGGACGGCTACGACGCGCTCGCCGAAGATCTGATGCGGCCTCTGTTCCATGTGCCGCGGCATCCGTTGCGTCTGGCCGGGTTCGGGCCGCAGGCCCTGCTGCCCGCGGCCGCGGTGGCCCGCCGGTGGCGGTCGGAACCGGCCCGCGCGCTCTTCGCCGGGGTGGCCGCCCACGCGTTCCGGCCGTTCGGGCGGCCGGCGAGCGCAGCCGTCGGCCTGACCATCATCGCCGCCGGTCACCGGTACGGCTGGCCGGTGGCGGCGGGCGGGTCCCGCGCGATCAGCGACGCGCTCGCCGCGCTGCTCGGGGAGTTCGGCGGCCGGATCGAGACCGGTACGCGCGTGCGTTCGCGGGCGGATCTCCCCCCGGCCGACGTGGTGCTGTTCGACGTCGCCCCGCGCGCGGTCGCCGACATCCTCGGGGACCGGCTGCCGGGGCGGGTGGCGCGGGCCTATCGCCGCTACCGCCATGGCCCCGCCGCCTTCAAGGTCGACTTCGCCGTCCAGGAAGGGGTGCCCTGGACCAACGAGGCGGCCCGGCGGGCCGGCACCGTCCATCTCGGCGGGAACTACGACGAGGTCGCCGCCACCGAGCAGGCGGTGTGCGCGGGGCGGATGCCGGAGCGGCCCTTCGTCCTCGTGGGCCAGCAGTACCTGGCCGATCCGGGGCGTTCGAAGGGCGACGTCCACCCGGTGTGGACGTACGCGCACGTCCCGCACGGCTACGACGGCGACGCCACTGAGGCCATCGTCGCGCAGATCGAGCGGTTCGCCCCCGGGTTCCGCGAGCGGGTGCTGGACAGGGCCGTGCGCTCGCCGGGCGGGTTCGAGGAGTACAACCCCAACTACGTGGGCGGTGACATCATCGCCGGCGCCAACACGGCCTTCCAGCTCGTCCTGCGGCCCCGGGCGGCTCTGGACCCGTACAGCACCGGCGTGCCCGGTGTGTACATCTGCTCCGCCGCGACACCGCCGGGGGCCGGCGCCCACGGCATGTGCGGCGCGAACGCGGCCGCGTCGGCGCTGCGCCATCTGCGGCGGCACGCATAGTGACGGCTGCGCCATCTGCGGCGGCACGCGTAGTGACGCTGGAGACGGCCCTGTACGGGCCCGCCTCGCTGCTCATGGGCGTCGAGCGGGTGGCCCCGGGACACCGGGTGGGAGCCGGCCGCGCGTCCGACGCGCGGCCGGACCTGACGGACGTCCTGAACGGCGCCCCGCTCCCCGCGGGCGCGCCGCTCGACCTTGGCTCTGGGACGTCCGCGTGTTCGTCTGGGCCGGTGCCGCAGGTCCGTCCGGGGCCTGTCCGGGGCCTGAGGCCCCCTCGCGTTCCCGGTCCGCGGGGGGCTGTGCCGACGGGACGCGGTGCGCCCTGGGCGGGCCTCAGTCGTCCGGGCCCGGGAGGCGGTCGTCGGGGACGATGTGCATGGCGGCCTCCTCCGCGCCCGCCGCTCCGCCGTCGATGCCCTCGTCCTCGGCGACGAGTTCCTTGGTGGTGTCGGTGTGCGCGCCCTCGTCCGGGGCCACGAGGCGGCCGGCGCGGTCCTCGCCGGCCTCCGGGTCGACGGGTTCGCCCTCGCCGCCGGGGAGGTCGCCGACCCCGTCACCGGGAGGGACGGTCACATCGGGGACCTCCTGGCGCAGCCGTTCGTCGAGGGACTCGCCCTCGTGCTGCTCGGCGGCCGTGGTCCCGGTCTTCGTGACTCCCAGCGGCCGCTCGGGCGGGGAGTAGCCCTCGTCCAGGATGTCGTCGTACGTACGCTCGTCGACCGCGTCCTGGAGGTCCAGGGGGGCGGCGTCCTCCTGCTCCTCGTTGCCGCCGGTGGGCTGGTAGGCGTCGTCCGCCGGGTTCTCTGTGCTCATGGTCGCCTCCCGCTGCCGGTGACTGGTGCTGTTTCCCGTGCGGAGTACCGAGGACCGGCCGTGTGACACCCCCCGTCTGCCTGTTTCGCCCGGGTGGACCCGGGAAACCCGGACCTCGTCCTCCCCACCCCTCCCCGCAGGGGAGCAGTGGATGGGAAGCAGTGACAAGCCGGGAGGTGGGTGTGCCATGACGAGCCCTGACCCCGAGCCGAACCGGACCACGGGCCTCGAACCGGGCGGCGGAGTGCCCCCGGGTGAGACGCCGCCCGGTGAGGGCGGAACCTCCGGCGTGGCCAACCCCGACCCGCCCGGTGTGCGGCGCAAGGGGTGGGGTCCCCTACCGCTCGTCCTGATCATCCTGCTCGTGGCGGTGGTCGCGATCGGGCTGATCGGTATGGCGGTGGCCCTGATCGTCCAGTGAGCTGCGGGGCGCGTTCCCCGCACGGTGCCGCGTCGTCGGTCTCCACGTCGTCGACCTCCACGTCGTCGGCCTCCGCGTTTCCGGAGGCCGCGGCCGGGGACTCGCACGCTGTGGTGGCCTATGGAGCAGAGGAACGGGTCCGGATGCCCGTCCTGCGGGCGGGATGGTCGACGCAGTCGTTCGTGCACTGGCCGTTCCGTCCCGAGCAGGTGCAGGCCCTCCTGCCGGAGGGCCTGGTCGTGGACACGTACGAGGACACGGCGTGGGTGAGTCTTACGCCGTTCGTCATGGCCGACGTGCGCACGCCCGGCCTGCCCGCCTCGGCACGGGGGCTCCCGACCTTCGCGGAGACCAACCTGCGGACGTACGTCCGCACCCCGGACGGACGGGACGGGCTGTGGTTCCTCTCCATCGAGGTGGCCTGCCCGCTGATGCTGGCGGCCCGTGCCGTCGGCGCGCCGTACCGCCTGGGCCGGCTGAGGACCTCGCGGGACATGACGGCCGTCTCGTACACAGGTGCCCGGTGGAGCGGCGGGGCGTCGTACCGGCTGGTGGTCCGCCCCGGTGAAGCGATCAGACCGACCGAGCGGGACGTATGGCTGACCTCGCGCTGGCGGGCGTACACCAGCCGGTTCGGCCGGATCTGGGAGACACCCGTGGAGCATGAGCCCTGGCCGCTGTGCGAGGCCACCGTGGACGCCGTCGAGGAGACGCTCACCCGGGCGGCGGGCCTGCCCGCGCCGGGCGCCGAACCGCTGGCGCACTTCTCGCCGGGGGTGAGGCATGTGCGGCTCGGGATGTCCCGGCCCCGCCCCTGCCCCTCCGGGGTGCCCGAGGGTGGCACGCGGGAGCGGACCGGGTGAGGGCACGGCGTCGGCACGGCTCCGGGCGGCTGGTCTTCGAAGGCTGGATCGCGGGACTGGGGACGTCCTCGGGGACGCGCATCGTGGTGGGGCACTGGGAGGTGTCGCCGTTCGGGCCGTTCGCCGACGTGATGGTCGAGCGGGCGGACGGACACCGGCTGTTGCTGGCCCCGACGCGGGAAACGGCCGACTTCATCTCCGGTACCTACCGCTTCGACGAGGTGCGGGTCGTGCCGGTCCACGTGCGCCGCGGCCCTCGGGCCTGGGCCGTCCGGGCCGGGCCGCTGGACCTGCGGTTCGCTCTCGGCCGGAGCGGTCCCCTGGGGCTGCTGCTGCGCGCCCTGCCGGGCGCGCTCGTCCGGCGGCCGGTGTGGAGCGCCCTGACCGACCTCCCCGCCCGGCTGCTGCTGCGGGGTGTGCGCACGCGGGGCAGCGCCGGCTCGGGGCGCCGCGAGTGGTACGGCGCACGGGATCTGCGGCCGGTCCGCACGCTGTCGGCGGCCTTCGAGGGGGACGACCTCGGCACGCTGAGGCCCGTCGAGCCGCCGGTGCGGTTCGGGTTCGGTTCGGTGCCCCGGAGCCCCGGGGCCACCCGCGTCGTCACGACGGTCGCACCGGTCCGGGCGGGACGACCCGCCCTCGGGGTTCCGCGGCGCCGCCGTCGCGGTCCGACGCCGTCCTCTCGTTACCCGGCCGGGGGCGCGGGTACCCGGACGGCCCGCGTGAAGGGACGGTCCCATGGGTGAAGGGAAAGCGCGCGCGACGCCGGACGCCCTGGCGCTCGCGCAGGGAGCCTTCAACGTCGTCGGCGGGCTGTGGCCGCTGCTGCACCTGCGCAGCTTCGCCTGGGTCTTCGGGCCCAAGGAGGACACCTGGCTCCAGATGACGACGGGTGGCCTGCTGGTCTCCGCCGGTGTCACCCAGTTGGCGGCGGGCGGCACCGAACAGGGGCGGGCGCACGCGCGCCGCGTCGGTCTGGGCACCGCCCTCACCCTGCTGGCCGTCGACCTGGTGTACGTCCCCAGGGGCCGGATACGCCCCACGTATCTGCTCGACGCGGCGATGCAGGCCGGCTGGATCAGGGCCTGGCTCCGGTCCGACTGAGGCCACGGTCCGACTGAGGCCACGGTCCGACTGAGGCCACGGTTCGACTGACGGACGTCACCGACGGGCGTTACGGCAGGCGCGGTGCGGGCACTCGCGCCGCATGAATCCAAGTCGCCCCCCGCTCGTGGACAGTTCGCTCGCGGCACTCGTCAAGGGATACAACTGGCTGCCCGACCTCAGGACCCGCACCCCGGGGCCGTTGGTGCGGGTCCGTGTGATGGGACAGCGCGCCGTGGCCCTGTGCGGCCCGGAGGCCGTGCGGTTCTTCTACGACGAACGGCATGTGGAGCGCGCGACGGCGCTCCCCGGCCCGGTGCTGAACACCCTGTTCGGTCAGGGAGCTGTACACACGCTGGACGGGCGGACCCACCGCGCCCGCAAGGAACTGTTCCTGTCGCTGCTCACGGGGCGCGAGGCGGTGGCCGGCCTCGTGGACGAGGTCGTGTCCGCCTGGGACGAGGCCGTGGACGAGTGGTCCGGGCACCCGTCGGTGGTCCTTTTCGACGAGGCGAGCCGGGTGCTCACCCGGGGAGTCTGCCGGTGGGCCGGCATTCCCCTCGACGACGCCGAGGAGACGGCCCGTGACCTGGTCGCCATGGTCGACGGCTTCGCCACCGCCGGGCCACGGCACTGGCGGGCCCGCCAGGCACGGAGCCGCTGCGAGGCGTGGCTCGCCGGTCTGGTGGAGGACGTGCGGGAGGGTGCGGCCAAGGCGCGGGCCGGGTCGCCGCTGGCCGCGGTGGTGCGGCACCGGGACGCCGACGGCCAGGTACTCGACCCGCACACCGCCGCCGTCGAACTGATCAACATCATCCGCCCCACGGTCGCCGTGTGCTGGTTCGTCGCCTACGCCGGGCACGCGCTGCACTTCCGGCCCGAGATCGGCCAGCGGCTCGCCGAGGGGGACCCCGCGTACGCCGTGGCGTTCGCCCATGAGCTGCGGCGCTTCTACCCGTTCGCCCCCTTCATCGGCGGGCGCGCCGTCACCGATCTGGAGTGGCGGGGCGAGCCGATCCCGGCGGGCACGCTGATCCTGCTCGACCTGTACGGGCAGAACCACGACCCCGCCGTCTGGGACCGTCCGCTCACCCTCGACCCCCGGCGCTTCCTGGAGCGGCCGCCCGGCCGCGACGAACTCGTCCCGCAGGGCGGCGACGACCGCGCCGCCGGCCACCGGTGCCCCGGCGAGGACGCCACGATCGCGCTGCTGGCGGCGCTGGGCCCGAGGCTGGCCCGGCTGGAGTACGACGTACCGGCCCAGAGCCTGAGGATCTCGCTGTCGCGTATCCCGGCGCGGGTGCGCAGCGGCTTCGTGATGGAGCGGGTCCGCGTGCCGATGCGGTCCCTCACGGCCGGGCGGATGGCGGGGTGACGGGCCGGCCGCGAACCGGAGAAGGAGACCGGCATCGAGGGCTCCCGGGGAAGGGGGCTCGTCGAGGACAGCGCGAGGAAGGGGCGCAGACCGATGATCACCGCAAGCCATGTCCGTGAACTGCTGGAGCGTGAGGACGACGCCACCCTGGTGCTCGCGCGGGGGCGCGTCAGGGTGCTCTCCGCCCGCGAGCTTGCCTCGGCGAGCGAACGGGGCGCCCTGAGGGTGATCTCCGGCGGGGAGCTGAGGGAACGCCTGGCGACCGGCCGGTCCGCGCCGGACGACCTGCACGCGGTGGCGGCCACACTCGACGCGGTCGTGACGGAACAGGGCGGCTGAGGACGGAACGCGGGCGCGGCGAGGGAGTCCCCTGGGGCTCCCTCCACCTCGGCGCGCCCCTGGCCTCGGCGTCCTCTTCGCCCCAGCGCCACCTGGCCTCGGCGTCCTCTTCGCCCCAGCGCCACCTGCCGCCGGCACCTGGACGGCGCTGGTCGGGGGCTTCGGCGGCATGCGCCACCAGGGTCCGGTGACCTCGGCCTCGGCGCCCCTGACCTCGGCGCCCCTGACCTCGGCGCGCGCCACCGGCCCGGGGGCGGCACGTCCGCCGCCCCCGGCCCACGCGTGTCAGGCGCTCCGGCTGAGCCGGCGCCCCGCGGCGGCCACCCCCGCCCCGACGAGCGCGACGGTGGCCGTACGGCGCAGCGCGGTACGGCGCCGGCCGCCCCAGCCGCCGTGCACCGCGCCCTCCCCGGACGCCGGGATGTGCAGCGCGCCGTGGGTGGCGGGAGCCTCCTCGTCGTGGGACAGATGGGTCTTGTCGGTCTGCCGCGCCATCACCCGCTCCGCCCTGCCGGGCGACTTCCTCGCCTGCCGCACCAGGGCCTTGCCGGCGGGGCCTACGACGACCTCGCGGCGCGGGTGCCGGACCAGGTCGACGACGGCCCGGGCGACCCGCTCGGGGCTGTACACGGGCGGCATGGCGAGCACCTTGCGCCCGGTGAAGTTGGCCGCCTGCTCGAAGTGCGGGGTGTCGATGGTCGCGGGCATGACCGTGCACACGTCGATGCCCTTCACGCCCTCCACCCGCAACTGCTGCCGCAGACTCGATCCGAGACCCTGCACGGCGTGCTTCGACATGCTGTACGGGTGGCTGTACGGCTGGGCGACGGCGCCCGCGATCGACGAGATGTTGATCAGCGTGCCGCGGCCCTCCGCGCGCATCACCGGCAGCGCCGCCCGCGCCCCGTACACGTAACCCATCACGTTGACGTCCAGGACCTTGCGGAAGTCCTCCAGCGGTACGTCCTCGAAGCGGCCGAAGGCGTTGACGGCGGCGTTGTTGACCCAGACGTCGATCCGGCCGAACTCCGCCACGGCGCGCGCGGCCAGGTCCTCGACCGCCTTGGCGTCCGTGGTGTCGGTCGGGACGACCAGGGTCCGGGCCCCCCGGTGTTTCCCGCACTCCCGTGCGGTCGCCTCCAGCGCCTCCTCGCGCCGCGCGGCCAGCACCACGGCGCACCCCTTGCGGGCGAACGCCTCGGCCGTGGCCCTGCCGATCCCGCCGGACGCCCCCGTCACCACCACCACGTGATCCCGCAGTCGCATCGCGTACCTCCTCGCACTCGGCTGTGTCCCGGCGGACGCGTCCTTCACGGCGCCGCCCGCGCACGGGTACCCGAAACCACCGAGTCAGTTCCGCGGTCGACGGACCGACCGTCGGCGACCGGTGGCTGATTCACGTCCCGGGCGGCCGGGTACCCGGCACGCCCACGCGCGGGTCCGCTGCGCCGAGACGGGTCGGGGTGCTGCCGCCATGACCGAGTACGAACGTTCCCGCACGATGCCCGCACAGCCTGAGCACGTGTTCGACCAGGCCGCCAACATCGACCAGCTGGACGCCTGGCTGCCGGAGGACCTGCATGTGGCGGCCGCCGGTCTGCCCGCCGTCACCGTGCACGAGGACCGCACGGACGAGGACACCGCCGCCCTGCTGCGTGCCCGGCGCGAGCAGATGCGGCTGGAGTGGGGCACACGGGGCCGGTCGAGCTACACGGGTTGGCTCCAGGTCGCCGGCATCGACAGCGGGGCCAGCGAGGTCACGGTCCATCTGTCCTTCTTCGACGACAGTCACGACCCGGGTGAACAGGCCGTGGCCGACGCCCTCGACACCAGCCTGCGACGTCTGGAGGAGCAGGTACGGCTACGCGTCGACCACGCGGCGGGCTGACACCACCGCGCCCCCGTCCCCGCAGGGACAGACGCGTGACGGGCAGAGGCGTGTGTGCCGGACAGAGGCGTGACGGGCACGGGCGTGTGTGCCGGACAGAGGCGTGACGGACAGACCTGTGACGGATGTCGACCCGAGGGGTTGACTGGGGCGCATGGGGCGGTCACCTTCGAAAGCGCATGACCTGGGAGCGCTCCCACCCCCGCGCTCCCCCACTCCGCACCCATCCGTCCGCGCGCCGAAGGGATGCCCCATGCACACGTCTCGCCCCTTACCCCCGCCGTCCCGCCTCTCCCGAAGGACCCTGGTGGCTGCCGCCGCCGCGGGGTTCGTCACCGCCACCGTCCCCTCCCCCGCGCGGGCGGCGGCCGAGGCGCGGGCCGCGTTCCACACCGTGGGCCGGGTGAAGGAGGCCGCCGACGGGATGGTGCAGTACACCTGGCCCGGTGTGTACTTCGAGGCGCGCTTCCGCGGCACCGGGGTCGGGATCGTCCTCGACGACGCCGCCAACGACTACGACGTCCGGATCGACGGGGCGACCGCCGCCACGCTGGTCACCCCGGGCCGGACCGTGTCCTGGCTGCGCGGCCTGCCCGACACCGAGCACACCGTGCGGCTGGTCAAGCGCACGGAGAGCCCCTGGGCGGTGGGGCGGTTCGGCGGGTTCACGGCGGCCCCCGGCGGGGCGATCCTCGGGCCGACCCGGGCGCGGACCCGGCAGATCGAGTTCATCGGCGACTCGTTCACCGCCGGGTACGGCAATGTGTCGCGGACCCGGGACTGCTCGGGCAACGGCGGGGTCAACCGGAACAGCAACGCCGACCTCGCCTTCGGCGCGCTGACCGCGCGCAGGTTCGACGCGGACCACCAGCTCAACGCGATCTCCGGGCGCGGCATGGTCCGCAACTACAACGGCGGCGATCCGGGCGTCAGCTACCGCACGTTCTACGAGCGGGCCCTGCTGAACGTGGACGGCGACGTGTGGCCGAGGCCCGGCAGCTGGCGCCCGCAGGTCGTGGTGATCGGTCTCGGCATCAACGACTTCTCGACGCCGCTGCGTCCGGGGGAGCGCTGGGCCACCCAGGAGGCGCTGGTCGCCGACTACGAGAGCGCCTACCACGGGTTCCTCGACCGGCTCCGTGCGCGCTACGGCCCCGGCACGTTCCTGGTGGTGTCGGCGACCCGGCCGTTCTCCGACGCGACCACGAGGGTCGTGCGGGAGCGCAACCGGCGGGGCGACGACCGGGTCCGCCACTGGTTCTACGGCGACGCGGCCCTGGATCTCCTCGGCTGCGACTGGCATCCGTCGCTCAACGACCACCGGGTCCTCTCGAATCGGCTCACCGAGTTCCTCGCCGGCCTTCCGCTGCGCTGGTAGCGGGGGCCGGGCCGGTCGCGGCCGGGGTTCAGGCCGTCAGGGCCTGCCCCGGCCGCAGTGCGTCGAGGAGGCCGGCGTGGTGGAGTCCGGCCACGGGGGCGAGAAAATCGGGGTGGCGCAGCAGCGCGGCCGCCCGGCGGTCGTGCTCGTCCGGGGTGAGCAGCCGGCGGAAGGCGACGGGGGAACCGGCGGTGTGGTGGGTGCCGGCGAGGGCGGTCACCGCGGCGCCCGCCAGGGCGGGATCGGTGAGCAGGCAGGCCGCCCAGCTGGCTACGACCTCGTCCACCCAGGTCCGCCAGGCGTGTTCGTCGTCCTCGGCGTGGGCCGTCTCGTAGCCGGTGATCCAGTCGAGCCGGGCCGAGCCGCCGGGTCCGGCGACGCCCACGAGGCCCGCGTCCATCGGCGTCGGGTAGCGCAGCCAGGCGGCCACGGTCACGGCCTGCCGGGCCTGTGCCTCGCACAGGGCGGAGTCGAGCGCGCCGCCGCCCGCCGGGTAGGCGCGGGTCAGCCACTGGGCGGTCGCGGCGATGACAGGGGAGAGATCTGCGTGCACTGGGCCATCCGGGGTACTGGGGAGCGCGCACCAAGAACGTAGCCGGGGACCGTCACGACGGGAATGGCGCAGACCACGCGACGGACGTGTCCTCGGCCACAGGGGCCGGCCGACCTGACCACCAAGGGATCAATGCCCCGAAAGCGGACTCGGAGGGGGTTCACTGGCCCTTCTCGGACCCGCCGCAGCAGACGGCCGGGACAGGCGGAAAGGAGCGAGTCATGGGACATGGCGGAAACGTCGTGGAGGAACTCAAGACCGACCATCGCGAGGTGGAGGAGCTCTTCGGCAAGATCGAGCAGCTGCCCTCGGGCCACACCAAGCGCAAGGAGTA
This sequence comes from Streptomyces sp. NPDC030183, assembly GCF_055573455.1. Taxonomy (NCBI): domain Bacteria; kingdom Bacillati; phylum Actinomycetota; class Actinomycetes; order Kitasatosporales; family Streptomycetaceae; genus Streptomyces; species Streptomyces sp. NPDC030183. The sequence goes on from NZ_JBVIBK010000032.1 coordinate 65,335, forward strand.
CGCGGACCAGGTCACCATCGAACTGATCCGGCACTCGGTCGCCGAGGAGGCGTACCTCTACCCGGCGGTCCGTGAGCACGTGCCCGACGGGGACGCGATCGCCGACCGCGAGCTGCAGGACCACGCCGAGGCCGAGCAGCTCATGAAGGACCTGGAGCGGTGCGAGGCCGACGATCCCGAGTTCGACCGGCTGATCACCCAGCTGATGACCGAGATCAGGAGCCATGTGCGGGACGAGGAGACCAATCTCTTCCCCCGGATGACCCAGTCCTGTCCGGCGGAGATGCTGGACCAGCTGGGCGACAAGGTGCGGACGGCCAAGAAGACGGCGCCGACCCGGCCGCATCCGTCCGCGCCGGACAAGCCCCCGGCCAACAAGATGCTGGCGCCGGGCATGGGGTTCGTCGACCGTCTGCGCGACGCGATGTCGGGCCGCGGCAAGGAGTCCTGAGGCACCGGACGGCGGCCGGTACGGCCATGAGGGCCCGGGGCGGTGTCGACCGCCCCGGGCCCTCGTGTCACCCGCCGGAGGCGATGTCGGCCATGGCCTCGACGGCCAGGTCGAGTTCGGCCTCGGTGTTGTAGTAGTGCGGGGAGAGCCGCACCAGGGGATGGACGCCCCGGTGTTCGGTGTCGAACTGGGTGTGCTCGGGGACGGTGTGGGTGACGTTGATGCCGCGCCGGGCGAGGGCGGCGGCGACCTCGGCGGCGGGCACGCCGTCGACCTTGGCGGTGACGATGGCGCAGCGGTGCGCGCCGAGGTCGTGGGTGGTGACGCCGGGCAGGGCGTCGAGGCGGTCGCGCAGATACCCGCCGAGGGCGAGGGCCCGTTCACCGATCCGGTCCAGGCCCAGGTCGAGGGCTTGGCGCACGGCGGTTTCCAGGCCCAGGACGTTGGCGTAGCCGGTCTCCCAGCTCTCGAAGCGCCGGGCGCCGGGCTGCCAGGTGAAGCCGCGCTCGCCGTCCCAGATGGCCGCCTGGATCTCGGCGACGTGCGGGTCCAGGTACTCCAGGGCCTCGGGCCGCACCCACAGGAAGCCGGTGCCGCGTGGGCCGCGCAGGAACTTGCGGCCGGTGGCGGTGAGCATGTCGCAGCCGATCTCGGTGACGTCGACCGGGAACTGCCCCACGGACTGGGTGGCGTCCAGCAGGAACGGCACCCCGGCGGCGCGGGTGATCCGGCCGATCTCGGCGGCGGGGTTGACCAGGCCGCCGCTGGTCGGCACATGGGTGACGCCGACCAGCCGGGTCCGCTCGTCGATCAGTTCGGCGAGGGCGGCCACATCGAGCTGACCGTGGCCGTCGTCGGGGACGACCACGATCTCCGCGCCGGTGCGGCGGGCGATCTGGAGGTAGGCGAGGACGTTGCTGCCGTACTCGTCGCGGCCGGTGAGGATGCGGTCGCCGGGCTTGAACGTCAGGGAGTAGAAGGCGGCGTTCCAGGCGTGGGTGGAGTTGTCGAAGAGGGCGACCTCCTCGGGCCGCCCTCCCAGCAGTCGGGCGATCTGGGTGTAGGTGGCGCCGATCCGTTCCTTCTCCCGTGCCGCGGCCTCGTAGCCGCCGATGGCGGCCTCGAGTTCCAGGTGGGAGGTGACGGCCGTCAGGGTCTGCCGTGAGAGCAGACCGGCTCCGGCGTTGTTGAGGTGGATCCGGTGGGCGGTGCCCGGGGTGTCCCGGCGCAGTGCGTCGACATCCATGGACCCATCCTCCCCGGTGCTCCGCCCGCTCGTGCACCGGTGGTGCGCCGGTTGTTGTCACAGGGGGACTAACGCCGGGCCGCCGGGACTCAACTCCCGCACACGATGAGCGGATCACCGCGGTCTCCCGCCGTCGCGCTGCCATATTCGAAGCCACTTCGGAGGTGGCTGTGACACTTGAGGTGACGACATCCCGGACGAGGGCGCCCGCGGAACGGACGCCGGCCCGTGTGCCCGAACCGGCCGCCGGTCCGGTCGGCGGCCCTGCCGTCGGACGGGCCCCTGACCGCACCGCCGACCGGGTAGGCGAGCTGGCGGAGCGCCGGGCGCTGGCCGTCGCTCCGGGCGGTCCGAGGAGACGCGGTGAGTACGGCGCCCGGGAACGGATCGATCTGCTGCTGGACGCGGGCTCGTTCACCGAGACCGGGATGTTCGTACGGGCGCGGCCCTCCGTCGACGGTGCCCGCCGCCCCTATGGCGACGGAGTGGTCACCGGGCACGGCACGATCGACGGCCGCCCGGTCTGTGTGTTCGCGCAGGACCCCACCGTCTTCGGCGGCAGCATGGGCGAGGCGTTCGGGGAGAAGACCCTCGCCCTGATGGACCTGGCCCTGAAGACGGGCTGCCCGGTCATCGGCCTCAACGACGGCGGCGGCGCCCGTATCCAGGAGGGCGTCACCTCACTCGCCCTCTACGCCGAACTGGTCCGGCGGAACGTACGGGCCTCCGGGGTGATCCCGCAGATCTCGGTCGTCCTCGGGCCGTGCGCCGGAGGGGCCGCCTACTCGCCCGCGATCACCGACTTCACCGTGATGGTGGACGGCGCCTCGCACATGTTCGTCACCGGGCCCGACGTCATCGAGACGGTCACCGGGGAACGCGCCAGCGCTGAGGAGCTGGGCGGCGCCCGCACCAGCAACACCGTCAACGGCAACGCCCACTTCCTCGCCGCCGACGAGGTGGACGCCCTCGACACCGTACGGGACCTGCTGTCGTATCTGCCCGCCAACAACCTGGAGCGGCCCCCGCGGTACGCGCCGGGGGCCGCGCCCGACGGGGCGGGCCTCGACACGGTGGTGCCGGACCGGCTCGGGCAGGCGTACGACATGCGGGACGTGCTCCGCGCGGTCGTCGACGACGGTGAACTCCTCCAGGTGCAGGAGCTGTTCGCGCCGAACATCATCTGCGCCCTGGCCCTCGTCGAGGGGGCCTCCGTCGGGATCGTCGCCAATCAGCCGCTGCACGCCGCGGGGGTACTCGACATCGACGCCTCCGAGAAGGCGGCGCGCTTCGTACGGTTCTGCGACGCGTTCGGCATACCGCTGCTGACCTTCGCCGACGTCCCCGGTTATCTCTCCGGGGTCCGCCAGGAGCAGGCGGGCATCATCCGCCGGGGCGCCAAACTGCTGTACGCGTACGCCGAGGCGACCGTCCCGAAGGTCACGGTGGTGGTGCGCAAGGCGTACGGCGGCGGCTACGCGGTGATGGGCTCCAAGCATCTCGGCGCCGACATCAACCTGGCCTGGCCCACCGCGCGCATCGCCGTGATGGGCGCCGAGGGGGCGGTGGGCGTGCTGCACCGCCGGGAACTCGCCGCCGCGGCCGACCCCGAGGCGCTGCGGTCCCGCCTCGTCGCCGCGTACGAGACCACGCACGGCACGCCGTACCTCGCCGCCGAGCGGGGGTACGTCGACGCGGTCATCGCCCCCCGCGACACCCGCGCCCACCTCTGCCGCGCCCTGCGCGCGCTGAGCGGCAAGCGTGCCCCGATGCCGGAGCGCCGGCACGGCAACATCCCCCTGTGACCGGCCCGTCCGCCCCCGCAAGCACCGTCCGCGACGACGTGAGGAGCCATGCCCGATGGACAGCCGCCGTCCCCCGTTCGCACCCCCGTACCGGAGCCTGCCGGAATACGTGCGGCACTGGGCCACCACCACTCCCGACCGTCGGGCGTTCACGTTCGTCGACCATCCGGCCCCGGGGTCGCGGGGCGTCCACCGCACGCTGACCTGGCGGCGGCTGGATCTGCGGGTGCGGGCCGTGGCCGCCCGGCTCGCCGAGGAGGCCGCGCCCGGGGAGCGGGTCGCGGTGCTCTGCCCGCAGGGGACGGACTACGTCACCGCGTTCCTCGCGGCGCTCACCGCCGGACTGGTCGCCGTCCCGCTCTATCCGCCCGGTCTGCCGGGCCACGGCGACCGGCTGGCGGCCGTCCTCGCCGACGCGTGCCCGGCCGTCGTCGTGACGACGGGGCGGCTACGGGAAGAGGTACGGGAGTTCTGCGCCGATCCGGCCGTGCGGATCGTCGCCGCGGACGAGGTGCCCGACTCCGCCGCCGAGGGGTGGCGGCCCGAGCCGCCGGACGCCGCGGCGGTCGCGTACCTGCAGTACACCTCCGGCTCGACCCGCACCCCTGCCGGGGTGGAGATCACCCACGCCAATGTCGTCGCCAACGCCCGCCAGGCGCTCGCCGCCTACGGGGCCGACACCCGGCCCGTGACCTGCGTGGGCTGGCTGCCGCTCTACCACGACATGGGGCTCGTGCTGAGCGTCGCGGCGCCGGTGGTGCGGGGACTGCTGTCGGTGCTCATGGACCCCGTGGCATTCCTGCACGAGCCGGTGCGCTGGCTGCGGCTGCTCGCCGCGCATCCGCGGGCGCTGAGCGCGGCGCCCAACTTCGCCTACGACTACTGCGCCGCGTCCGTCACCGAGGCCCAGAAGGCGGGGCTGCGGCTGGACGGGGTGGCCGCGCTGATCAACGGCAGCGAGCCGGTGCGTCCGGGTACGGCGGACCGTTTCCACGCCGCGTTCGCCGCGCAGGGACTGCCGGCGGGAACGCACTGCCCGTCGTACGGGCTGGCCGAGGCGACCGTGTTCGTCTGCGCGGCCCGGCCGGGTGAACCCTTGCGCGGGTTCGCGATCGACCGGGACGCCCTCGCCACCGGCAAGGCGCTGCCCGCCCGGCCCGACGATCCGAGGGTGGTGCTGCTGGCGGGCTGCGGCGCCCCGGCGGGCCAGCGGCTCCGGATCGCCGACCCGGTGTCCCGGGCCGCGCTGGCGGAGGGCGAGGTGGGCGAGATCTGGGTGCAGGGCCCCAACGTGGGGCGGGGCTACCGGAATCAGGAGCGGCAGACGCGGCGGGTCTTCGGCGCCGTGTTCGCCGACCCCGACGACGGTCCGGGCGAGTGGCTGCGCACCGGCGATCTGGGGACGGTCCTGGACGGGCAGTTGATCGTGACCGGGCGGCTGAAGGACCTCATCGTCGTCGACGGCCGCAACCACTACCCGCAGGACGTGGAGGCCACGGCCCAGGACGCGCACCCGGCGCTGCGACGCGACCGGCTCGCCGCCTTCGGCGTGCCCGGCGTGCCCGGCGGCGCGGGCGAGCGGGTGGTCGTCGTCGCGGAGCACGTGCGGACCACGACCCTCGCCGACCTCGACGTCCCGGCCGTGACCCGTGCCGTGCGCGCCGCGGTCTCCGCCCGCCACGGCCTGCGCCTCGCCGACGTCGTCCTGGTGCCGCCGGGCACCGTGCCCCGGACGTCCAGCGGCAAGGTGTCGCGGGCGCTCACCCGTGAACGGTACGCGGCGGGTGCCTGGGCGGAGGTCTCCCCGTGAGGGCGGTCCGGGACGTCGAGGAGGGAGAGCTTCGGCGGCTGGTCGCCGAGCGGGTGGCCGCGTGGACCGGTGCGGACGCGGCGGACGTGCCGATGGACCGGCCGCTCGCCGACCTCGGCATGTCCTCACGGGACGCGGTCGTGCTCGCCGGGGACCTGTCCCGGGCGACGGGCCGGGACCTTCCGGTCACGCTGGTCTGGGAGGCGTCGACCGGCGACGCGCTGGTGGCCCGCCTGTGCGGTACGGCGACGCGGACGGGACCGCCGGTCGTGCGGGCCCCCGTGCCGCCCGCCCCGGGCGAGCCGATCGCGGTCGTCGGCGTGGGCTGCCGGCTGCCGGGCGGTGCGCACGGGCCCGACGCCTACTGGCGGCTGCTCACCGGGGGCGTCGACGCGATCCGCCGGGTCCCGGAGGACCGCTGGCGCGACTTCACCGCCTTCCCGCCCGCCGAGGCCCAGCCGTACGGCGGTTTCCTCGACGACATCGCCGGGTTCGACGCGGAGTTCTTCCGGATCACCCCGCGCGAGGCGGCGGTCATGGACCCGCAGCAGCGCATCCTCCTGGAGGTCGTCCAGGAGACCCTCGACCACGCCGCCGTCCCCGCCGCGTCCCTCGCGGGCACCGCCACCGGGGTCTTCGTCGGGATCTCCGCGCCCGAGTACGGACAGCTCACCGGCGCCGACCCGGCGGCCGTCGACCCCTGGGCGCCGGCGGGCGGGGCACTGAGCGTCGCGGCGGGCCGCCTCGCCTACGTCCTGGACACCCGGGGGCCCAGCATGGCCGTCGACACGGCCTGCTCGTCGTCGCTGGTGGCCGTGCACCACGCGTGCGTCAGCCTGCGCACGGGCGAGAGCGACGCGGCGATCGCCGCCGGGGTGAACCTGCTGCTCTCCCCCGCCGTCACCGTCGCCTTCCGCCGGGCGGGCGCCCTCGCGCCGGACGGGCGCTGCAAGCCGTTCTCGGCGGCCGCCGACGGCATCGGGCGCGGCGAGGGGTGTGCGGCCGTGCTGCTGAAGCGGCTGTCCGACGCCGAACGGGACGGCGACCGCGTCCTCGCCGTCATCCGCGCCACCGCCGTCAACTCCGACGGCCGCTCCAACGGCCTGCTGGCCCCCAACCCGGCCGCCCAGCGGGAGCTGCTGGCCACCGCGTACGGGCGCGCCGGGCTCACCCCGGCGCGCGTCGACCACGTCGAGGCGCACGGCACCGGCACCCCGCTCGGCGACCCGATCGAGGCGGGCGCGCTCGCCGCCGTGCTCGGCGCGGGCCGCGACCCGGACCAGCCGCTGCTCCTCGGCTCCGTCAAGGGCAACCTCGGGCATCTGGAGTCCGCCGCGGGGATCGCCGGGCTGGTGAAGACCGTGCTCGCCCTGCACCACGACCTGATCCCGCCGTCGCTGCACTGTCCCGCCGAGGGCAGCTCCCTGGACGACGTACGGCTGCGGCTGGTGACCGAGCCCGAGCCGTGGCCCCGGTACGGCGGTACGGCCACCGCGGGGGTCTCCGGGTTCGGTTTCGGCGGCACCAACGCCCACGCCGTGCTGGAGGAGTGGCGGCCGGGCGCCCTGCTGCCGCCCCCGGCCGACGAGCCGGCGGCCCGGCTGCACGTGCTCTCGGACGCCGACCCGGCCCGCGTCCGGGACACGGCGGCCCGGCTCGCCGACTGGCTCGGCACGCCCGAGGGCGGCGCCGCGCACCTGGCGGACGTGGCCCGCACGCTCGCCGGACGTGCCGGACGGGGACCCGTTCGCGCCGCGGTCGTCGCCCGCGACCGGCACGAACTGGAGGAAGGGTTGCGGGCGTTGGGACAGGGACTGCCCCACCCTCGCCTCGTGACCGATGACCGCGACCTGCTCGGGCGTGGCCCGGTGTGGGTCTTCTCCGGGTACGGCAGCCAGTGGACCGGGATGGGGCGCCGGCTGCTGGCCGAGGAACCCGCCTTCGCGACCGCCGTGGAGAAGCTGGACGGGCAACTCGCCCCGGAGTGCGGTCTGTCCCTCCACGACCACCTGGCCTCCGGCGGCCCCCTCGATCGACTGGAGATCGCCCAGCCCGTCCTCTTCGGCCTCCAGCTGGCGCTCGCCGAACTGTGGCGCGCCTACGGCGTCGAACCGGCCGCCGTCATCGGCCACTCCCTGGGCGAGGTGGCCGCCGCGGTGTGCGCGGGGGCGCTGGACGTGTCGGACGGGGCCCGGGTGGTCGCCGTGCGGGCCCGGCTGCTCGGCGGGCTGCGCGGCGGCGGCATGGCGGTCGTCGACCTGGACGACACCGAACTCGACGCGCTGGAACGGGACTTCCCCGACGTCCATGTCGCCGTGTACTCCTCCCCCACCCAGAAGGTCGTCACCGGCGAGGAGGAGGCGGTGGCCCGGCTGGTGCGCCGTCTGGAGCGGGACGGGCGTGCGGTGCGGGCCATGCGGGTGACCGGCGCCGGGCACTCACCCCAAGTGGAGCCGCTACTCGCCGAGTTGACGTCCGCCCTGGCCGACGTCCGGGGCGGACGGCCCCGCGTCCCCGTCTACTCCACCGTCCTGGACGACCCACGCGGCGAGTGCCTCTTCGACGCCGCGCACTGGGCGGCGAACCTGCGGCGACCGGTACGGCTGGACCGTGCCGTCGCCTCCGCCGCCGCCGACGGCCACACGGCCTTCGTCGAGATCTCACCCCACCCGGTCCTCACCGGAGCCCTCACCGCCAATGCGCCCGGCGCCCTGGCCCTCGGCTCCCTGCACCGCGACACCGACGACACCGCCGCCTTCCTCACCCGCCTGGCCACCCTGCACACGGCCGGCCTGCGCCTACCGCCGCCCCCGGGGCGCGTCATCGACCTTCCGACCCCGCGCTGGCGCCACGCACGCCATTGGTGGACGGACGGGAGGGGCGGAGGCGGGGGCGGAGGCGGGGGCGGGTGCGGAGGCGGGGGCTTTCGCGGCGCGGAGGAGGGGGTGCGCGGCGCGGCGGAGGTCCGCGGTAAGGCGGAGGTGCACGGCGCGGCAGAGGTGCACGGCGCGGCAGAGGCGGGGAGTACGGGGGAGGCGGGGAGTACGGCGGAGGCGTCCCGCGCGGCGGAGGTGCGGGGCGCGGAGGACGCGTCCGTCGCCGCGCGGCTGTGCCATCACATCGCCGTCGTCACGGGGTACCCGCCGGCGCGCGTCACGCCGGCCACGGCCTTCGCCGAACTCGGCCTCGACTCCCTGATGGCCGTCCGCATCCGCACCGGCCTGCAGCACGAGCTGGGGGTGGAACTGCCCCTGCGGGACCTGCTGGGCGCGGCGACGGTCCAGGAGTCGGCGGCACGCATCCAACAGGCGCTGACCGAAGCCGACCGGACCACCGCCCAGGCCCTCGCGACCCCACCGGCACCGTCACCACCCGCCCTGCCGCCTGCGGCGTCGGTGGCCGGTCGGAGGCTCCCCTCGGTCGCGCCGCCGGCGGCCGCCGTGGGCGTCCCCCTCCGGACCCTCCGAGCCGGCGGCTCGCGGCCGCCGCTCTTCCTCGTCCATGCCGCGGGCGGCACCACCGACGTCTACCGGCCGCTCGTCGAGCGGCTCGGCTCCGGGCGGCCGGTGTACGGGCTGGAGCGGACCGAGGAGGCGCGGACCGTGGCCGAGAAAGCGCGCCGGTACGTCGAGGCGGTGACCGCCGTGCACCCCGACGGGCCCTGCCTCCTGGGCGGTTGGTCGTTCGGCGGCTTCGTCGCCCAGGAGGCCGCCCGGCAGCTGACGGCCGCCGGTCGGGACGTCCCCCTGGTCGCGCTCATCGACTCCGTCCGCCCCCTCCCCGACCCGCCCGGACACACCCCGGCGGACCGGATCCGCGCCCACTTCACCGGCTTCGCCCGGCACGTCGCCGAGGCCTACGGCGTACGACTGCGGCTGCCGTACGACGAGTTGGCGGCGACGGACGACGACGGCGAACGCGTCGACACCGTGCTGCGGGCGCTGCGCGACGCCGCCGACGTGCCGGCGGCCGCCCTGGAGCACCAGCGCGCCTCGTACCTCGACCTGCGGATCGGCGAGGCCCACCGGCCGGGCCGCCACGACGGGCCGGTGGTGCTGTACCGGGCCACCGAGCCCGCCCCGCACACCGTGCGGGACCCCGCGTACGAGCGGGACGACGAGGCGCTCGGCTGGGACGAGGTGTGCCCCCGGCTGACGGTCGTCCGGGTCGCGGGCCACCACCTGTCGCTGCTGGACCCGCCTCACGTCGACGGGATCGCCGCCCATCTGCGGCGCGAGCTCGACGAGCAGACCCGCTGAACCCGAACGAGGAGAGCCGCCATGCCCCACCATGACACCGGCACGACCCCACGTCCCGCCGGCATGTTCCGGCGGGCGACCGCCGTCCCCGACCGCGCCGCCGGACCGTCCCGCCGTGCCGTCACCCGAGCGGCCGCCGTCGGCGGCCTGGCCGCCCTGTTCGGCGCCACGACGGGCACGGCCCCCGCCGAAGCCGCCCCCGGCCGCGCCACCACCCGCGCCGCCGCCTCCCCCGCGGCCACCGCCACGCGCCTCGGCCCCCGTACCCTCGACGTCTCGCTCCCCTCCGCCGCGTTGGGTCGCAGCGCTCCGGTGCGGTTGATCCTGCCGTCCTCGTTCGGGACGCGGCCCGGGCGAACGTACCCCGTGCTGTATCTGCTCCACGGCGCCCACGACGACTACACGTCCTGGACCCGGGAGACGGACATCGAGGCGTTCACCGAGGGCCGGGAGCTGATCGTGGCGATGCCGGACGCGGGACCCACCGGCATCCCGTCGGTGTGGCGCGGCGGCCCCGACTACGAGAAGTTCCAGCTGAGCGAGGTGCCCGCGCTGCTGGCCCGCGACTACCGGGCCTCCGGTGTCCGGGTCGTCGCCGGGGTCTCGACCGGCGGCTACGGGGCGATGGCGCACGCCGCCCGGCACCCGGGGACGTTCACCGCGGCGGCCTCCTACAGCGGCATCCTCGACACGACGGCTCCCGGGGTGCCCACGCTGATCGACGCCATCGTGGCCCGCGAGAACCTGGCACCCCTGTCCCTGTGGGGCGACCCCCGCCAGAACGCACCGACGTGGCGGGACTTCAACCCGCGCTCCCGGGCGGCGGGACTACGGGGCACCGCCCTGTACGTGTCGAGCGGCAGCGGGGTCGTCGGCGGCGTCGGCGACTGGCTGCCGGAGGCGCTGGAGAGCGCGCTGTGGCCGTCCGTCCACGCCTTCACGGCCGCGCTCGCGCTGCTGCGGATCCCGGTGACGACCCACTTCTACGCGGGAGGAGGACACAGCTGGGCATACTGGAAGCGGGAGTTCGCCGCCTCGTGGCCGATGCTCGCCGGTGCGCTGGGGGTCCCGGCGTGAGGGCGGTGCCGTCGGGGCACGGAACGGAGCGCAGGGGACATCCGTCCAACCCAGGACTTGTCCCTCGCCCCACGGGCACCGGCCCGAGGGTGAGCCGCTTCCGGGTGAAAGGAGGGCCAGCCGTGGCTGCCCCCACCCCGCCGCACGCCGTACCGGACGGCCCCGGCGCCGCCCCCGTACCCCCCGAACTGGCCACACTGCTGCGCGATCATCTGGAGGCCGTGGCCGACCAGGTGGAGGAGGAGGTGCGCCGACAGGTCCCGGAGTACGCCCACCCGACGGACGAGACGTACCGCGCGCACCTCCGGGCGGGTGTCGTCCAGGCGCTGACCCTGTTCGTCGACCACATCGCCGATCCCCTCGGGCAGGGGGCGGCGATCACCGCGACGTACTACGAACTGGGACGCGGCGCGGCGCTGGGCGGCCGCGGTCTGGAGACCCTGCAGTCCGCGCTGCGGGTGGGCGGGCTGCACGCCTGGCGGCTGATGGGCCGCACGGCGGAGGAACTGGGCCTGGACTCCTCGGTCGTGGCGGCACTGGGCGAACTGGCCTTCCGGACCGTGCACGAGGTGGCCGAGGCGGCGGCCGCCGGCTACGCGGATGCCCGGCCGCACAGCGGGGACGAGTTGGAGCGGCGCCGCAAGCGACTGCTCGACCTGCTGCTGGGCGAGGAGCCGGTGTCGGCGGAGGCCGTGCAGGACTTGGCGCACGGGGCGCGCTGGTCGGTGCCGCGCCAGGTCGCGGTGGTGGCGCTCGCGGCGACCCCGGAGCGGGAGGCGGACCGTCCGCTGGCGGCGGCCGGGGCGCTGGTGGACATGGATTCCCGGCCGCCCCGCATGCTGCTGCCCGACCCGGACGGCTCCGGGCGTTTCGGGGGGCGGGCGTTCGCCCTGGCGCTGCGCGGCCGGCCGGCGGCGATCGGTCCGACGGTGCCCGTCACGGAGGCCGCCCGTTCCCTGCGCTGCGCGACGCGGGCGCTCGGTCTGATGGGGCGCGGCATCCTGCCCCGGCAGGGCGTGGTGCGCTGCGCCGACCATCTGTCGACGCTGCTGCTGTACGGCGACGAGGCGATGCTGGGGGAACTCCGGTCGCGGGCGCTGGCCCCGCTCGACACGGTGTCCGAGGGGCAGCGTTCACGGCTCGCGGAGACGCTGCTGGCGTGGCTGCTCGGCGGCAGCAACGTGCCCGACGTCGCCGCCCGCCTCCACATCCACCCGCAGACGGTCCGCTACCGCCTGCGGCAACTGGAGAAGCTGTTCGGTGACGCCCTGCACGACCCGGGCGCGCGGCTGGATCTCATCCTGGCCCTGCGCGCCGAGTCGCTGCGGGACCAGGACGCCATGACGGCGCCATGACGGCGTCATGACGGCGCAATGACCGAGCGACGACCGCGGCACCGGCCATCGCTCCGCCGCATACGGCCGCACTCACCTCCGCACACATGACCGCACTCACCTCCGCGCACATGACCGCACTCACCTCCGAACTCATCACCGCACTCACCCACCGAACTCATCACCGCACTCACCACCGAACAAAAACGCGGGGGAATTCTGAATTCCCGTCCATAACGCAGGGTCCGGCGGAGCGAATACGTTCGGGACGTCCTTTTCCACGGCGCGCATCGCGCCCCACCCGTGAAGGATCCCCATGCGTATCCGCTTGTGCCTCGCCGCGCTCTCGCTCGTCGGCGGGGCCGGACTGACCACCCTCTCCGCGCCCGTGGCAACGGCCGCGACAGCCGCCGCGGCCTGCACGGATCTCGATGTCGTGTCGGCTCGCGGCACGTTCGAGCCGGGCACGCTCGGCTTCATCGTCGGCGATCCGGTGTATTCCGCGCTGCGCCAGAAAATCAGCGGAAAAAGCCTGTCCAGCTACAAGGTGAACTATCCCGCCGACCTCTCCCCCACCTCGGCGGCGCAGGGCAATGCCGATCTGGTGAACCACGTCAGGAGTCAGGCCGCCGCCTGCCCGAATCAGCGTTTCGTTCTCGTCGGCTATTCGCAGGGCGCGAACGTCGTCGACAACTCCATCGGCATCAGCAGCGCCGGCGCGGTCGTCGGCAGTCCCATCGTGGCCACCATCCCGGCCGCGCTCGAACCGAAGGTCGCCGCGGTGCTGTTGTTCGGCAACCCGATCCGGGCCATCGGCAAGAGCGTCACCGGCGTCTACCAGAGCCGCACCATCGACTTCTGCGCCGCCGGTGACCCGATCTGCGAGAGCGGCGGCGGCGACGTGGGCGCGCACCTGAGCTACCGGGACAACGCCGACGCGGCGGCCGCCTTCGCCGCGGGCAGGGTCTGATCCGCCTCCGGTCCGGTCTGCCGGGTCCGGGCCGGACGGGCGGCGGTGCCGGCCGGTGACAGGGCGAAGGGCCCGGGAGGAACTCCCTCCCGGGCCCTTCTTCCATGGGACGACGGCTACTTGGGGTCGCGGGCGAACTCCGTGAGGCTCGTGGAGACGGGTTCGGGCCGCCCGTCGTTCTGGGCGGGCGCGGCGGTCAGGACGTCGAGGTGCTGATAGCCGGGTGCGATGACGGGATCCAGGTCGGCCGGGACACGGCCCGCGAGGAGCCCGTCGCCGGCCAGCACGGTGAGGGTCGGATCGGCGGTGAGGCCGTCCGGGTGGACGATCAGCCGCTTCACCTGCGGCGAGCCGGACAGCTGGAGGTCGGTGACCAGCTTGGTCGGGAAGTACTGCTCGGTGAAGTCCAGCGGCTGCTCGGCCAGGCTGCGGGCCAGCTCCTGGATGTCGGTGACCTCCTTGCCGGCGTCGGTGAACAGGGTGCCGTCGGCCGACCGGTACCCGGGGTCGTCGGGGTCGCCGACCCGGTCGTAGGGGCGCCAGGTGTAGAGCGGGCCGCCGGGCCGGTCGGGGATGGCCTTGTACTCGCCGCCGAACAGGCCCGGTCGGCTCTCGCCGCCGTTGGCGACGGGGAAGCTCTTGTCGGCGACGGGGCCGCCGTCGAAGAAGCCGACGCTGCTCTGGAGGAAGGCGAGGGGCACGGAGTGGTCGTCCATCAGGGCGCCGAGCACGGCCTGGTTGGTGAGCCGGAAGTCCCGCACCGCGGGTGAGCCGGTGAGGAAGGCGGCGGTGTCCTTGGAGAAGAGGAAGCGGTTGGTCGCCTCGATGTTGGCGTTGCGCGGCAGATACGCGGGCAGGTCCGCCTCGCCGCCGGGCTCCCGCAGGGCGCCCATTCCGGCGATGGCGAGCAGGGTCATGGTCTCGGGGTTGAGCAGCACCGGCGCGGACAGGGTGCGGGAGAGGACGCCGCTGTCGAGCCCGGCCTGGATCACTCCGTGGCCCAGGCCGATGTCGGGCAGGTTGGTGTCGTCGGGGATGCCGCCCTGGAGGTCGGCGAGCGAGGTGGAGACGGTGGTGTCGAGGGCGAAGTAGCCGGCGCACTGCCGGTGGCCGGCGTCGGCGGTGGTGGCCGGGTTCCCGTCGAAGTCGGCGGTCGCGAAGTACCCGGTGACGACACCGCCGAGCGAGTGCCCGCCGCACAGCACCTTCTCCTCGCGCAGGCGCTGGTCGGGCAGTTCGGCGGTGAGCAGGTCGTACTGGTCCCGTACGGTCCGCTCGATACCGAGTCCCGCCATCCATCCGAGTCGGGCGTTCTCGACGTACCCGGGGAAGGTGCGGCCGTCGACCGGCTTGCCGCGGTAGTAGTAGTCGACCGCTGTGTGCTGGTCGCCGGAGGCGATGCCGGTGCGGTCCTCCAGGCAGTTGGAGCGGCGGTCGAGCGCCCAGAACTCGATGTGGGCGCCCTGCGCGGCGGCTCGGGCCACGGTGTTGCGGGCGACGCTGTCGAAGGCTCCGGCGCCCTCCAGGATGCCGGGCTGGGCGACGAGGATCCGGTCGGCGTCGGCGGAGTCGGCCGGTCCGCCGGCGGCCCGGTAGCGCAGGTACGACAGCCAGTCGCACGCCGCCGGCCGCGCCCCGAAGGAGGCGGGGAGCGGCGCCTTCACCCGTACGACCGTCTCGGTGACGCCGTCCGCCGGGTTCGACGTCACCACCGGTGTCTCGGTCCGCGCGGTCGCGCCCCGGGCGTCGGGGGCGGCCCCGGTGAGCGCTCCGGTGGTCAGCAGCACCGCCAGCGCGGCGCCTCGCCACGTTCTCTTCCTGCTGCGACTCGTGTTCATGGGTGGGACGGTAGGACCGCGGGTACGGCCCGCCCCGCCCATGCTCACAAGAACGCAGCGCGCGGTGCCGCCTTTGTCATCCAGCACCAACTCCCCCGCCCACAGGCGGATCAGCGCACCCGGAAGCGATCCGCGCCCGACATCTTGACGTGTTCATTTCCGTCATCAAGCATGCCGAGAGCGCGATTCCTTCTGATCGGTTCTGTTCGCCTCTGTGTTTGGGGAAGGGAGTGCCGTGTCCCAACGGCATCGCATCGTCCGGGCGTTGGCGCCCTTGCTCCCCCTGGCTCTGGGCGTGGGACTGGTGGCCGCGCCCCCGGTCACCGCGGACACGCCCGCCCCGACACCACTGACGGCATCGGCGGCACCGGCGGCATCGGCGGCCGGACGGAGCGCAGTCACGGTCCGGATCGATCCCTCCTACCAGCAGCAGGAGTTCGAGGGCTGGGGCACGAGCCTCGTCTGGTTCGCCAACGCGACGGGCCGCTACCCGGAGCCCATCCGAAGACGACTCGTGGACATGCTGTTCGACGACGACGGACTCGCCCTCAACATCGCGCGCTACAACATCGGCGGCGGCAACGCGCCGGACGTCCGCAAGGACTACATGAAGACGGGCGCGACGATGGAGGGCTTCTGGAAGGCACCGGAGGGAACCACCCGGCAGGACATGGAGTGGTGGGACCCGGACGACCCCGCCCACTGGAACTGGGACGCCGACGCCGGCCAGCGCTGGTGGGTGGACCAGGTCAAGGACAAGGTCACCAAGTGGGAGGCGTTCAGCAACTCACCGCCCTGGTTCCAGACTGTCAGCGGCTATGTCTCCGGCGGCTTCGACGCGAACACGGACCAGATCCGCGCGGACCGCGTCGACGAGTTCGCCACCTATCTCGTGCGTGTCACCGAGCAGCTGGAGAAGGCGCACGGCATCGACTTCGACACGATCGCGCCCCTGAACGAGCCCAACACCAACTACTGGGGCACCCAGATCGGGGCGAACGGCCAGCCCACCGGAGGCCGCCAGGAGGGAGCGCACGCGGGCCCGGCGCTCCAGCAGAAGGTCGTCCGGGCCCTCGACAAGGCGCTCGACGGGGCGGGGACCGACGCCGCGATCTCGGCGATGGACGAGACCAACCCCACGATCTTCACCCAGAACTGGAACGCCTACGACGACTCCGCCCGGGCGGTCGTACCCCAGCTGAACGTGCACACCTACGGCACCGGGATGCGCACCAGCGCCCGGGACATCGCCAAGGGCGCCGGCAAGAAGCTCTGGATGAGCGAGGTCGAGGGCACCTGGGGCACGGGCACGGACTTCACGGGCATGGAGCCGGGGCTCGGCATCGCCACACGCATGGTCGACGACATGCGGGAACTGGAGCCGTCCGCCTGGGTGTTCTGGCAGCCGATCGAGGACGCGATCCCGCAGGCCGCGGCCGGCAAGAACTGGGGCAGCATCCACGTCCCGTTCGACTGCACCGCCGAGGACACCCTGGAGACCTGCCCCATCCGGGCCAACTCCAAGTTCCACACCATCCGCAACTTCACCCATCACATCCGCCCCGGTGACCGCTTCGTCAAGGTCGACGACCCCTCCAGCGTCGCCGCGGTGAAGAAGTCCGGCCGCGCGGCGACCGTCGTCCACGTCAACAGCGGCACCACCGCGCGCTCCGTCACGCTCGACCTCTCGCGCTTCGCCAAGGTCTCCTCCCGTGCCACCGTCACCCCCGTGGTGACCAGCGCCGACGGCGCCCTCGTCCGCGGCAACCCCGTCCGGGTGACGGACCGCTCGGCGACACTCGACGTCCCCGCCAAGTCGGTGACCACCTTCCTGGTCAAGGCCGTCAGCGGGGTGGCGCAGGACGCCGCCCTGGTCCGGCCCGGGCACGTCTACCGGCTCCAGGGCGCCCGGAGCGGCAAGTCGCTCGCCCCGTCGGAGGACGGCACCGGTGTCGTCCTCCGCGCGAACGACGCCGGTAGCGCACGGCAGTTGTGGTCGGTGCGGCAGCTGACGCCCGGCACCGGCAACCGGGAGCGGTACGCCCTCGTCAACGCCGCCACCGGCAAGCGCCTCGCGGTGCGCGACCACCAGGCCGTCCTGGAGGACCCGGCGGAGGGCGAGGTCCCCGCGGCCGCGCGGTGGATCATGTCGACGACCGGCGACGGCACCTGGACCTTCGTCAACGCCGCGACCGGCCGTCTGGTCGACGTCACGGGCCAGTCGTCCGCGGACGGCGCCGAGGTGTCGACGTACACGCCGACCTCGGCGGCCAACCAGCGCTGGGCGGTGACCGACGAGACGGTGCTGCGCACCGAGCGGGCGGAGGTGTTCACCGTGCCGGGGCGGCGGCCGGCGATGCCGGGGACGGTGACGCCGGTGTTCCGGGACGGTGCGCGCGGCTCGCTGCCCGTCGTGTGGGACCTGCCCTCGGACCGCAGGTGGAGCAGGCCGGGCACGGTACGCGTCGAGGGCGAGGCGACCGACGCCCTCGGCCGGACGGTCCGCGCCAAGGCGCTCGTCACCGTCGACACGATCGCCTCGACATCGCCCGGCCGCTCCAAGACCTACGCCGGTGGTGTGCCGGACCTCCCGGCCACCGTCACCGGCGTGGGCGCGAACGGCGGCCGGACAGACCTCCCCGTCGCCTGGGACGCGGCCCCCGAGGGGGCGTACGACAGGACCGGCGTCGTGACACTGTCCGGTACCGCCCGGGTCGTCGACGGCAGCGAGGTCGACGCGACCGTGCGCGTCCAGGTCACCGGGGCCGGGGAGACCGACATCGCTCCCGACCCGGACGTCTCCGTCGACGCCACGTACACGGAGAGCGGCTACTCGGCGGAGCGGCTGCGCAACGGCGACCGTTCCGAGAAGGCGTGGTCCAACTGGCGGTCGGGGACCAAGAACCCGTCCGACACCGTCACCTTCACCTGGCCGAGGGCGCGCGACCTGACGCGCGTCGTCGCCCACTTCCACCGCGACGGAGGCAATGTCTCCTTCCCGGAGAGCCTCAAGGTCCAGGTGCGCGCCACCGCCGACGGGCCCTGGGCCGACGCGAGCGGCCCCGTCCCCGTCGGCACCGAGGGCACACCGGTGATCGACGTCCCGCTCGACGCGGGACCGGCGACCGCCGCCCGTGTGGTGATGACGGCCCGCCCGGGCGGTTACATCACCATGAGCGAGATCGAGGTGTTCGCCAAGGCCCCCGGCGTCTCCTCGGACGCCGCCGCGGCCTCCATCGAGGTGGCGGGGAAGCCGATCGCGTCCTTCGACCCGGACACGCCCGCCTACCGTGTCGTCACCGGCCACCCGCGCCGGGCCCCTGTCACGGCCACGGCCCGCGACCCCTATGCGACCGTCGCCGTCGAGCGCACAGGCACCGGCGACCGGCCGTCGGCGTTCGTCACGGTGACCTCCGAGGACGGCTCACGGACCCGCACGTACCGGATCGACCTGGTACGCCGCTGAGCTTGTTCTTCGTGGTCTGGTCGGGTCGGGTCGGGTCGGGTCACGTTCGGCGACGGTCTCGGGCCGCCTGACCGTTTTGCCCATGTCGTAACGGGTGGCGTGGTGCCGGTTCTTCGAGCCGAGCGGTCTGCCCGGACCGGGCCGGTGCCAGTGGGTCACCTCCACCGCCAGTACCAGGCGCCCGTCGGCGGCTGCGGCAGCCCGGCCGGCACCTGCCGCAGCCGTGGCACATCCACGTTCCCGTTGTGCAACGCGTCGTACACCGCGCCGGTGCTCGGCCACCAGTGACCAGTCGCAAGGGCGCCGGGGCTCGACTGCTGCTGGAACTACGGGAACGACTGGCTCATCCCTTGAGGAACTCGGTGATCCGCGGGGCGAGCTTCTTCGGTGCCATGACGACCGCGCCGTGATTGAGGCCGGGCACGATGCCGTGGTCGGCCTGCGGCAGGATCTCGGTGACGACGCGGGCGGCGCGCTGGAAGGCGGCCGGGCTCTTGCCGCCGGTCACTATCCGGGTGGGCATGCTCGCGCCCTTCCACTCCTCGGCGTTGAGCGGCTTGCCCTGCTGTGTGTCTCCCATGACCGCAATGTCGTAGGGCAGGGTGCGGGCCAGTCCGGTGAGGTTCGCCCACGTCTTCGGCATCAGCTTCATGAAGAACACGGCGATACCGGGCATGCCCTGCGCCTTGGTCATGAAGTACTTGACCGCGTCGCTGTCGCGGCCCTGTGCAAGCAGCGCGGTGATCTGCTGATCGAGGTCCCTGGGCGGTTTGTCATCGCTGTCGGCGACCACGAACGGCGGCTCGTACAGGGCCAGGCGCTCGATGTTCAGCCCGGCGGCGGCCGCACGCAGGGCGAGGACCGCTCCGGAGGAGGAGCCGAACAGCGACGCCGAGCCGCCGACGTGCTCGATCAGGGCGGCGATGTCCTCGATCTCGCGCTCGACGGCGTAGGCGTCGGCGTCACCGCTGGCACCCCGGCCGCGCCGGTCGTAGTTGATCACCGTGAAGTGCTCGGCGAGGAGGGCGGCAAGCCTGGTGGTGTCGGAGCGGTCAGCCAGGGCCGAGGCCACCAGGACGACAGCCGGCCCGCTGCCCGACTGCTCGAACGCGATCTCGGTGCCGTCAGCGGAGACGACACGCGCGTAGGCCTTGGCTGCCTGCCCTCGGGTTGCTGACATGTCCTTCTCTCCCGTTCACATAGGGGCCGTACTGCTATGGGGCCGTACTGCTATGGCACGAGCTGCTGCCGTTGAGACCCCGGACAGGCGGAAAACTCATCGGAGCCCCCGGGGCCATGACGCGCGGTAACGGATCACCTGCGAGACGGACACTGTGAAGGGCAGTGTCCCCAACAGTCAGTTGCCGCCGGCATCCGTGAGCCCGACGGAACGCTGACGGAGCGGACCACACGGGGACGACGCATGAGGATGGAACTCAAGCTGAGGCACTGTTCCGTAAGGCCCCCGGGCCACCCCTCCCCCGCCGTCGCCCTCCCCCCCCGCCCCGCATGGTCGGGAGGGCGACCGCTCTAGCGGGACTCGTCCAGGAAGGTGCGGGCCACGTCCCCGGCGCGGGTGAACCAGTCGGTGAGCAGGGCGAGTTCGCCGGGGGTGTAGGTGCCGAAGAGTTCGGCGAGGCGTTCGTAGAACGGGCCGTAGAGGGTCATCGCCTGCTCGGCGGCGGTCGGCTGGGCGACCACCAGGACACGGCGCCGGTCGGCGGGATCCGGCTTGCGGGCGACGAAGCCCCGGCGCTCCAGCCGATTGAGGACGCCGGTGATCGCACCGGTGGTGACGTGCGCGCGGGCGGCCAGGTCACCGGCGGTGACGGGGGTGTCCCCGGCTTCCAGGACGTAGGCGAAGCAGACCAGGTCGGTGACGCTCAGGCCGAACCGGCGCGCGAACTCCTGCTGTCCCACGATCATCGTCGCGATCATGCGGTCCATGGCGCCGATGGCGTCCGGGACGGTGGGGTGGCGCTCGGCCTCCATTGAAATGTGCCTCCGGGACAGGCTAGATTCCTTAGTCACTAAGATATTACCGTCCGGCGCCATGGGCGTGGCCGCGGCATGCCGTGGTGCGCCCCGGCGTGCGAGGGGAGCACACACATGAGTCTCTACGACGAGGGCCACACCGTGGCCGGTTGGACGGGTACCGCGATCGGCACGACCGGTTCCGTGGCGCTCGGCATGGGCGTCTGCGGCTGGGCCCCGGGCTTCCCGCTGGGTGTAGCCGTCTCGGTCGCCGCACTCCTGGTCACCTGGGTCCTGCACCTCACGGGGTGGGGCAAACCGCCGGGTCCGCGCCCCAGGGACCAGTGGGGCATGGGGGTGCGCGACCGCTCCGCCGGCGCCGGCCATGCCGGCTGCCTCGGCTGCCGCCTGGCCGGCCGCCGAGGGTCCCGGACGACCGGCCTGCCCGAGCCCGCGCCGTCGACCACGGCGACCCCCGTGCCCGCGCAGGCCGCCGCCGGCACGGCCGCGCCCGCCGTCTCCACCGCCGACTCCTCGTCCTGAGACACCAGGGGTCGGCGGCGAGCGCCGGCCCTCACTCACACCATCAGGTCAACCGTCCCGGACTATTGACTCGCATCACCCCAGTGGCGATTCTCGTCACATCGCTTGTGCCAGCCATGACAATCGGGCCACCGTCGTGGTGTTCGCGCGTCCCGCAGGGTCTGGCCGATCGACCGCGCCTCCTCCGACCAAGGACGTGAGTGATGACCAGGACTCGACGCGCCCACCACCGACGCAGACCACTCGTGGTGCTGACACTGTTCCTGACCGCGATGGGCATGCTGCTCAGCCCGTCGGCCAGTTCGGCGACCACCGGTGACTGGTGGCTGCCCACCTCGCGCCCGGCGCCCGACTCGCAGATCAATGTGACGGGCGAGCCGTTCAAGGGCACCGACTCGGCGGGCGAGGTGCGCGGTTTCGTGGACGCGCACAACCACCTGTTCTCCAACGAGGCGTTCGGCGGCCGGCTCATCTGCGGCAAGGTCTTCTCGGCGTCCGGCATCGCCGACGCCCTGAAGGACTGTCCCGAGCACTACCCCGACGGCACCCTCGCGATCTTCGACTACATCACCCACGGCGGAGACGGCAAGCACGACCCGGTCGGCTACCCGACGTTCAAGGACTGGCCCGCGTACGACTCGATGACCCACCAGGCCAACTACTACGCCTGGGTGGAGCGCGCCTGGCGCGGCGGTCAGCGCGTCCTCGTCAACGACCTCGTCACCAACGGCATGATCTGCTCGGTCTACCCGTTCAAGGACCGCGGCTGCGACGAGATGACCTCGATCCGGCTCCAGGCGAAGCTGACGTACGACCTCCAGGCGTACATCGACGCGCAGTACGGCGGCGCCGGCAAGGGCTGGTTCCGGATCGTCACGGACAGCGCGCAGGCCCGTGAGGTCGTCGCGCAGGGCAAGCTGGCGGTCGTGCTGGGCGTGGAGACGTCCGAGCCGTTCGGCTGCAAGCAGATCCTCGACATCCCGCAGTGCGGCAAGTCGGACATCGACAAGGGCCTCGACGAGCTGTACGACCTGGGCGTGCGCAGCATGTTCCTGTGCCACAAGTTCGACAACGCGCTGTGCGGCGTCCGCTTCGACGAGCACGGCCTCGGCACCGCCATCAACGTCGGCCAGTTCCTGTCGACCGGCACGTTCTGGCAGACGGAGAAGTGCAAGGGCCCGCAGAAGGACAACCCGATCGGCGACGCCGCGTCGAAGGCCGAGGCGGACCTGCCGGCGGGCACCGAGGTCCCGGAGTACGACGAGAACGCGCAGTGCAACGTGCGCGGGCTCACCGACCTCGGCGAGTACGCCCTGCGCGGCATGATGAAGCGCAAGATGATGGTCGAGATCGACCACATGAGCGTCAAGGCCACCGGCCGTGTCCTCGACATCTTCGAGGCCGAGTCCTACCCGGGCGTCCTGTCCTCGCACAGCTGGATGGACCTGAACTGGACCGAGCGGGTCTACTCCCTCGGCGGTTTCGTCGCCCAGTACATGCACGGCTCGAAGGAGTTCAGCGAGGAGGCAGCGCGCACGGACGCACTGCGGGCCAAGTACGACGTGGGCTACGGCTTCGGCACCGACTTCAACGGCATCGGCGACCACCCCGCCCCGCGCGGCGCGAACACGTCGAACCCCGTGAAATACCCCTTCAAGAGCGCCGACGGCGGCTCGACCATCGACAAGCAGACCACCGGTCAGCGCACCTTCGACTTCAACACGGACGGCGCCGCCCATGTCGGCATGGTCCCGGACTGGATCGAGGACATCCGGCTCGTCGGCGGCCAGGGCGTCGTGGACGACCTCTTCCGGGGCGCCGAGTCCTACCTCGACACCTGGGGCGCGTCCGAGGCGCACAAGGCGGGCGTGAACCTCGCCAAGGGCGCCACGGCCACGGCGAGCGCGTCCGAGTCGAACCCCTTCACCAGCTACCGGCCCGGCCGGGCCGTGGACGGTGACGGCGGCACCCGCTGGGCGAGCGACTGGAGCGACGACCAGTGGTGGACGGTGGACCTCGGCTCCACCCACAGCGTCAAGCGGGTCACCCTCGACTGGGAGCGCGCCTACGGCAGGTCGTACCGGATCGACGTCTCCACCGACGGCTCGAACTGGAAGACGGTGTGGTCCACGACCTCGGGTGACGGCGGCCTCGACACGGCCACGTTCTCCGCGGTGCCCGCCCGCTATGTTCGGATGCAGGGGGTCGACCGCGGCACCGACTGGGGCTACTCCCTGTACGAGGTCGGCGTCCACGGCGGCTGACCGCACGCACGGGGGAAAGGGAACCACATGGCACGCCTGCCGTCGGCCGAACGCCGCAGACAGCTGACCGAAGCGGCGATCCGCGCGATGACCCGGGACGGCGTCCCCAGGACGACGACCCGGTCCATCGCGGCCGAGGCAGGCGTGTCCCTGAGCGTCTTCCACTACTGCTTCGCCTCGAAGCAGGAGCTGATCGAGTCCGTCATCACCACGATCACCGGGCACTACGTGACGCTGGTGCGGGAGGCGATCCGCCCCCGGGAGACACTCAGGGAGACCGTCCGGGCCGGTTTCCAGGCGTACTGGGACCATGTGTCCGCCCACCCGGGCGAGCACATGCTCACCTACGAACTGACCCAGTACGCCCTGCGGGAGCCCGGGTTCGAGCACCTGGCGCGGCGGCAGTACGAGATGTACTGCGAGACCTACACCCAGCTGATCGAACAGCTGCGCGGCTCCATGGGCTTCGAACTGACCGTCCCCGTCCAGGTCCTCGCCCGCTACCTGGCCGCCATGACGGACGGTCTCACCCTCAACTACCTGGTCCTGGGCGACGACACGGCCTGGACGGGCATCCTCGACACGATCACCGACCATGTCTCCGGCCTCGTCCGCGAGGAGGTTCGCCCCTGAGGGCCACGGCGTCGGCCGTGCCCCGGGCGTTCAGCGGGCCGACGTCGCGATCAGCCGGTCCAGGAGGCCGATGAGCACATCGCGGCAGGAGGCGCGTTCGCGCGCGTCGAAGAGCAGGACCGGCGTGTGGTCGGGCAGCGCCAGGGCCTCGCGGATCTCGTCCGGTGCGTAGGGGTGCTCTCCGTAGAACCCGTTGACGCCGATGACGAACGGGATCTTCCGGCGTTCGAAGAAGTCGATCGCCGCGAAGCTCGACTCGGGTCTGCGGACGTCCACCAGGACCACCGCGCCGAGCGCGCCGATCGCGAGGTCGTTCCACATGAACCAGAACCGCTGCTGCCCGGGCGTACCGAACAGGTACAGCACGAGGTCGTCCCCGATGCTGATCCGCCCGAAGTCGAGGGCGACCGTGGTGGCCTGCTTGTCGGGGATGCCGTCGAGGTCGTCCACACCGAGTCCCGCCGTGGTGAGGGGTTCCTCGGTGCGCAGCGGGACGATCTCGCTGACCGACCCGACCATGGTCGTCTTGCCGACGCCGAATCCCCCGGCGATGAGTATCTTCACCGCGTCGGGAGCCGCGATCCGCTGTGGGGTGGGGTCAGAGGCGGCCAAGGCCGTCCCTCACTTTCTTCAGCAGGTCCAGGTCGGTGGTGCGGGACATCAGCCGTGGCTGCCGTACGGTGATCCGGCCCGCCTCCAGCAGGTCGCAGAGCATGATCGCCACCACGCTCACCGGGAGGTCGAGCCCGGTGGCCAGCTCCGCCACCACGATCGGCTCGGCGCAGAGTCTGAGGATCCGGGTGTGCTCGGGCTGCGGCCGGGCCCCGCCGACGGGCTGCGGGTCCACCGCCGTCACCGTGGTGATGAGGGTGAAGTCGCTCCGACTCGGTCGGGTCCGGCCACCGGTCAGGGTGAACGGGCGAACCAGCCGGCCCGCCGCGTCGCCTCCGTTCACCTCACTCGCCGCTGTCCGCGACGACCACGCCCGCGCGCGGGGCCGCGCTGAGGTGCTCGCCGATCTTCTTCACCAGCATGTTCATCTGGTACGCCACCACGCCGACGTCCGCGCCCGGCCGGGTGAGCACGGCGAGGTTGGCGCCGGGCCCGGCGTTGGTGAGGATGAGGAAGGCGTTGCCCATCTCTATGAGCAGCTGGCGCACGGGACCGCCGCGGAAGTCCATGCTGACGCCCTTGCTGAGGCTCATCAGCCCGGACGCGGTCGCCGCCAGCCGTTCGGCGTCGTCGCGCAGGAACGCGGTGGACTTGCTGACGACCAGGCCGTCCTCGGAGAGCACGACGGCGTGGTCGACCTCGGCGACCCGGTCCACCAGTCCGGTGAGCAGCTGGTCGAGCTGGCTGTGGGTGGCGGGGGTGGGGCGTGTCATCTGTGTGTCCTTCATGAGCGGGTTGCGGAGGGGGAGTCGAGGGGGACGTCGGGTGCCGGAGGCGGGGATCCGGCTCCCGGGTCTTCGGACGCGGGTTCC
This sequence comes from Streptomyces sp. NPDC030183, assembly GCF_055573455.1. Lineage (NCBI taxonomy): Bacteria > Bacillati > Actinomycetota > Actinomycetes > Kitasatosporales > Streptomycetaceae > Streptomyces > Streptomyces sp. NPDC030183. The sequence goes on from NZ_JBVIBK010000032.1 coordinate 90,489, forward strand.
TCCCCCCGTACGTACTCGGGTTCCGCTTCGTCGTCACGTGCCCGAAGTGTTCCGCGCTGGAAACCGGCGAGCGAGGAGGCGGCTCGTTCGGCCGTGAAGTCATCGTCGTCGCCGTCGGGGCAGGGCACCGTCTCCTCCTTCAGCTCGGCCGCCAGACTGGTCTGCGGCACCCGCCGGGGAAGCGGGAGTCTGCCGCCGTCGGTCCGGGCCGAGGGTGTGCGGGCCGCCGTCCCGGTGCCGTTCACGGCCGAGGTGTCCCGGGTCCGGGTGTGCGCGGCGGGCAGGTCCTGCGGATCGGGCGCCGGGTCGGTCCGTACGACCTCGGGGTCGGCGGCGGTGACCCGCCGGGCCACGAGGGAGGACCGCACGGGCGGTTCGACGGCGTCGGTGCCGTCCGCCTCGGGCTCGGGCGCCTCCCGGACCACGATGTCGTGCGGGACCAGCACGATCGCGGTGGTGCCGCCGTACGGCGAGGGCCGCAGGGTGACGCCGATGCCGTGCCGGGTGGCGAGCCGGGCGATGACGAACATGCCGAGCCGGAGGTCGTCGGCGAGGGCCACCACGTCGAACTGCGGGGGCACCGCCAGTTGGCCGTTGAACGCGTCGTAGTCCTCCTCGGACATGCCGAGTCCGCGGTCCTCGACCTCCACGGCGAGGCCCTTTGCCACGACCGCCGCGCGTACGCTCACGGGGCTCGGGGCGGGCGAGTACGCGGTGGCGTTGTCGATCAGCTCGGCGAGGAGGTGGATGACGTCGGCGACGGCGGGCGGGGCGATCCACACGTCGTCCTCGGTGTGCACGTCGACCCGCTGGTACTGGGCGACCTCGCCGACGGCGCTGCGCAGGATGTCGATCAGGGCGACCGGTTCGGTCCAGGTGCGGCCGGGCCGCTCGCCGCTGATGATGACGAGGTTCTCCTCGTAGCGGCGCAGTTGGCTCGCGGTGGAGTCCAGCTCGTACAGGCCCTTGAGGATCTCCGGGTCCTGGTGCCGGCGCTCCAGCTGGTCGAGTTTGCTGAGCTGGAGGTTGACCAGGTTCTGGCTCTGCCGGGCGATGCCGAGGATGACGCGCTGGAAGCCGCGCCGGGTGTCGGCGAGTTCGACGGCGGTGTGCACGGCGGTGCGCTGGGCCGCGTTGAACGCCTTGGCGACCTGGCCGAGTTCGTCGGTGCCGTAGTCCAGGGGGGCCGCCGCCGTGTCGACGTCGACCTTCTCGCCCCGCTCCAGGCGGGCCACGACGTCGGGCAGCCGCTCCTGGGCGAGGCTGAGGGTGGCGGTCCGCAGGCCGCGCAGCCGCAGCGACAGGGAGCGGGTGATGCGCCAGGACATCACGATGCACAGCAGCAGCGCGGCGAGTCCGGCGGCGCTGAGCGAGCCGGCCTTGATGAGGAGCCCGCGGGCCTCGGCGCCGCTGCGGTCGAGCAGGGCGCGGGTCTGCTCCCTGATCAGCTTCTCGTACTGGACGGAGAGGGTTTCCATCGCGGTGTCCCAGCGTTCCCGGGAGTCGGGCAGCGCGATCCGGCGGGACTCGCCCTTGCCGGTGGCGCGGGCCAGGAGGACCTCGTCCTCCACCTCCTGGAGGTTCTGCCAGTCCTTGTCCCGGACGATGCGCTCGACCTCGCTCTTCACCTCTCCTTCGAGGGAAGGCACGAGCTGGTTGTCGACGAGCCAGCGCCGGGCGTTGACCACCTGCGCGAACCGCTGCTGGGAGGCGTCGTCGAGCTCTCCGGCCGGCCAGTTCAGGGTGAGGAGAGCGTCCTCCTGGGAGACCAGCTCCGCGGCCTGTTCGAGGGTGACGAGGGGGCCGGCCTGCGAGGTGAGGTCGCCGTCGTCGACCTGGGACAGCTCCTGGAAGGCGTGGATCTGGCCGTCGATGATCTCGGTGTACTGGTCCAGGATCTGCTCGGGGGTGATGTCGGTGGGGTTGTCCACCTGGCCCCGGTAGTACTCCAGGCTGCCGGAGCCGGCCATCACCGAGTACAGCCGCTCGCCGATGCGGTCGGGGGCTTTCTCGATGGCGTCCGCCTTCTCGGCGAGCCGGGCGACCGCCACGTCCGTCTTCCTGCGCTGCTCCTCCAGGGCCGCCGTGGAACCGCCGGGGGCGGCCATGTGGGCGGCCGAGAGCGCGCGCTCGCGTTGGAGGGCCAGGGTGGCCTCGGTGCCCATGGCGCCGGTGGACTTGCTCAGCCCCGTCTGCGCCCGCAGCCGCAGCCCCTCGGAGAACATCTGCGTCGTCGTCATGGCCCAGCTCGCGGTGAGCGTGACGCTGGGGATGAGGGCCAGCAGGATCAGCGAGAGACGTATGGAGCCGAGACGGCGCCGGGCGCCGGTCCTTGGGGGCATCGTCGTCCTTGGGCGGTTGGCGGGGAGCGGAAGGGTCAGGGGGCGGGACTTCGGCGACCGAGGGTGGTGGGTGGGCACCCGTCAGTACGGTGCGCGGGGGATGCGCAGGATGTTATCCGCACGAGGGAACGCCTGCGTGGGGGGAGGCGCAAAGCTTGGTGTCGCCGTTACCGGACCGTTCCGGATGTTTGGGATGCGTGGTGAACCCGTGTCCGAACGGCGGACCTGGTCGGGATGTTCGAAGAGGTCGGCGCGGCTCACCGGGTGCCGTTCGCGGCGAACTTCTCGATCCCGGCGATGTTCTTCCGGGTCACGAACGCGGGGCCGGTGAGCACCGGTTCCACGCCGCCGCCGCTGACGTTGCCGTTGGTGCGGTAGAGCCACAGCCCGTCGACCGCGAGGTAGCCCTGGAGGTACGGCTGCTGGTCCACGGCGAACTGCACGGCGCCGCTCTTCACGGCCTTGACCATGTCCGCGTTCAAGTCGAAGGTGGCGACCTCGGCGCGGTCGCCCGCCTTCTTCACCGAGTCCACGGCGGCGAGCGCGTACTGCGCCCCGAGGGTCACGACCTCGTCGATGCTGGGGTCCTGACGGAGCTTCGCGGCGATCACCCCCGTGACCTGGTCCATGTCGGCGCCGTCGACGTAGAGGGTCTCGGTCAGTCCGCCGAAGGTCTTGCGGACGCCGGCGCAGCGGGCCTCCAGGGCGACGTTGCCGCGCTCGTGGATGACGCAGACGGCGTGCCGGGCGTCGCGGGCGTCCAGTTCCTTGCCGAGCGCCCGGCCGGCGACGCTCTCGTCCTGGCCGTAGAAGCCCAGCAGGCCCTGTGCGCGCCAGGCGTCGATGCCGGAGTTGAGGGCGACGACGGGGATGCCGGCCGCGCGGGCCTCGGCGACCGCGCCCCGCATGGCCCGCGGCTTGGCGAGGGTGACCGCGATGCCGTCGACCTTGTCGGCTACCGCGTCCCGGACCAGTTTCGCCTGGCCCGCGGCGTCGGGGTCGCTGACGAACGTCAGGTCGATGCCGTCCTTGGCGGCCGCGGCCTCCGCTCCCTTGCGCACCCGGTCCCAGAAGACGTCCCCCTCCGCCCCGTGGGCGATGAGGGCGACCCTCATCCCGCCCGAACCCGGCCCGCCCGACGTGCCGTCGCCCGCGTCGGAGGCGGTGCCGCCGAGGAACGAGCAGCCGGCGACGGTGAGACAGACGGCGGCGGCGAGCGCCGCGGCGCGGAACGCTGTGGAAAGTCGGTGTGCGGCGGGGTTCATGAGGGTGCGGCACCTCGCTGTGCGACCAAGGCGGGACGTCGGAGACGGCGAAATCGCCGCGATCACCGCGCTGACGTGCGGCGACTGGCTGACTTTCGCTGGGCGGAGCCAATCGCGTGTGACGCCCGGTAGTCAAGTGACCAACGAAATCGATGTACTGCTGTGACAGGTGCCGAACGACCTGCGCACACGTGTCACCTGCCGGAAGCCCCGCCCACCCGGCACCGCTCCGATCCGGCCAACTCCCCCGCCCGGTCCGGTCCCGCCCGACGGGGTCCACGCAACGTCCTCGCAACCTGACGGGGCGTTGACTGCGGCCATGGATGTGGTCCCGCGTGTAGAGCTGACCCCCGCGGCCGCCGACCTGCTCCGGCGGCTGCGGGCGGCCCACGGCCCGCTGATGTTCCACCAGTCGGGCGGCTGCTGCGACGGCAGCGCCCCCATGTGCTACCCGGACGGCGAGTTCCGTACGGGCGACTCGGACGTCCTCCTCGCGGAACTGGAGGTCGACGGGATGGACGAGGCGGTGGGCTTCTGGATGTCCCGCGGCCAGTACGAGGTGTGGCGTCACACCCGGCTCATCGTCGATGTCGTACCCGGCCGGGGCAGCGGTTTCTCCCTGGAGGCACCCGAAGGAGTGCGTTTCCTGATCCGTTCCCGCGTCGTCGGCCAGGAGCCGCCGCCCGGCCGGTAGTCGTCTGGTGCACTTCCCCCGGGTCCTGGGACGGTTGACGAGACATCAGGGGGCACCGTGACACGTCGTGGCGGACGGTTCAGAACGGTACGGACGGTTCTCGCGGCGTGGAGTGTGCTCACCGGCGTCGCCCTCGTGGGGGCGGCGCCGGCCACCGGCGCGCCCCGGGCCGCCGAACTGGCGCCCGGCGTCACCTACGCCCACTTCGACGTACCGGCCGCGATGGGTGTGGCGCACGCCCATGTGCTGAGCGTCGACCTGCGCAACCGCCGGGTCCGGGTGGGCCTGCTGTACCCGGGTGCGGTGGCCGCGCGGGAGACCGTGTCCCGGATGGCGACCGCCGCGGGCGCCGTGGCCGGCGTCAACGGCGACTTCTTCAACATCACCGAGGTCCAGCATCCCGGTGTCACGGCCACCGGAGCCCCCGTGGGTCCGGCGATCGCGGACGGGCGCGCGCTCAAGGCCGCCGTGCCGGACGGCCAGCGCTTCGGCCCGGCCCTGCCGCCCGGTACGAGCACCAAGGACGTGCTCGGTGTCACGGCCGACGGCACGGCCCGCCTCGACAGCATCGCCCTCGACGGTTCCGTCACCACCGCCGAGGGCGTCCTGCCGCTCGGCGGCCTCAACCAGTACGCCCTGCCGGTCGGTTCCGTAGGGGCGTTCACCTCCGACTGGGGCACCGTCTCCCGGCTGCGGGCCGTGTGCGGCACCGACACCGACCGGGCGGCGCCCTGCGGCACCGACGTCCACGAGGTGCTGGTCGCGAACGGCCGGGTGGTCTCCGTCGCGCCCGCGCCCGGCAGCGGTGCCGTCGCGCCCGGCGCCACGGTCCTCGTCGGCCGCGAGGCGGGCGCCCGGTGGCTGAGGAAGCTCTCCCCCGGCGACCCGGTCGAGGTACGGCACCGCCTGGTGGCGGCGGGGTCCCGCACCGCCTACGCCTTCGCGCTCGGCGGTTACCCGGTCGTGCGGGACGGGCTGCCGCTGCCGGGCCTGGACGACGCGGTCTCGGCGGTGCGCACGGCCGCCGGTGTCGCCGGGGACGGCCGCCGCCTGCTGCTGCTCGCCCTGGACGGCGCCCCCGCCCACCGGTCCGGGCTCACCGTCGCCGAGGTCGCCGAGGTGATGCGGAAGCTGGGCTCGGACGACGTGTTCAGCCTGGACGGCGGCGGCTCCTCCACGCTGGTCGCCCGTGCCGCCGACGGGAGCGGCGTCACCGTACGGAACCACCCCAGCGCCGGCGCCGAACGGGAAGTGCCGAACGGTGTCGGGGTGTTCACCCGGACCTGACGGCAGGGCCGGCGCGCGAGGACCCGGTTCAGGGCTTGAGGCTGCTGACGATGTCCGCCGTGGCCGTGAGGCCGTTGTGGATGGTCGGCGCCAGGCTGGTGCTCGCCATGGAGAAACCGAGCAGCACACAGACGGCGGCATGCGACAGCTTCAGTGCGCCGTTGCGCATGAAGACCACCGCCAGGATCACGAGCAGCAGCACCACAGAGATGGAAATCGCCATCGTCAACCTCCTCCGCCACGCCCACTTCGCGGCATTCGGCCGCAAGTGTGGCGTAGCGGAGGGTTCGTCCGTGCGGCGGACGTGTCCGCCGAACGAGTGGTGTCGGCCGTGTCGCGGCGCCCCTAGGCCCTGTCGTCACATTCCCGCCGTCGCCCGGAGGGCGGCCCCGCGGCGTCAGGTGCGTGCTCTCGGCGTGCCGGGCCCTGACCCGTGTAC